>JBCJRT010000004.1:0-131083 GCA_039745115.1 Solirubrobacteraceae bacterium
GCTGCTCTGAAACTAGCCTCAGTCAAATTCTCCGCTCCTCGACGACCAAGATACCCGGTTCGCAATCGCCGACGCGATCTCTGCCACAATTGGCCGCTGCGGCGAGGTCGACGGCAGTCTGAATCTGTGGGACTATTACGCGCTATGCCAGCAGATCAGCACGGGACCTTCGCCGCTGGCGCACTGGAGCTTGAATCGGGAGCAGAACTGCTTGACGCCGAGCTTGCCTATGCAACCTACGGCAGCCTTTCGGCCGAGCGCGACAACGTCGTCATCTTCCCCACGCGTTACGGAGGCACAGACGCTGACAACGAGTATCTGATCGGCCCGGAGCTCGCCCTCGACCCGGCTCGCTATTTCATCGTTGTTCCAAACCTGCTCGGGAATGGCCTCTCGACCTCACCGTCGAACGCCGACCCGTCCCAAGCGTGCTCGCAGTTCCCGCTAGTGACGATCGCCGACAACGTGCGCTTGCAACGGCGAATGCTTACCGAGCTCTTCGATGTCAATCAGGTCAAGCTCGCGGTCGGCTGGTCGATGGGAGGGCAACAGGCCTACCACTGGGCAGCTTTCTACCCAGATGATGTTGAGAATCTGGCGGTCCTCTGCGGCGCGGCACGAACGACGCCCCACACGCATGTCTTTCTGGAGGGGATGCGCGCCGCTCTCTGCGCCGACCCGGCGTGGGAGCTCGACGATCCGCAGGCACCGCCGCTGCGCGGCCTACGGGCGATGGGGCGGGCCTGGGCGGGCTGGGCGCTGAGTCAGGCGTGGTACCGGCGCCGCGGCTGGGAGCAGCTCGGCTATACCGATCTGGAAGACTTTCTCGTTCGATACTGGGAGGCCACCTACGTCGGGCGCGACGCTTGGAATCTGGTCGCGATGATCAGGACCTGGCAGTCGTGCGATGTCGCCGCGAACAAGCTCTTCGGCGGTGATCTTGACGGCGCGATGGCATCGATCAGCGCGCGGGCGCTGATCATGCCCGGCCGGACCGACCTCTACTTCCCGCCCGAGGACTCGGAGATCGAGGTGGCGCAGCTGTCAAACGCGGAGCTTGCGGTAATTCAATCTGACTGGGGCCATTACGCAGGAGGAGGCCGTGACGCCGCGGATACGGCGTTCATCGACGGCAAGCTGGCAGCGCTGCTGGCGGACTGAACGGTCGCCCGTCAAGCCGCTACGACAGAACCTTGGCCTTCGCTGCTGCATAGTCGGCGTCATTGAGCGAGCCAGCCTTATGCAGCTCGGCCAGCTTTCCCAGTTCATCGGCGGTCGATCCGCCGCTGGCAACCTGACGCACGTATGAAGCCATCTGCTGCTGCGCCTCGACCTGTGCTGCGATTGCACGGTCACGCATACCGCCGCCGCGAGCGATCAGGTAGACCAGCGCCGCCAAGAGCGGGACGATTACGAGGAACAGGACCCAGGCGGCCTTCGACCAGCCGGAGAGCTCATGGTCGCGGAAAAGGTCGGTCAGGATGAAGATCAGGATCCAGATCCAAATGATCAAGAAGAAGAGCTGGATAATGACGACGAGCGCGTCGTCGGTTCCGAAGGAAGCGACAGGCATTTGGTGGTTCCTTTTGAAGTAGGGAGGACTGCTTCGATCAGAGTCAACCATACGGCGACGTTCTGAGGCTCTACCCTCGTCCTATGGTCAAGCGGATTGAGCAGCTGCGCAGTGACGCTGGCGAGAAGGTCGATCAGCTGCGCGGAGGGGCGGGCGAGAAGGTTGAGCGGCTACGCGAAGAAGCCAGCGCCCTTGCGGCGCGCGTCAAGCCGCGCTTGCGCGGCGTAATCCATTACTACTCGTTTTGGAGCGCACTGGCGTTGGGGGCGGTACTAGTGGCTCTCGCCAATGGTGAGCGTGAGGTTTTCGCGATGCTGATCTATGCCGCTGGGATCTGCGGCCTGTTCGGGATCAGCGCGCTCTATCACCGCCACGATTGGAAGCCGAAGGCGCGCGCCTGGATGCGCCGGCTCGACCACTCAATGATCTTTGTCTTCATCGCCGCCTCGATTACACCGTTCGCGCTGCTCGTCGTCCACGGCACGCTCGCCGTCACGATCCTTGCGATCGCCTGGGGCGGAGCCCTGGCCGGCGTGCTGCTGACGCTGCTCTGGGTCAACGCTCCGAAATGGCTAAGCGTGCTGGTTTACGTCGCGCTGGGTTGGGTAGGGATTCTCGCGGTGCCGCAGATCTTCAGTGCACTCGGCTGGGTGGCGCTGGCGGGGCTGGCGCTGGGCGGCGTCCTCTACACCGCCGGCGGCATCATCTACGCGATCGGCCGCCCCGATCCGGCGCCTGAGACCTTCGGCTACCACGAGATCTTCCACTCGCTGGTAACCGGCGCGGCCGGCACCCACTACGCCGTTATCGTGCTTGCAGTGCTGCCGTTCGCTGGCTGAGCGCCGGCGCCGGCTACTTGACGATGATCGTCTGCTGATTGCCGGGGTGAGCGGTGCAGAAGATCACGTACTTGCCAGCCTTCCTGAACTTGTAGCTGTAGCCTGACGCGGCCTTACGTGAAAAGAAGATCTTAACGCCGCGCGGCCCGCTATTCAGGGTGACGTTGTGAGCATCGGCGTTGCCTGCGCCCCAGACCCACTTAACGGAGCCGTTCTTCTTGATCTTGATCGTCGGGGGCGTAAACCCGGCATCCCAGACGCCGGCCTTCGTAACCGCCGCAGCGCGGCCGTCCGCCGTCCCCGCACCGGCGGGGACGGCGGCGGCCAGAGCGGCCAGAGCGGCGAGCAGTGCGCTGGTTGAGAGCGCCTTTACCACGGATGCTTCGGCACCGGAACTCGCTTGTTCCATACCGACCAAGCTCCGCCGGCGGCCTTCGGGAATGGCTTGGTTCCCTTGTAAACGCTCGACGTTGGCTGGGCAATCGTGCCGCTCGGGCCGCCTGACAACAACAGTCCGAGCGCCCAGTTGACTCCCTCATTCTGAGCGGCCTCGTTAAACGTGTTGGCTGGCCCGGCAGCGCCTGCAGCGTTACAGGCCGGGAAGGCCGTCGGATTGAAGGCAGGCGTATTCTCGACCCCAGCGCTGAGCTGATTGCCGGAGAAGCAGTTACCTGAGCCGGAACCGTCGTAGAACAGGTCGCGGCCGTTTAGATCCTTGCCGCCGTTGCCTGTGATGTTGTTTGTCACACGGTTGTCGACGAGCTTCCACGCCTCCGTCCCCACCGGCAGCGAGTTGTCGTAGGTGGGTCCTGATTTGGCCATCGTCAGCTGCTCGATCAGGCCAATACCGGCACCCCAGTTACCGAAGACGCGGTTCTTCGAGATCAGCTGGCGACGACCGCCGAACAGCAGCACGCCGATCCCAACCGGGTACGGGATAGCGCCGGCCGCTGGGGTCACCTTCGGGAAAGGTGAAGCCTTGTAATAGTTGAAGTTTGTCACCGGTCGTTGGCACGACGTACAAGTCTAATCGAGCGGCGGCTCGCAGACGCCGATTAGCTCAACCCCGGCAGCTAGGCGGTCACGTTGCGGCTGTCAAGGTGGCCGGAGACCTTGCGCTTGACCCGCTGCAGGGCGTTGTCAACGGTCTTTGTTT
Organism: Solirubrobacteraceae bacterium; assembly: GCA_039745115.1. Lineage (GTDB taxonomy): Bacteria > Actinomycetota > Thermoleophilia > Solirubrobacterales > Solirubrobacteraceae > F1-60-MAGs163. The sequence goes on from JBCJRT010000004.1 coordinate 3,569, forward strand.
CGCAGTCAACGAGGCCACCGATCTCCTCGTAGGAGCGACCGTCGAGGTAGAGCGCCAGAACGCGCGCCTCAAGCTCGGAGAGCGTTGACGACAGGCAGTCAACCAGCGCCCGCAGCTCTTCCGACGAGATCGCCTGATTGGCCGGGTCGTGGACGGTAGATCCGGGCAGCATCTCCTCGAGTGTCGATTCGCCTTCGCTGGCGCCGGCAGGCGTCGTTGCGAACGAGACGTACTGGTTGAGCGGAACGTGCTTGTTGCGCGTCGCCGTCTTGACCGCAGTGATGATCTGCCGCGTGATGCACAGCTCGGCGAAGTTGCGAAAGCTCGACTGACGATCGGTGCGGTAGTCGCGGATCGCTTTGTAAAGGCCGACCATCCCCTCCTGCAGCAGATCATCGCTGTCACCACCGGCGATAAAATAGGACGAAGCCTTCAAACGGACGAATCCGTGGTAGCGGCGAATGAGCCGGTCATAGGCGGTCGGGTCACCCTGCTTTGCGAGGGCAATCAGATAGCCGTCATCAACCTGTAGTTGAGACTGAGACGAAGCGAAAATACGGGCCACGAGCAATCCTTTCTCCCCTATTTCACTAGAGAGAGGTCGGACGAGCTCAGTGGCGCACTCCTCCCCTGGCGCCAGCTGCGAACGTTACAATTGTTATGTATGTCAACCTGAGGTAGAGCCTCAAGCAGGGGGGTTATCGCACAGTTATGGAGCCCTGTCAAGCCCTGCGAGGCAGAATTCCGTACATCAGGGCTGCTGCGGCGGCGCTGGCATTGAGAGAATCGAGCTTCCCACGCATCGGCAGGCTGACCAGCGCGTCGCACGAGGCGGCAACGCGCGGCCGTAATCCCGAGCCCTCGGAGCCAAGCACGAGTACGACGCCACCGCGGTAGTCGGGCGACAGGTAGTCGACCGCATCGGCGCCCGCATCGGCTCCGTAACACCAACAGCCGGCCTTCTTCGCATCGCCGAGAAAGTCTGCCAGATTGCCAACTTTGGCGATCGAAAGCCACTCCACGGCGCCAGCTGAGGCCTTGCAGACGGCCGGCGTGACGTGGACCGAACGGCGCTCGGTAATAACGACACCGGTCGCGCCGATGCACTCCGCGGTGCGGCAGATTGCGCCAAGATTCTGTGGGTCCTGAACCTCGTCGAGCGCGATGATTAGCGGATCAGGCTTCGCCAGCAGCTCGGCTGCGCCGACGTAATGGTAACCCTCAATCCGTGCACAAACGCCTTGGTTACCGCCACTTTCGGCGATCTTGTCGATCTCTGCCGCGCTTACGCGCGTGATCTGACTTGCCTTGTCGAGCCACGACTCACGCGATGCGCTGTCGGTTGCCCAGACCTGCTCGACCCGCCGTCGATTGGCGTGCAGCGCTTCATGGACGGCGTTGCGGCCATAGATGATCACAGCGGCACGAGCGATCCGCCGTCGTCGCCGTCGCGCACCTGCCAACCGAGCTCGCTCAGCCGGTCGCGTAGCCGGTCGGCCTGTTCCCAGTCTTTCGCCGCGCGCGCCGTCTCGCGCTCAGCCAGCAGCCCAAGTGCAAGCTCGTCCGGCTGGACAGCTTCGGGGGCAGCGGTCAGCAGGCTCTCAAGCCCCAGCACCGTCAACATCTGCTTCAGATCGCGATTACCGGCGCCGGAATGGGCGGCCGCGGCTGCGATCCAGCCGTGCAGCGCCGCCAGCGCACGCGGCGTGTTGAAGTCATCGGCCAATGCGGCGAAGAACTGGTCACGCTGCGGCGCCAGCTCAGGCGGCGACGGACCGTCACCGAGCTTCGTCGCTGCGGCGCTGATCCGCCGCGCGCTGGTCCGCGCCTGTTCAAGGCTCTGATCGGAGAACAGCAGCGGCTGGCGGTAGTGGCCGGAGACGAAGAACAGAACCAACGCGTCGCGCCCCCACTTTTCAAGGACAGAGGCCAAAGACTCGATGTTTCCGACACTTTTTGCCATCTTCTCGCCGTCGAGCTGGAGCATGCCGTTATGCATCCAGATCCGTGCCAGCTCGGCGCCGCGCGCGATCCGCGTCTGCGCCGCCTCGTTTTCATGGTGCGGGAAAACGAGGTCGTTGCCGCCGCCGTGGATGTCGAAGTCGAGGCCGAGCAGTTGTTCGGCCATTGCCGAGCACTCGATGTGCCAGCCGGGCCGCCCGCGGCCCCACGGCGCCTCCCAGGCGGTGTCCTCGCCCGGCTTCTGAGCCTTCCACAAGGCAAAGTCGAGCTGGTCCTGTTTGCGTTCACTGCCCTGCGTCCCCTCCCCCTGGTCCAGAGAGTCGAGCGAGCGGTGCGAAAGCGTGCCGTAATCGGGGTCGCAGCGGACGCGGAAGTAAACGTCGCCTTCGACCGCGTAGGCCGCGTCGCGCTCGATCAACGTGCTGATCAAGTCGATGATTGGGCCGATCGTCTCGGTCGCCAGCGGCTCAAAGTCGGGCCGACCGAGACCGATCGCATCGGTGTCGTCGATATAGGCGGCGGCCATCTCGCTGGCCAGCAGCGCGCTTGGCTGCGGCGGCGTCGCGGCGTTTGCGGCATCGTAGATCTTGTCGTTAACGTCGGTGATATTGGCGACGAAGGTCACCTGGTAGCCCTCATGCTCGAGGAATCGCTTCAGCAGCGAGTAGACGACAAATGGCCGCGCGTTACCGACATGAATCCGGCCGTAGACGGTCGGACCGCAGGCGTAGATTGACACCTTGCCGGGATCGCGCGGCTCGAGCGTGACCAGCTCGCCGCGGCGCGTGTCATGGATTTGAATCGTGCGCACAGCGCCAATCTACGCCAGCGGCTAGCCGCAGCGCAGCGTCGCACTAGCGATTGCGGCGGCGCCTTCGCCGCGGCCGAAGGCGCCAATCTGCTCGGCCGTCGTCGCCTTGACGTTGACGCGACCAACCTCAATCCCCAGCGCAGCGGCGATCCGCTCGGCGATCTCGGCCCGGCGCGGGCCGATCTTCGGCTGCTCAATGATCACTGTGGCGTCAATATTTACAACGCTGAAACCACCGCCGACGAGCATTCCCGCAACCTTGCTCAGCAGGTCGATTGAGTCGGCGCCGCGCCAGCGCTCGTCGCTATCGGGAAAGTGGGCGCCGATGTCGCCCATCGCGGCGGCGCCGAGCAGCGCGTCGATAACAGCATGCGTCAGCACGTCGGCGTCGGAGTGGCCGTCAAGCCCCAGCTCGGACTGAAACTCAATCCCGCCAATAATCAGCGGCCGCCCAGCGACCAGCCGGTGCGAGTCGACGCCGAGGCCGTTGCGCGTCTCGCTCACCGTGCACCTGCCCCGGCGGCGCGGTCGGCCAGCAACAGCTCAGCCAGCGCAAGGTCGGCCGGCGTCGTGATCTTAAGATTGTCGGGCGTGCTGTGAACCAGCCGTACTGTGCCACCGTCCGCCTCAACCAGCATCGCGTCATCGCTGGCAGCTGCCAGCTCGTCGTCGCTGCGGGCCAATGCCCGCTCCAGCGCAGCGCGGCGGAAAACCTGCGGCGTTTGAACAGCCCACAGCTCACTTCGCTGCGGCGTCTCAACAACTGTCACGCCGTCAGGCGAGCGTTTAATCGTGTCGGTGACCTGCGCCGCGGCAATCGCCGCATCGCAGCCACCGTCGCCTTCCAGCGCTGCGAGGCAGTCTTCGACCAGAGCGACGCTGAGCAGCGGCCGCGCCGCGTCGTGCACGAGGACCACCCCGGCACCCGGATCACAGGCTGCAAGCGCGTTACGGACCGATTGCGAGCGCTCAGCGCCGCCAACGACCCCCAGCGTCCCCTGCGGCGCCTCGCAGCCCTCAGGCAGCGCAACGACGATCTGGCCGATCTGCGGCGCCGCACTGAGTGCCGCGATCGACCAGTCAAGCATCGGTCGGCCGGCCAGCGCGACAAACGCCTTAGGTCCGTCTGACCCGAGCCGTTCGCCACGTCCGGCGGCCACGACCAGCGCGACCGCGGTTGCCGACATCATCGAGGCCGCTTAGGCCTTCACTCCCGCCGACTCGGCGAGCAGAGCATCAAGATGTTCGTCGGCCTGCTCCTCATCCATGTTGAGCGCGTACATCAGCTCCGACGAAAGAATCTTCTTGGCGCGGGTGTACATCTGCTTCTCACCGGTCGACAGGCCCTTGTCGTGCTCACGGATCGCGAGGTTGCGGACAACCTCAGTCAACTCGTAAATGTCGCCGGTTTTGATCTTGTCGCGGTTGTGCTTGAAGCGGCGGTTCCAGTTCTTCGGCATCTCCGAAACGTCATCCTGGATCACCGCCAGCACCTTCTTGACCGTCTTTGGATCAATCACGCGGCGCAGGCCGGCGATAGCGGCGTTCTCCGACGGGACCATCACGGTCATGTCGTTGTGGAGAATCTTGATCGTCAGATAGACGCGCTTTTCGCCCAGCATGTTGCGTGGTTCCTTCTTCAGCACCTTGCCAGCGCCGTGGTGCGGGTAGACGACGTTGTCGCCGCACTCAAACTCGATGTGCTCAAGCACCGGCAGTTTAAGATCGTCAATTAGCTGTTCATTTGTCTGGGGAATGATGTTCTCCTTCATCACCGGCGAGGCAGCAATGCCGACGCCGTCCTTTCAATACGAGCTTCAACTCTGCATGTGCCGATCGACGAGGTTGATCTCCTGCAACCGGCGCAGGCCCTCGCGGATCTCCTTGGCACGCTGTTCGCCGACACCCTCGATTGTTTCGAGTTGCGCATCGCCAACGGCGAGCAGCTCCTCGAGCCCGCCGGTGGCAGCGACGATATTGCCGACAACCAGCTTCGGCAGGCGCGGGATATAACCGAGGATCCGGTAGCCGCGCGGCGATACCGGGTAGTCGATCGTGTTGACCTTGCGGTCGTAGCCGAGCAGCTCGGCGAGGCGGCCGAAGTCCAGCAGGTCCTGATGGTCAAGGCGACCGAGCTGCTCAAGCGCCTGGGCAAAGTGGTCATCGCCCTCGTCGACGAGGTAATCGTGCACCAAGGCAGCCTTATCGGCGGCGGTGCCATGCAGCGTCTCTTCCAGCTGCATCTCGATCAGCCGGCCTTCGGCGCCAAGCTCGACGATGTAACGCTCAATCTCAGCGGCCATCCGCGTAACCAGCTCGAAGCGCTGAAGAACGGTCAGCACGTCATGCAGCGTCGCGCCGCCTTCAAACTCAAGCGCCGTCAGGCGCGTTGAAACCTGGTCGAGGCGGGCCCGATACTTGTCGAGCGTTGCCAGCGCTTGATTGGCCTTCGCAAGGACGGTCGGAATGTCCTCAAGGATGTACTTTGCGCCGTCGACGTAAAGCGAAACGATCTCGCGTCGCTGCGAGACGGCAATCACCAACGAGTCGCTCTGTTTGCTGACGCGCTCGGCCGTACGGTGGCGCGTGCCGGTCTCGAGCGAGAGGATCGTTGGATCGGGCATCAGCTGAACATTGGCCATTGCGATCTTCGTCGCGTTGGCGTTAAGGATGATCGCGCCGTCCATCTTTGCGACTTGGTAGAGGAAGGCTGGCGAGTAGTCGATGTCGAGGCGGATTCCGCCCGAGAACATGAAGCTGATCTCTTCCGGATCGCCGACCGCGATCAGCGCGCCGGTACGGGCGTGGACGACGTTGTCGATCCCTTCACGCAGCGCCGTTCCGGGCGCAACCATCTCCAGCGCACGGACAAGTCGCGTCTCTTGGCGCATAGCTGAGTCAGCTGAATCTCCCCCTGATTGACGCGCCATAATGGCCCATTCTAACAGAGCGCCTCGACGCTCGCGCTATGCCGCGCGGCGTGCAGAATCGCTTTCAGCCCCGTTTCCAGCCAGTTTCAGCGCCTCGCGCAGCGTCGTTGCCCGCTGCGGCGTTATCAGCTGGGTCAGGCCAAACTTCTCGGCTTCCTGCTCACGGCGCAGCTGGTGCGCGACGGAGCGCAGCTCGCCGGTCAAGCCAAGCTCGCCAAAGGCGCAGAGCGGGTTGGCGCCCGCGGCGCTGAGCGCCGTGCCGCTGGCGGCGCTGGCGACGGCCAGCGCTATTGCCAGATCTGCGCCCGGCTCATCGACGCGCACACCGCCAACAACGTTGACGAAGACGTCGGCGCTGCCGGTTGAGACGCCGGCGTGGCGAGCCAGCACCGCCAGCACCAGCGCCAGTCGGTTGCGGTCAACACCGCTGCAGAGCCGCCGCGGCGGCACGATTTCGCTCGCTGAGACGAGCGCCTGCACCTCAACCAGCAGCGGCCGAGAGCCCTCCATCGCCGCCAACACGACGCTGCCGGGGGCGCGCGTCGCCTCACTGACAAAGCGCTCGCTGGCGTCGAGCACCTCGACCAGGCCACCGTCGCGCATCTCAAAGACGCCGACGTCGTTGGTGGCACCAAAGCGGTTTTTGACGGCGCGCAGTGTCCGGTAGGTGCGCTCGCGCTCGCCGTCAAACTGCAGTACGCAGTCGACCAGATGCTCGAGCACACGCGGACCGGCAAGTGATCCATCCTTCGTCACGTGGCCGACCAGCATGATTGCCGTGTCGGTCCGTTTTGCCAGCTCGATCAGCCGCGCCGCGACCTCGCGCACCTGACCGACCGTGCCGGCGGCGCCCGACAGATCGCCGCTTGCCAGCGTCTGAACCGAGTCGACGACGCAGACGGCGGGCCGCTCCGCCTCGATCACGGCGAGCACAGCATCAAGGTCGGTTTCGGCCAGCACGGGAATGTCAAGCGCGCCGGGCGCCGAGCCCTGCTCGAGCCGCTCGGCGCGCAGCCGGATCTGCGCCGCAGACTCCTCGCCCGAGATGTACAGCGTGCTGTTACCAGCGGCCTGCATCAGGCCGAGCGCCATCGTGATCAGCGTCGATTTGCCGATCCCTGGAGCGCCGCCGAGCAGAACCATCGAGCCCGGCACAATGCCGCCGCCGAGCAGCCGGTCCAACTCCGTTATCCCGGTCTGTAGCCGCGGCGTGCTGTCCGATTCCAGCTGGCGCAGCACGACCGGGCCGGCCGCGTCGGCGCGGGCTGCGGCGCGCGCGCCAAGCGTCCGTTTACCGCCGCTACGCGCCGGTGCGCGCTCCTCGGCCAGCGTGTTCCACTGCTCACACTGCGAGCACTGGCCGTGCCACTTGGCCTCCTGGTGAGCGCAGGAGGAACAGACGAACACTGATGTTGAACGGGCCACCTCGCGAGATTAGGCGGCGGCGGGGACGGCTTCTCCCCGTCAGGCGTCCGGATCGACCCGCTCACAGGCCGAAAACGCGGCCTCTTTGTGAGCGCCGTCGCAGAACGGCTTAGTCTGGGAGTGTCCACAGCGGCAGAGCGCCACACGGCCAGCGACGTCGAAGCGATTGCCGTCGGCGTCCTCAAGCACAACCGGGCCCGTCACCCTGTACGGCCCGTTATCGCGGACCGTGATCACGACCGGATCGTCGCTCATGCCGGCTGGTCACCGTCGGCTTCGTCTGGCGCCGCCGGCTCAGCGCCGCCGTCAGCGTCGTCATCGCTGTCGTCATCACCGTCGTGGCTCTGCTCCGACGCGCCGACCGCTGCCGGCACCTTGGCTGGCTCGATCACGGTCAGCGTCATCTCCTCCTCAGAGTCTTCCGGCGCGACCTCGACCAGCACCGTACCTCCAGGCGTCAGCTCTGACCTGAGTACAAAGTCGGCCAGCGGATCTTCGATGTAGCGCTGGATCGCCCGCCGCAGCGGCCGCGCACCCATTGACGGGTCCCAGCCCTTTTCGACCAGTAGGTCCTTCGCCGCGTCGCTCAGTTCAAGCTGTAGCTCGCGCTCCGCCAAAGTTTCACGGATCCGCACCAGCAGCAGTTCGACGATCGTCCTGATCTCCTGCTTCTGCAGTTTGTGGAAGACGATCACATCGTCGATCCGGTTGAGGAACTCAGGCCGGAAGACCTTTTTCAGCTCGCCCATGATCCGACCCTTCATGTCTTCATAGGTGATCCCTGTCTCGTCCTCTGAGATCGCGAAGCCGAGCGGCGTGTTCCGCGCGATCTCCTGAGCGCCGATGTTCGACGTCATGATCACGATTGCGTGACGGAAGTCGACGGTGCGCCCCTGCGAATCGGTCAGACGGCCATCCTCAAGGATCTGCAGCAGGATGTTGAAGACGTCGGGGTGGGCCTTCTCGATCTCGTCGAGCAGTAGAACGCAGTACGGCTTGCGGCGGACCGCCTCGGTCAGCTGGCCGCCCTCGTCGTAGCCGATGTAGCCGGGAGGTGAGCCGACGAGGCGCGAAACGGCGTGCTTCTCCATGTACTCCGACATGTCGATCCGCGTCATCGCGTCTTCGTCGCCGAACAGGAACTGGGCGAGCGTCCGCGCCAGCTCAGTCTTGCCGACACCGGACGGGCCGAGGAAGATGAACGAGCCGGTTGGGCGCTTGGGGTCCTTGAGCCCGGCACGCGAGCGGCGGATCGCCTTTGAGACGACCTCGACGGCGGCGTGCTGGCCGATCACGCGTTTGTGAAGCTCTTCCTCCATCCGTACCAACTTGGCGGTCTCGGCTTCGGTCAGCTTGAAGACCGGAATGCCTGTCCACATTGAGACGATTTCGGCGATCTCTTCCTCGCCAATCTTCGGCCGTGGACCTTCGCCTTCGCCGCTGCGCCACTCGTCCTCAAGTTCGCGCTTGCGTTGGGTCAGCTTGCGTTCGTCATCGCGCAGCGCTGCCGCCTTCTCAAACTCCTGATCCTCGATCGCCGTCTCCTTGTCGCGGCGCGTGCGCTCGATGTCGTCCTCGAGCTCGCGATAGACCGGAGGCGCCGTCATCGTCTTGATCCGCATCCGTGAAGCAGCCTCATCGACCAGATCGATCGCCTTATCGGGCAACTGACGGTCGGCAATGTAGCGGTCGGCCAGATCGCAAGCTGCGCGCAGCGCCTCGTCGGTGATCTTAATCTTGTGGTGCTCTTCGTAGCGGTCGCGCAGGCCTTCGAGGATCAGGACCGACTCCTCGATCGTCGGCTCCTCCACCCGAACCTGCTGGAAGCGACGCTCCAGCGCGCTGTCGCGCTCGAGATACTTGCGGTACTCGTCGAGCGTTGTCGCGCCGATCGTCTGCAGTTCGCCGCGCGCCAGCGCCGGCTTCAGAATCGAGGCGGCGTCGATTGCCCCCTCCGCTGCGCCGGCACCGACGAGGTTATGGATCTCATCGATGAAAAGAATGATGTCGCCGCGCTGAGTGATCTCCTTCATCACCTTCTTGAGCCGCTCCTCAAACTCGCCACGGTACTTCGAACCGGCAACCAGCGCCGCCAAGTCAAGTGTGTAGATCTGCTTATCGGCGAGTAGCTGCGGCACGTCGGCGTTGATGATCCGCTGCGCGAGCCCTTCAACGACGGCCGTCTTGCCGACACCAGGCTCACCGATCAGCACCGGGTTGTTCTTCGTGCGACGCGAAAGGATCTGCATGATCCGCTCGATCTCGGTCTCGCGGCCGACGACCGGGTCGAGCTTGCCTTCCGAGGCAAGCCGCGTCAGGTTGCGACCGAACTGGTCGAGCAGCTTCGATGACTTCTTACCTTCGCCCGAGCCGGACGATCCGCCCTGCGACTGGCCGGATGAACCTTGGCGGCGGCCGCCGGGGCCGGAAAGCATCCGAATCACTTCGTTGCGGATCTTCTCCGAGTCGGCGTCAAAGTCGAGCAGGATGCGGGCTGCGACGCCTTCGTTTTCGCGCACGAGTCCAAGCAGAATGTGCTCGGTGCCGATGTAATTGTGGCCGAGGCTAAGAGCTTCACGCAGCGCCAGCTCAAGCACCTTCTTGGCGCGCGGCGTGAATGGAATCTGACCGGAGGTGACCTCTTCGCCGGAGCCGACGATCCGAACGACCTGGGCGCGGACGCGCTCGGTCGTGATGTCGAGGCTTTCAAGCACGCGGGCCGCCAGGCCCTCCTCTTCACGCAGCAGGCCGAGCAGGATGTGCTCGGTACCGATGTAGTTGTGCTTGAGCGTCCGGGCCTCTTCCTGGGCAAGGACTACGACTTGACGGGCGCGCTCTGTAAATCGCTCAAACATCTTTTGCGTGTCCTTCCTGGAGTGCCGCTGCTCACACTACTTACCGGCCCTGACGGGCCAACGGATGAACGGGCGGCTAAGAAATGCGGACATGAGCCATTCTAACAGCGAAGGCTGGCGCGCCGACGCGCTGCTTTGGCCGCTCAGTCGCGCATTGCGGGAAACAGAACGACCTCGCGAATCGAATCGCGGCCGGTCAAGATCATCACCAGCCGGTCGATCCCAAGGCCGACGCCGGCGGTCGGCGGCATCCCCTGCTCAAGTGCCTGAACGAAGATCTCGTCGTAGGGCTGCGACTCCTCCTCGCCAGCTTCGGCGAGACGCAGCTGATCCTCAAAGCGGCGGCGCTGCTCGTCCGGGTCGTTGAGCTCACTGAAAGCGTTGGCGAACTCCAGTCCGCCGCAGAAGGCCTCAAAGCGCTCGGCCAGGCCGGCCTGGCTGCGGTGCGCCTTGGCAAACGGCGACAGCGCGACCGGGTAATCGATGATGAAGACCGGGTCGGTGATCCGCGGCTCGACGTACTTGCTGAGCAGGTCGTCGACCAGTGAAGGCCAGGCGCGCTGGTCGGTTTCAAGCCGGACGGAGTCGGAGGCTTCGATCGCTGCGACCAGCGATTCACGATCGCTGTGCTGGCTAATGTCGATCCCGGTCTCGTTCAAGATCGCCTCGGCCAGCGGCAGACGCGGCCAGGGCGCGGCAAAGTTATACGGCCCGTCGTAGCCGATCGCCGCCGCGATCACGATCACGATTTGTTCAACGCGGTCCATCGCATCGTTGTAGTCGGCGTAGGCCTCGTACCACTCAACCATCGTGAACTCGGGGTTGTGCTTTGTCGACAACCCTTCGTTACGAAAGTCCTTGCCAAGCTCGTAAACGCGCTCAAGTCCGCCGACGATGCAGCGCTTGAGGTACAGCTCGGTCGCGATCCGCAAGTAAAGGTCGCGGTCGAGCGAGTTGTGATGGGTGACGAACGGCCGCGCCAAGGCACCGCCGTAGAGCGGCTGCAGGACCGGCGTTTCAACCTCGACAAAGCCGTCATCGTCGAGCGCGCGGCGCAGTTCGCTGACGATCTTGGCACGAGTTACGAACAACTCGCGTGCCTCCTTGTTGGCGATCAGATCGAGTTCGCGGCGGCGGTAGCGGGTCTCAACATCCTGCAGGCCGTGATGCTTGTCGGGCGGTGGGCGCAGGCTCTTGGCGAGCAGCGTGAAGCCGGTCACCTTCAGCGTCAGCTCACCGCTGCGACTGGCGAAGATCGTTCCGTCGATACCGACGAGGTCGCCAAGGTCAAGGTCGACTAGCCGAGCCATCGGCTCAGCGCCGAGCACGTCAGCGCGCGCCTGCACCTGCATCCGACCGCTGCGATCAACGATGTCAAGAAAGGCCATCTTGCCCTGACCGCGGCGCGCTGCCAGGCGACCGGCGATCCGATAGGCGTCGTCGCGCTCCGCCCCCGCCTCGAGCTGCTGCCACGGCTCCTGAACGTCGGTAATCGCCGTTACGCCAGCGAAGGCGTGCGGAAACGGATCAACACCATCGGCGCGAATCCGCTCAAGCTTTGCTCGCCGAGCGGCAAGCAGGTCATTCGTCTGGTCGCTCACGTGAGAGCGATCATGACGGTCTTTAGAGACCGACGTCGATCTTGGTGATCTTCAGCTTGCGCGCAGCGCCCTTCGGAACCGGCACTGAGACAATCTGGTTGCGCTTGCCGCCGATCAGCGCGCGGCCAACCGGTGACTCGTTCGAGAGCATCAGCTCGGCCGGGTTTGCCTCGGCTGAGCCGACGATCGTGTACTTCTGACTCTTGCCGGTCTTCTCATCCTTCAGGTGGACGATGCACCCGATCTGAACGACATCAGTGGAGATCTTCTTCTTATCGATCACCTGGGCGTCAAGCAGCCGCTCCTCGAGCTGGGCGATCCGGGCCTCGAGCATTGACTGCTCGTTCTTGGCGTCGTCGTACTCCGAGTTTTCAGCGATATCACCAAATGCGCGTGCCTGCTTAATCCGCTCGGCGACTTCGCGGCGGCGGTCGACGCGCATCGTCTCGAGTTCCTGCTCGAGGCGCTTCAGGCCGGCTGGGGTGAGAATCACGTCTTTGGTCATCGGAATCTGGCTTCTTTAGAGAGTTCGAGCCTGCCCGGCAGGCAGTTGAGCCTGCGCAGCGGCAATCGAATCGGGCAGTATAGCGATGGCTGGCGGCAGCGATCGGCGCCGGGGTGACGACCGTCAGGCGGCCGCGGTGACCGGGCCGAGCCCGGCCAGCAGCGCCCGCGCCTGATCAAGCGAGCTGCTCTGCTGGAAGGCGACAAGCGTTGCGCGGTCGCTGCCGAGCCGTTCGAGGTACCAGGGATAGAAGGTCCGCAGATAACGGCCGGCGCGCTCGTCGCCCAAGTGCTCGCTGGCGCGATCGATCACCCAGCCCAGCTCGGCGATGATCTCGGCCTGCGACGGCGGCTGCTCTCGAATACCAAGCAGCTGCTCAAAGAGCCACGGGTTACCGAGTGCGCCGCGGGCCAGCATTACCGCTGCGGCGCCGGTCTGCTCGCGCGCGGCGAGCGTCGCGTCGAGATCGCGCAGACCGCCGGAGAGAATCACCGGCACCGGCAGCTCGGCGACGAGCTTCGCCGCCAGCGACAAGTCGGGCGAGCCCTTGTGCTGCATCTGAACAGAGCGTGGATGGAAGGCGATCGCCGCAACGCCAGCCTCGTCAACCAGCCTCAGAGCAAGCTTGTAGCCGTCGACCTCACCGTTGCGCTGGCCGGAGCGCAGCTTGACGGTCACCGGCAGGCCGCTGCCTTCAGCCGCGGCACGGGCGATCTCTACGGCAACCGCAGGGTCAGAGATAAGCGCCGCGCCGGCGCCGTTCTTCATCACCTTCGGCACCGGGCAGCCCATGTTCAGGTCGATGATGTCGGCGCCGTGCTCAGCGGCGGTGGCAGCGGCGGAGCGCATCACCTCGGCGTCCTGACCGAACAGCTGGAAGGCGATTGGGCCGTCGAAGCTGCGCTCGTCCGGGTGAATCACGAGTAGGTCGCGCATCGTTTTCTCGTTGCGGTGATGGATCGCGAAGCTCGAGATCATCTCGCTGACCGTCAGACCAGCGCCGTAGCGCTTGGCCTGCAGGCGGACGAACCAGTTGCCGATCCCCGCCAGCGGCGCCAGTACGACACGGTTGGGTACTTCGAGCTTCCCGATCGTGAACGGCTCTGTCAGAGGCGGCAGCGTCATCGCAGAAAGCGTAGCTCCAGAGCAGCGATCAGCTGTTGCGCTCAAACAGAATCCGCAGACCCTCAAGCGTCAGCAGGTCGTCGGTCCGATCGATTCGCTCCGTGAACGGAACGATGTGATGGGCCAGACCACCGGTCGCGATCGTCGCTGTCTCCTCACCCATCTCATCAAGCAGCCGGGCAACAATCCCATCGACCATCGCCGCAAAGCCGTAAATCACGCCGGAGCGGATCGCCTCGATCGTCGACTTGCCGATCAGCTGGCGCGGCGGCTCAAGGTCGACCTTAGGAAGCTTCGCGGCGCGGTTGGCCAATGCGTCAAGCGAGATCTCAACACCGGGGCTGATGATGCCACCGAGGTACTCGCCGTCGGCCGAGACCGGGTCGTAGGTGATCGCCGTGCCGAAATCGACGACGATGCAGGCGCCCTGGGTCTGCTCAAAGGCGGCGACGGCGTTGACCAACCGGTCGGCGCCGATCTCACGCGGGTTGTCGTAGCGCAGCGGCATTCCGGTCTTGAAGCCGGGGCCGACGATCAGCGTTTCGTGACCGAGATAGCGTTCAGTCATCTCGGCCCACTGCGGCCCCAGCGTGGGCACGGTCGAGGAGATGATCGACGATCCGATCTGTTCCAGCTCAACGCCGCGCAGCTCAATCAGGTTGCGCAGCGCGGCGCCCAGCTCGTCGGCGGTCGAATCGCGAACCGTCGCAAAGCGCCAGTGCTCAACCAGCTCGCCGCCCTCGTAGGTGCCGAAGTGCGTCTGCGTGTTCCCTACATCGACTGCGAGCAGCATCGCGCCAGCTTACGAGGCCGGCGGGTACTGCTGTGAAGCGTTGCCTGCAGCAGGATCGCGCTGCAGCTGCTCGAGCTGCTGGCGCTGGAGGTAAGCGATCTCGCGGTTAGTCTCCAGCAGCCGGAAGATTGCCAGCAGCACCTCAAGCACAATCCGGCCGTAGATGATCGTCAGTAGCGCGACAATCGTGCCGCCAACCACGGAGATCAGCACGCCGACGATCGAGCCAGCGATGATCGACGAGACGATTGAAGCGACGAGGCCGACCGAAACGAGAACGATCAGCAGGATGTAAAGCGGCTTGACGGCGCGCGTCGTGACGAGCCGCGAGAAGCTCATGTCAAAGAGGGCTGAAAAGAAGCCGTTGCGGGATGTGGGGATTACGGGCGGCACGCTCATAGGCGCAACGGTAGCGGGCGACGCGGATCGGCGGGTCGCAAACAGATACTCTCGGCCGACAATGAAGATCAGACTTTTCGTGGTGAACGGCTCCCACCCATGCGCGACGGTCGAGCGCGCATTGGAACTGAAAGGGCTTCGCTACTCGGTAATCGAGTTTCCGCCGCCGATGCACATGGCAGCGATGAAGGCGCTGTTCGGCTCGCGCACGGTCCCCGCCATCCAGATCGACGCAGAGAAGCTGAGCGGCTCGCGAGCGATCCTCACCCGGCTTGACCAGCTAGTCGCCCAGCCGCCACTGTTCCCGGCCGTTCCAGAGCAGCGGGCTGCAGTCGAAGCCGCTGAGGCTTGGGGCGATGAGGTTCTGCAGCCGCTCGTGCGGCGCCTGCTGTGGCCGAGCTTCAAGGCGCACCCTGAGCTGATGGCGGCGTACAGCGAAGGCTCGAAACTGCCACCGGTCCCGGTACCGGTATTGAAGGCGATTGCGCCGCTGATCACGGGTATTGAGATCCGCGCCAATCGCGCCAGCGAAGCAACCTACGCCGACGACCTCCGCACACTGCCGATCATGCTCGACCGAATTGACGGCTGGATCGCCGACGGCACACTGGGCGGCGAACAGTTCAACGCCGCCGACCTGCAGATCGCCGCCAGCCTGCGCCTACTGATGACCTTTGCCGACCTTGGCCCGATCTTCGCTGGCCGCCCCTGCTCCGAGCTGGCGCTGCGCTGTTTCCCCAAAGCGCCTGGCCACGCGCCGGTCGGGACGATCCCCGCGGCGCTGCTGCCCAGCGCTGCCTAAGCGCTGCTAGGCAACGTTAGTGGCGGGCCTTCGCGGCGCACCCCCTCGTCAAAGCCAAGTGCAACGAGCGCCTCGCTGAGCGGCGAGCCGTCCGGCGCGCGCAGATCAAAGTCGAGCTCCAGCAGCGGGATCAAGACGAAGCGGCGTGAGCTTGTCGCGGCGTGCGGTAAGCGCAGCCGATCGCTCTGATAGACCAGATCCCCGAGCAGCAGCAGGTCGATATCGATCGGGCGCGGCCCGTGGCGCATGCCGCCCTCCAGTTCGCGGCCAAGCGCCGCCTCGATCGTCTTGCAGGCATCAAGCAGCTGCTCCGGCCCGAGCGCCGTGCTGACCTGCAAGCAGGCGTTGAGGAAGGCCGGCTGGTCGAGCACGAGGCCGACCGGGTCGGTGTCGTAGGTCGAAGATGAAGCGAGCACGGCGATCCCGTGCGCCGCCATCGCGTCGACTGCGGCTTGAAGGTTCTCGCGCCGGCCGCCGAGGTTTGAACCAAGCCCGAGGTAGCCGAGTTGGCCTGCGCCGCTCACTTGCCGGGCTGCACAAGCAGCGCCAACTGGCGACTCTGGGCTAACAGTTTGCCGTCGGCAGACCAGATCTCGCCGTCTTCCTCAACGAAACCTTCAATTGCGGTGCTGCAGCGAAAGACGCCGAGGACCGACGCCGTCGGATCGACCTGCAGCGCCGCCAACGGATCGCGAAAATGGATCGTCAGATCGACGGTCGGCGCGCCGACCGGTTCGGTCAGCCGAGTAAAGACGGCCGGCAGCCAGGCGTCGCAGTACAGCGCCAGCGCCGCCGCGTCGAGCTGCTGCGGGTCATTGAGCCGCATCCAGCCGCCGCTGATCGCCTCGTCTGAGCCGCTGAACGGAAGCCCGCCGAGCGCCGGACGCATCTGTACCTGTCGCGCGATCGGCGGCATCTGCTCGAGGATCGGGATTGGCTCGATCGCCGTCGCCGCAGCGACGGCCGGGATCGAAGCTGCAAACGGCCGCTGGTCAGAGAACGAGCCGGCAAACGCGGCGAGCGCCAGCAGGCAGGTTTGGCCGTCCTGCTCAAGTCGCGCGCTGAGCGTTGAGAGCGTCCTGCCGGAGCGTTCAACGCTGACAAAGACTTGCATCGGCCCGGCAGCCGGTGACCGCAGATAATGCAGCGTGATTGAGCGGGCCATGCGCTGCGCGTCGGCAAGCTGCGCGGCCATCGCGCGGACGATAATCGCCGCCAGATAACCGCCGTTCGGCCCGCGCGGCGCCGACCAGCCAACGTCGCAGGTCGCAGCGAAGCTGCCCTCACCGAGTGGCTCGACTGCGGTTGCCAGTTCAAACGGCGTGCTCATTGGTCGGCCGCGCTCTGCCAAACCTCGACCGAAACCGACTCGACCGCCAGAGCGATCGGCGGCTCCGGCTTCGTTGCCTTGACCCAAACCTCGCGCGTTTCAAACTGAGCGAGGAGCTGGCCAGCAATCTCCGTGCAGAGCGCCTCGAGCGTGCGGAACGAGCGCCGCTGAGCGACCAGCGCGACAAACTCGCAGACGCGCCCGTAATCAACCGTGTCCTCGACCCGGTCGGTGACCGTCGCGTCGCAGGCGCCGACGTCGAACCGCAGATCAAATACCAGCCGTTGGCCGATCTCCTGCTCGGCGTCGGTGACGCCGTGATGGGTGTATAGCGAGAGGCCGGTGACCTCGATACTGGTCGCAGTCAGCTCAGCTGACTGCTCGCCGAACTCGTCGTCGAATGCGCCGTTGTCGTCCTGTTCGTCGTCAGCGTCCATCGCGCGCCAACGTAGCAGCAGCGACGTTCAGCGCGTCGACCGTAGGGCGCACGTCATGAACGCGGAAGACCGAAGCGCCGCGCGCAAAGGCGAGCACATTTGCTGCGACCGTCGCCGCGACCCGCTGCTCAGGCAGCTCAGCGCCGGTCAGCTCGCCAAGGAACCGCTTGCGCGACAGTCCAATCACGACCGGGAAGCCAAGCGCGACGAGCGACCCCAGCCCGGCTAGCAGCTCGAGGTTATGGTCGAGCGTCTTGCCGAAGCCGATCCCAGGGTCAACTGCGATCCGCTCAGGCGCGATACCGGCGTCGATCGCCAGCTGCGCGCGCTCAGCCAGATAGGCAGTCACCTCGGCCGTCACATCGTCGTAGTGAGGGTCCTGCTGCATCGTCTGCGGCGTGCCGGCCATATGCATCAGGCAGCAGTCGCAGCCAGCCTCGGCGACGACCGCAGCGATCTGCGGTTCGATCGTGAAGGCGCTGACATCATTTACGAAGCTGGCGCCAGCCTCGATTGCAGCCTGCGCGACGGCGGCCTTCGTCGTGTCGATGCTGATCTGAACCTGCGGCGCAGCGCCAGCCAGCGCCTCGACCACCGGGATTACGCGGCGCAGCTCCTCAGCCTGATCGACCGGATCGGCGCCGGGGCGGGTTGATTCGCCGCCGATGTCGATGATTGCCGCACCCTGGACGACCATCGCCAGGCTGTGCTGCGTGGCAGCGTCAACGCTTTCAAGCATGCCGCCGTCGGAGAACGAGTCCGGCGTCACGTTGCAGACGCCCATCACCTTCCATCGCACCGCCATCAGCAGCGCACCGGCTTTCGCCGCTCAGGCCGGTTCGGGCTTTTCCGGCAGATCGAGACCGCGCGCCTCAAGTGCTCCACCGGCAAGACCAGCCCGCGGCAGCGGCTGCGGGCCCTCACGCTCAGCCTCATCGGCGGCCGCGGGCAAACCATCGTTCGGCGGCGCAGGCGCTTCATCGGGACCAAAGACGTCCTCCTCCGACTTGCCGTCAAGCAGCGCGAGAAACTCATTGCTCTCGATCGTTTCACGATTCAGCAAGATCCGTGCAGTTGTCTCAAGCACCTCACGGTGCTCGGTCAGCATGTCCTTCGCGCGCTGATGGGCCGATTCGACGATCCGGCGGATCTCATCATCGATCTCGCGCGCAATCTCATCCGAGTAATCAGGCTCTGAGGAAAACGCGAGGCCGAGGAAAGGCTGGCCCTGATCGCGGCCGAAGACGCGTGGCCCGAGCCGCTCGCTCATGCCAAAGCGCATCACCATCTGTTTAGCGGTTGCGGTCACCTTTTCGATGTCATTTGAGGCGCCGGTCGTGATCTCTTCGAAGACGATCTCCTCGGCGGCGCGGCCACCGAGCGTCATTGCCATCGAATCGAGCAGCTCGGCCCGGGTCGTCAGGAAACGATCTTCTTGCGGCATCGAGATTGTGTAGCCAAGCGCCTGCCCGCGGCTGACAATTGAGATCTTGTGAACCGGGTCGGAGAACTCGAGGTAGTGACCAACGATTGCGTGGCCCATCTCATGGAAGGCAGTGATCAGCCGCTCCTTGTCGCTCAACACGCGGGTCTTCTTCTCAGGCCCGGCGATCACGCGCATGATCCCCTCTTCAAGCTCAACTTGGGTCACTTCGCGCTTGCCGTGGCGGGCGGCGAGCAGCGCCGCCTCGTTGACGAGGTTGGCGAGGTCAGCGCCGGTGAAGCCGGGCGTCTGGCCGGCCAGCGTATCGGTGTCGATCTCCTTCGCCAGCGGCTTGCCGCGAGTATGAACGTCGAGGATCCGGGCGCGGCCTTTGCGATCCGGCCGGTCAACGACGATCTGACGGTCAAAGCGGCCTGGGCGCAGCAGCGCCGGGTCAAGAATGTCGGGACGGTTGGTTGCGGCGATCAGGATCACGTTGTCGGTCATCGTGAAGCCGTCCATCTCGACCAACAGCTGGTTGAGCGTCTGCTCGCGCTCATCGTGGCCGCCGCCCATGCCGGCGCCGCGATGGCGGCCGACGGCGTCAATCTCATCAATGAAGATGATGCAGGGCGAGTTCTGCTTGGCCTGCTCGAAAAGGTCGCGCACACGGCTGGCGCCGACGCCGACGAACATCTCGACGAAGTCCGAGCCGGAGATTGAAAAGAACGGCACGGCGGCCTCGCCAGCGACGGCGCGGGCCAGCAGCGTCTTGCCGGTCCCTGGCGGGCCGAAAAGCAGCACGCCCTTCGGGATCCGCGCGCCGAGCGCTTGGAATTTCTTCGGATTTTCGAGGAACTCCTTGATCTCATGCAGCTCCTCAACCGCCTCGTCAACACCGGCAACATCACGGAAGGTGATCTTCGGCGTGTCGGCCGTCATCCGCTTGGCGCGTGACTTGCCGAACGACATCACCTTCGAACCGCCACCCTGCATCTGGTTCATCAGGAAGATCCAGAAGCCGATGAAGATCAGGAACGGCAGCACATAGGTCAGCATCGAGAGCAAGGCGTTGGTCTTGCGGCCCTGAATGTTGTAGCCGTCGGAAAGTTTGCCCTGACCTTCGGCGCTTTGCAGCTGCGCCTCAAGCCGGTCGGAGCCGGCGTCGGTGAAGCCGGTTTCATAGGTCTTGCCGCTGCGCGGCATGACGATGACTGTGTTGTTCTTCGTCTTCAGATCAACAGACTTGAGCTGGCCGCCATTGAGCTGCGAGATGAACTCGCTGTAGGTCGGAGCTTTCTCCTTTTGGCCGCCGCTGATAAGCCGCTGCGCGAAGAACGCGAGCACGACAACGATCAGGATCGGGAAGGCTGCGCTCTTGGAAAAACGGCTCATTGGAGGGGATACGTTACGCGGATCGCGGGTGGATGATCAGGCTGGGACAGATCCTTCAGGGTAACAGCCGCTGAACCGCCGCCTAGCGCTGCTCGCGCGGCTTCAGCGCCGCAACGTACGGCAGATTGCGCCAGCGCTCAGCGTGGTCAAGCCCGTAACCGATCGCGAAGCGGTTCGGAATCTCAAAGCCGACATATTTGATCGGCACGTCGGTCTTGCGCCGTTCCGGCTTGGTCAGCAACGAACAGACCTCCAACGAGCGCGGGTCGCGGGCACCAAGGTTGCGCAGCAGATACTGCAAAGTCAGGCCGGAATCGACGATGTCTTCAACAATCAGAACGTCGCGGCCGGCGATCGGAGCGTCGAGGTCCTTGAGGATCCGCACGACGCCGCTGGAGTCGGTCTGTGAGCCGTAGGAGGCGACGGCCATGAAGTCGAGCTCGCAGGGGACGCTGATGTTGCGCATCAGGTCGGCGAGGAAGAAGGTCGCGCCCTTCAGCACGCCGACCAGCAACAGGTCAAGCCCTTCGTAGTCGGCGCTGATCTGCACGCCCAGCGCACGGACGCGCTCCTTCAACTGGTCTGGCTGGACGAGGATCTCGCCGATTGGCGGGGGATCGGGCATCGCCGCGCAGACTATCCGTCGGCCGCCGGACGAGCGGCCCGCTTTGGCGACAGCTCAAAGCGAAGCACACCGCCGTCAATCACTGCCCGGGCGCCGCCGCCGATGTCCAGCGCTGCGCTGGCCTGATCACGATCAACCTCGCCGAGTGCCAATAGCTCGTCAAGCCTCGCCGCCGCCTGCGGGCAGAGTGAGCCGGTGGCCGCTTCGGCGAGGCGGCGAACGACGAGCCGCGCCAGCGCCGGCGGCAGCGCTGCGAGGTGGCCGACGGCGATCCGGTCGTTGCCAGCCAGCGCCGTATCGACGACGATCTCCAAAACCTCGGCCTCATCGCGCAGCAGTTCGGCGCTCTGCAAGATGTTCTCGTCGGTCGCCGGGTGGACGCTGCGCAGCGCTGGCAGTACCTGGCCGCGGATCCTGCCACGGGCGTACTTGTCGCTCTCGTTGCTGGCGTCGTCGCACCACTCAAGGCCCCGCTCGAGGCACCACAGCTCAGTCTCCTGGCGCGTAAAGCGAGCCCGCAGCAGCGGCCGGACGAGGATCCCGCGCTGGTCGGGCATGCCAACGAGCGAGCGGCGCCCAGGCGACGATGCCAGCCGGTAGAGGACGGTCTCAACCTGATCGCTGGCCGTATGACCGGCCGCCAGCTTGGCACCGCGACTGCTCGCCAATCGCGCGCCGAGGCCGTAGCGAAGGTCACGCGCCCAGCCCTGCAGGTTGCCGGTCTGCGGCGCGGCCGCCCGTTCAGCGTCGATCTTCACACCAAGCTGCGCGCAGAGCCGCTGCGCCAGCGCCTGATCTGCGTCAGCTTCGGCCCGCAGCCCGTAGTTAACGTGCAGCGCCGTGACGGCCTGGCGGCCGCAAAGCTGGACCGCGATGTCGAGCAGGCAGGCCGAATCACGACCGCCGGAGAGCAGTACGACAAGTGGCTGGCCTTCGACCAGCAGCCCTCCCTCGCGCACTCGGCCGAGCAGCGCGTCGACCTGACCAGCGCTCATTTGGACTCGTCCTCGAGGTCGGCGAGGAACAGCTCAGTGGCCTGCGTGAAGCCCTTCAGCTGAACCTCACCGATCCGTTCGAACTCGATGTGCCTACCCGACATTTCAACCACCGGCCAGGTGACAAGCACCTCACCGGCAGCAGCACGGGCGGCGACGCGGGCCGCAAGATTGACCTCGCGGCCGAAGTAGTCGCCGCCACGGAAAACGACGCTGCCGTAGTGAATTCCGATCCGCGGCAGCGGCCGCTCGTTGCTGAGGATCTGGAAGCCGACCGCCCAGTCGGTAAGCGGGCCGGCATCAGAGCAGACGATCATCACCTCGTCGCCAATCGTCTTCAGGATCCGCGCCTCGTCCGGCAGCGTCTGGTTGACGTTGGCGACAAACCGTTCGACGATCCCGGCGGCCTCCTCGTCGCCGACCTCCTCGGTCAACTGCGTGTAACCGGCAAGGTCGGCGAACGCGATTGCGACGCGCACCTGACCAATCTCACCGCCGCCTGGCTCGCTCTCCATGCTGCCGACAATGTCCTGTTCGACGAAGTGGTTGAGGAAGCGGCGGTGCAGGTGGTTGATCACCGGTGAGAAGAGCGGTAGCAGCTGGTTGGTGATGCCGTTCATCTGCTCAGCGATCTCGCTACTTGCGACGCCATCACGCAGCAGCGGCTCGTGCACGTGCAGGTAAATGAGCCGCACCTCGGCGTCGGCGATCTTTGAAGCCGCCTGGCCATAAACGCGTACCGCCTGCAGCAGCGCGTCGCGCGGAAAGCCAGCATCGATCGCCGTCGCGAAATAGCCGAACATCTCGATGTCATCGGCGCCAATGTCATCGATCGCCGCCGACGGCAGGCCGATTTCCGCGATCAGCTCCTCGATCACCTCAGCTTTGAGGCCGCTCTGTTTGGCGGCCTGCGCGAGCGTGAAGCGCTCGCCGATGACCTCGCCGACAAGCTCGTAGCTGGAGCTGATAAGCCTGCCCTCCTCGGTCGCCTGCTGGAGCTGTTCGATCGAGTAGCCGCGTTCCCGCAGCTTCACCAGCGAGCGCGCCTGGGAGATCGCGCCCGGGGACCAACCGTTGGCGATGTCGTGAGTTGGGAAGAGCCCAAGCGAGGCCCAGCGACGCAGCGTTGAGACCGATGCCCCAACCCGCTCGGCAGCGTCAGCCGCCGTCAGGCGGTCTTCGTCTGCGTGGCCATCGTCGGCGCCTGGCGGGTTGTCAGCGCGCATCTCAGAGCAACCGGCCGGTTCGCTAAACGACCAGCTGCGGGTATTCCGCTTCAAGCATCGAGCAGTAGAGGCCGCAGACCGGCTTCGTGATCGGGATCAGCGCCAGCGCCGACTTGACGTCGCCGCCTACCTTGATGCGGCGGCGGGCAATCGCGACCGCGACGTTCTCCTTGCCCTGGAAGTAGCGGTTGGCAACCTCGGAGCTCATCGTCAGCTGGATCTTCGGCTCCCAATCGACGTCGTCGCTCCATTCCCAGTAAAGGTTGCCCGGCTCGCCTTCACGCGCGGCGCGGGCGTTGACGACCAGATCAAGGTCGTCGAACTCGAAACGCTGCGGCACGTCGGCATCGCGCAGCTTCGGACCCATCTGGGGGTCCTCACTCATCAGCTCCATCGCGCGGTCAATCACAGCGCGGAACTGCTCAACGGAATCGAATTCGGCTGCCATCAGCTCGCTGACTTGCGCGGCGCCGGCTTCTTGCGCGGCGCAGCCTTCTTACGTGGCGCAGTGGCCGGCTTCTTCGCCGCGGCGCGCCGTGTAGCGACCGGCGTCGCCCGCTCCAACGCGCCGATCCGCCGCTCGATCACGGCGAGCCGCTCTTCAAGCCGCTTCAGATCCTCGGTCGTCGGCGGCAGCGCATCCTCGACGGCGTCGCGAACGCGCTGGGCGGCAGCCGCCAGCTCGTCGGCGATCTCCTGAGCGCGATCGGGCCTTAGCTGAGCGCCGGCTGTCTGAAACGCCTGATCGACAGCCGATCGAACCTGATCGCTGCGCGAACCACGTTTCTTGCTCTTCGCTTTTGAGGAACTCTTCTGATCTTTAGCCATAACTCCACCATACTCCCGCTCGACAATGCCTGCGACGCCGCGCCACATCCACCCAACCGCGCCGCTGGCGCCGCGCGCGCTGCTGACCGGCGACCCCGGACGGGCGCTGGCACTGGCGCAGCTGCTGACGGCCGAACCAAAGATGTTCAACCACAACCGCGGCCTCTGGGGCTACAGCGGTGAGGCTGCAGACGGCGAGCTGCTAACCGTGATGAGCCACGGAATCGGCGGGCCAAGCGCCGCGATCGTCCTCGAGGAGCTCTGTGAGCTCGGCCTGCAGCGAGCGATCCGGCTCGGCTCATGCGGCGCATTGAGCGATTCGCTGCAGCTCGGCCAGCTGGTTGCCGCCAGTGAGCTGATTGGCACCGACGGCACAAGTCGTGCGCTGGGCGCGGCCGAGCCGCTACTGCCCGACCGTCAGATGACGGCGCTGCTGAGCGCCGCCGCCGACCACAGCGGACCGGTCGTCACCGCCGACCTCTTCTACGAGCGCGGCGAGAGTCGCGTTGAAAGCTGGCGTGAACTGGGAGCGATAGCGGTCGAGATGGAGGCCGCAGCGCTGCTTGCGGTTGCGCAGCTGCGAGGACTCAAGTTCGCCGTACTGCTGATCGTCACTGACGCTTCGGCCGGCGGCGGCGAACGGCTGGAAGGCGTTGCGCTGGAAGCCGCCACCGAGCGACTTGGCCGGGTTGGCCTTGAAGTGCTGTTGGCCGCTGGCGACTAAGCGCTATTGGGCGGCGCGACGGCGACCTCGATCGCAGCGAGCCTCTCGTCGATCGCCGCCAGCCGCTGGTCAAGATTGAGCGGCGCGCTGTTGGCGAAGCGCTGGTCGAGCCGGTCGACCGAATCTTCGATCCCCTCAAGCCGCTGGGCAACCGAACGGACACGGCGTGTCAGCCGTTCAAGATCCGCCGCCGATGGCAGATTGAGCGCACCCATCGCCACTTCCTGAGCCTGCGTCGCACGTTCGCGCGCCTCGAATGCGCGCGCGACTGCACCAGCAACGATCGGGTTTTCAAGCAGCTCCTGCGCGACCCGCCCGATCGCATCCTCGCTGCCGCGAGTCAATCGATCCTTCAGTCCTTCAGCAGTTTCATCGGTCATCTAGGACTCCTAGCTGGCTTGCTTACACCTCCACGGTAGCCAACCGGCCGCGACGCAGGGCGCCGGGGCTGGTAGCTTCGCAGCCCCTGTCCGAGCGACTCAACTTCCGTTTTGTTCAGGTCGAGGCACCGTGGCCACTGGGCCCGGCCGACGGCCGTTACGTCGTGCGCGGCCACGCCGGTGAGCCGACGCACGTGCTCGTCGTCGCAACGCTCGGCGCCGTTAGACGCAGCCGTCTGCGCCGCCGCCTGCGTAGCGCACCGCCGACACCTGACGCAACGCCGGTCGCAATAGGCCGGGCAACGCTGATCGCTGCTCAGCCGATCGCTGGCGACCCGCAGGCTTGGCTGTCAGCGGCCGACTGCGAGCGTGAGGCGCGAGAAGGGCTGGCGGTGATCAACTCCGTGCTGCAGCGCCAGCGAATTGTCGCCGCCGACGCAGCGGCGCACGGCATCGCGCCCGGTCAAGCGCTGGTGATCCGGGTCGGCAGCGGACTTGGCGAGGAGGTCGCCGATGGCCGCTGGACTGCGGCGGTTGAGATTGCGCCGGCCGCCGTTCGCCGCCGCCGCGAAGCGATGCTCAGCCCGCAGGAGCGTCTCGCCGCCGTGTTTTCGGGCCGCGACGTCGTTCTGGCCTGCGAGGAGCTGACGCTGCGCGCCCGCAGCGACGTTGACAGCGGTCGCTGGCGCGAAGCTGCCTTTCAGCTTGATGCGGCGCTACGGGCGGCGATTGCCGAGCTGGCCTCATGGGCAGGCCAGGGTGACATCGACGAGCGCATCGCTGAGCTTGTGGCGGCCAGCGCAGCGGTCGGCGGGGCAGCGAAAACGGCGCTGATCGGCGGCCTGACAGCCGAGCAGATCGGCGAGATCGAGCGCAGCTTAGGGCGTCTTGAAGCGGCGCTGAGAGCCCGCTCGGCGACGGCCCGCTAATCGTCGACGGACTGCAGCTCGGCGGCAAATGCGACCAGCGTTCGGCGCAGCGATTGGTTCTGCGCGCGGCGGATGAAAAGCAGGTCGATCAGCCCTCGGAGCGGGTTTGCGCTGCTGAGCCGGTAGTCGAGCGACAGCTCGACCGCGACGGCGCCGTCAAGCTGCGAGAAGCCGACCCGCTGGACGCCCTGCAGCGAGCGGTCCAAAACTTCCAGCTGCTGGCCGGCGCCAGGCGAGTACTCAACCGCGGTCTCGCTTACCTCGCCGCGGCCGGCCGGAAATGACTGCCAAACAACGCGCGAGCCGCGCTGCGGCGGATCGCCCTCAATGCTGACGACCGACTGCAGCCCGTCGACGAACAGCGGCCAGCGCGCCGTGTCGTACCAAAGCTGCTCAGCCTCAGCGACCGTTACGCCGCTGATCTTCAGCTGCGCGAGGGCGGTGCTCACTGCAGCTCGCGGCGCAGCAGCTCAAGCGCCGAAGCAACTTCGGCGAGCCGCGGCTTCAGCACTGCGGCGAGCTGTTCACGCTCGGCCTCGCCGGCCTGTGTGATTGCGTAGAAGCGGCGTGAGCGGCGCTCCGGGTGCTCCCACTCGCCGGTCACGAAGGCCTTCTCTTCAAGCGTGCGCAGCAGCGGGTACATCGTGTTTGGGTTTACGCTGATCAGCCCTCCGGTCGAGATGTTGATCCCTTCGATCAGGGCGTTGCCGTAGGACGGTCCGGCTGACAGCAGGTGCAGCACCAGCAGCGGCAGCAGGCCGGCGCGGCGCAGCTCGCCGACCAGCGGGTCGGCGGTGCCGGGACCGCTCGCAGCGCCCGCGGCGAGCCTTGCCGCGGCGAGCGGAACGGCGGCTGCGACTGCCTCGTCGGTCGGACGGCTTGGCACGTCAGCAAGTATGACGAGCCGCGCCGGACGAGGCGGCTAGCGGTCCAGCAGGTCGTCGAGTGAGCGCTGCTGCGGGTTGACGGCGCGCTGCGCTGCAGCCCGCGGACGGCCAGCCTTCGACCAGTGCTCGACGACGTCGCGGGCCTTCACGTGGCGCTGCGTCGCAGCCCGCTCAATCGGCTCTATCTGCAGGCCGGCCGGGTCGCTGCCGCGGACGATCGCGTGGAAGACGCGACCTCGAATGCTGACGCGAACGATGTCGCCCGGGTTAATTGAGTCAAGTCGCACGCCGCCAGAGCATGACGGATCCGGGCTAGCCTTTCAGGCAATCAAGAAGCAGACGGCGATAATCGGGCCGCCAGTTGGCGGCCTTTGATCGCTGCCCTGCAACAGCTACTGCGACCGCCGCAGTGGCAGCTCTCTAGCATCGCTGATGTGCGCCGTACGCTTTTTCTATGCGTCGCGTCGGCGCTCGTCACGCTCGCCCTTTGGGGCGCGGCGAGTGCCGGAGCCTCGACAATCCTGATCCTTGACCGGAGCGGGAAGGTCACCGCGCAGGAAAACGCGCTGATCCCGGCAACCCCGGCCAGCGAGCTGCCGCCGACGCTCAGCCGTTCGCTTGGCGCAGCTGTAGTAACGGCGCTGCCGGCCCAGACAGTCTCATCGGCAAGCCTTGACGGCGCTGTTGCCCGGCTCGCGGGGCGCGGCGCAATCAGCGCTGCGACCCGCGCTTCGTTCAATGCGGCGCTGAGCAGCGCTCGCAACGCCGCCGGCAGGCTCAGCGGCCAGCGACGCCGCGAGATGCGCGCCGTGATCGCAAACTTTAACCGGATGGCAAAGGACGGCCTGATCACCAGCTCGCGCATCGCGCCGATCATCGAGACGCTGCGCCGTAACGCCCAGTGGTGGGCAAACGGGTCGCTGCTCAGCTACGGCCAGCGGGTCAGCTTCAGCGGCAGTGAGCTGGTCTGGCAATCCTATCCAGGGCAAGGGCTGCAGATTCAGTGGCTTGGAACATTCGGCTACATGAACGCACTTTGGACAGCCGAAAGCAAAACAGCCGAGCTGCGCACACTGGCCGGCGAAGTCCAGCGACTGGCCGTCAAGCGCGCCGGCGGCAATGCTTGGGAGTACCTCTTCCAGTTCGGCGGCGGCCGCCCGCCGTGGGTCAGCGGACTGGCGCAAGGAACCGCGGTGCAGGCGTTGGCGCGGACATCGAAGCGGCTGAAACAGCCTAGGATGATGAAGTTCGCGCTCGCCTCGCTCGGGATCTTCCGCACAGCGCCGCCAAGTGGCGTGCGTCTTAACTTGGCGCACGGCTCCTACTACCTCGCCTACTCGTACGCGCCCGGGCAGCGGATCTACAACGCTTTCTACCAGTCGCTGGCGGGACTGCACGACCTTGCGCAGCTGAGCGGCAGCAAGGCTGCCAACCGCCTCTGGCTGTCGGGCCAGACAGAGGGCCGTTACCAGCTGCCTTTCTCGGACAGCGGGTCGTGGTCGTACTACCAGCCGGGATCGCCCTCACCGCTCAACTACCACAAGGTTCTACGCGACTTCGTCCGCGGCCTCTGCGACCGGATGACGGCCGACCGCCAGCGCGAGACGATCAAGCTGCGCGCCACCAAAGGCCCCGCCGCGGTGCTTGGCAACTTCAAAGCTTGGCCGGACCCGGGGCCCTACTGCGTTATGACCGAGCGCTTCAACCGTTATCTCTACAAGTACCTCGGGATCAGCGCGCCGACCCCCGCGCCGCGCTAAGCGGATCGTCAGACCACCGTCCTACACTGGTCTAATGGCCGAATCACCGACAACCTGGGTGCTGACCGGGTCGACCGACAACTTCGCCGTCACGCGTGAGCTGGGCTTCAAGCTGATCGGCTTCAAGGAGCGGCGGCGCAAGCAGGCGCAAGCGATGGAGGTCGGCGACCGGATCATCTTCTACCTGACAAAGGTGATGGCGTTCGGTGGCGCGGTGACGATCAGCTCCGACCTGTTTGAGGACCGCGACCCGGTTTGGCCCGGCAAACCCGGTAGCCCCGACGCTTATCCGTGGCGGCGAGCAACGGAACCTGAGCTGACGCTCGATGAAGGCGACTGGATCGCCGCCGAAAGCGTAAAGAACGAGCTCGAGCACATCGGCAAGTGGCCAGCAGAGCACTGGAAGCTGGCCTTTCAAGGACAGCTTCGGACGGTCAGCGACAGCGACGCCAAACTACTGATGGAACGGATGCGGGTGGCGGCCGGCGCCACGGCGTGAGTAGTAACGCGGCGCGCCTGCGCGGCGCGTGGCATTCGCTCTACAGCGAACAGCGGCTGGCAGTCGGTGCAGCGGCCGGCCTGCTGCTCACAATGTTTCTGCCGTGGTACCAGCAGAGCGGCTTTATTACGCGGCCTGATGGCAGCGTGAACGAGCTGAGCGACTCGTTCAACGCATTCCAGTCATGGGGCTTCATCGAGGCCTCAATCCTGCTCGTCGCGCTTGCGATCATCGCCCTCTGCGCGGCGCGCGCCGAGCGCCGCGCATTCCACCTGCCCGGCGGCGACGCCGTAATCCTGATGGCCGCAGGCGGCTGGGTGATGTTCCTCGTCTTCTACCGGCAGTTGGACCGCCCAAGCGGCAACGACGCAGGCGTTCTGCGGCCGGTCGGCAGCCCCTCCTGGAGCCCGGTCAGCGTCGACTGGGGGATTTTTGTCACCTTTCTGGTGGGCGCGGTGATCGTCTTCGCCGGCTGGAGGATGTTCATGCGCCACCGCCCCGAGCCGCTGCTTGACGGCGACAATCCGCGCACAGCAACGGTCGAGGGCAACCCGACGTCGGTCGCTGCCACGGCGCCGCAGCAGCAGCCACCCTCAACAGCTGCGTCGGCGCCTACGCCAGCGCCGGGCGACCGGCCACGCGCCAAACCGACAGTGGCGCCGGCGCCGCAGGAGGGCCAACTGTCGTTCGAGGACGCCAACGATCAGCCAGCGGCCGATTAGCGCCGCGCGCGCGACTTGGTGGCGGCGACCTATCATCCGCTGACGATGCCAATCACGCCCGAGCTCCCAGAAGAAGTTTCAGCCGGCCTGATCGAGGTCGGCTATCTGCCCGACGAGGCAACCGCACTGGTCGCATTCCTCGCGATCAAGCTCGGCAAGCCGATCCTGGTCGAAGGGCCGGCAGGCGTCGGCAAGACGCAGCTGGCGAAGTCGCTGGCCCAGACTCTCGGCCGTGAGCTGGTTCGTCTGCAGTGCTACGAAGGGCTCGACGAGGCGAAGGCGCTGTACGAGTGGAACTACCGCAAGCAGCTGCTGCGAATCCAGGCCGAGGCGCAGGACACCGGCTGGGAGGAGGTTCAGGACGACATCTTTGGCTCTGAGTTCCTGCTTGAGCGGCCGCTGATGACGGCGATCGCCTCACCCGACCCTGTCGTTCTGCTGATCGACGAGATCGACAAGACCGACCAGGAGTTCGAGGCGATGCTGCTGGAACTGCTGTCGGACTTCCAGATCTCAATCCCCGAGCTTGGCCGGATCGAGGCCAGCACGATGCCACTGGTGCTGCTGACCTCAAACAACTCGCGTGAGCTGACCGAGGCGCTGAAGCGCCGCTGCCTGTACCTGTGGATCGATTACCCGTCGCTGGAGCACGAGCTGGAAATCGTTCGGCTGCACGCGCCCGAGCTTGACGCCAAGATCGCGCGGCGGCTGGTCGAGATCATCGCGATGGTGCGCGAGCTTGACCTGAAGAAGCCGCCGTCGATCGCCGAGTCGATCGACTGGGCGCGGGCTCTGCTGCTGCTCGGCGCCAACGACATCGACAGTAAGACCTTCAACGACACGATGTCGATCATCGTCAAGCACCGCACCGATATCGACATCGTCGCCGAGCGCGTTGGCGTGAAGCTCGACGCCACAGGGGACGGCGTCGGTGCCGCCAGCTCCTGACAAGCGAATCTCGCGCGACGCGTCGCGGCGCGCGGCGCTCTTCTCCGAGCCGCTGGCCAACCCGGCCGACGCCGGCCTGACGGCGCACCTGATCGAGTTCGGCGACGAACTGCGCGGCGAAGGCGTCAAGGTTGGCACCAGCGAGCTGCTCGACGCGCTAGGCGCGCTGCCTGAGGTTTCATGGAGCGAGCCGGTCGCCTTCCGCGAAACGCTGGCAACGACGCTCGCCAAGTCGCCTGAGGATCGCGCAATCTTCGACCTCGTCTTCGAACGATTCTTCTTTCGCGCGACCGAGCTTGCTGCGCTGACCAGCGGTATCGGTGAAGCAGGCGACGGGAAGCGCCAGTCGGCCAGCGAGGTTGACGTCGAAACGCTGCGCGAACAGATAGCCCGCGCGATCGCGGCCGGCGATGAGGGTGCGCTTCGCGACCTTGCCCGCCTTGCGATAGCGGCCTTCTCGCAGCCGGGCGAAGGCTCCGGCGTGCTAGGCGTCGATGTGCAGCGAATCCGCCGCTCGCTCGAGCTGCGGACCGACCCCCAGCCTGACCTGCCGAGCGACGATCCTCGTTCCGATGGGCTGCCGCGTGACGGAATTCGCCGCTTTGAGCAGCTGCTGCGCCAAGAGCTGGAGCGCCGCCAGGTCGAGCGGACCGCAGCGCTGCCGGCGGCGCGGCCGCTGCACGAGCTGGACCGCGCGCTGCCGACCGGCCCGCTGGCGGACCTCGCCAGCGTCCACCGCGTCGTAACGCAGCTCAAACGGCGCCTGAAGACGCAAGGCCAGGAACACCGCGGCCACCGTCGCCACGCTCAGGTCGACATTCGCCGCACGATGCGCGCCTCGCTGCAGACCGGCGGCGTACCGATCACGCTGCGCTACCGGCCGGTCCGCCCGCGCCGGCCGGAGCTGTTTGTGATCTGCGATGTCTCTACCAGCGTCACCAGTGCATCGGTCTTCTTCCTTTCGGTGATGCACGCACTGCACGACTCGTTCCGCAAGATGCGCTCGTTCGTCTTTATCGAACGGGTCAGCGAGGTGACCGAAGTCTTCCAG
Source organism: Solirubrobacteraceae bacterium (assembly GCA_039745115.1). Classification (GTDB taxonomy): domain Bacteria; phylum Actinomycetota; class Thermoleophilia; order Solirubrobacterales; family Solirubrobacteraceae; genus F1-60-MAGs163. The sequence goes on from JBCJRT010000004.1 coordinate 34,936, forward strand.
CGCGAGCGCGACTTCAAGGCCATTAGCGAAGCGATCGCCCGAGACGCAGGCGTCGCCGACATCTCTGGCTACACCGACTACGGCCGCGTCTGGGGCGAGCTGCTCGACCAGATTCAGGACGAACTGCATCCGCGCTCCACGGTGATCGTGCTCGGCGACGCGCGCACCAACGGCCGTGCCCCGCACGTCGATCGCTTTGCTCAGCTGGCGGCGCGCGCTGGCCGCACCTACTGGCTTAACCCTGAACCGCGCCTGTACTGGAACTACGGCGACTCAGTGATCGACTCCTACGCCAAACATTGCGAGGCCTACGAGTGCTGGACGACGGCGCAGCTGGAGAACTTTGTCAAGGTGCTGACGGCGCCAGAAGCTACGCGGCCGTAACGGCGACACCGGCGCGCTCGCGGCTGCTTGAAAACTCCAGTGCGCCGTCTGCCGTGACGTCAGCACTGAAGTCGATCTGATCCTGCGCGTAATCGCTGCACAGCGCCCAAGGCGCCTGCGTGCCCTGACGCGGGAACTGCCCGAGAGCCCGCTGGACATAACCGGCGCTGAGCTTCAGCAGCGGCAGCGTCTCCATCGCAGGGTCGTAATTCGCTGGCACGCAGCGGTCGTAACCGCAGCGATCCATGTAGGCGACCAGCCGGCAGAAGTAATCGCAGACAAGGTCAACCTTCAGCGTCCACGATAAGTTGCTGTAGCCAACCGCGAAGGCGAAGTTCGGCACATCGCTGAGCATCGCGCCGCGGTAGGCGATTGTCTGCGGCAGCGAGACCGGCTGGCCGTCGACGATCAGGTCGATGCCGCCAAAGGCCATCATCTCGAGGCCCGTCGCCGTCACAATGATCTCTGCATCGAGGTGCTCGCCCGATGCCAATTCGATGCCATCTTCGGTGAAGCTGGCGATCTGATCGGTGACGACCGAGGCCGTGCCGTTGGAAAGAACCTTAAAAAGGTCGCCGTTGGGTACCGCGCAGAGACGCTGATCCCACGGGTCGTAGCTGGGCGAGAAGTGGGTAGCGACGTCATACCCCTCAGGCAGTTGGCGCTTCAGGCTCCAGAGGATCAGCCGCTTTACGAGCCGCGGCCGCGACCGGCAGACGCGGTAGGTCGTCTGCTGAAGCCAGACATTCTTACGACGCGTCAACGAGTAGGCACGCTGCTCGCTGACAAACCGCTTCAGCAGCTTGGCGAGCGGGTCTATGCGCGGCACGCTGACGACATAGGTCGGTGAACGCTGCAGCATCGTGACGTGCTCAGCGCTGGCTGCGATTGCCGGGATCAGCGTTATGGCCGTCGCGCCGCTGCCAATCACGACGACGCGCTTGTCGGCGTAGTCCAGGTCCTCCGGCCAAGCCTGCGGATCGACTACCGCCCCTTTGAAACGATCGATGCCGGGAAAGTCAGGCTCGTAGCCGCGGTCGTAACGGAAGTAGCCGGCGGCGCTGAAAAGCCAGCGGCAGGTGATTGGCGCCGCGGCGCTGGAAAAGGCCTGCTCGGACTCAACCTGCCATAGGCCCTGCTCACTCGACCATTCGGCGCGCGTCACGCGCCGACCAAAGCGGATCCGGCCGTCAACGTCATGCTCGCTGGCGGTCTCACGAATGTAATCGAGGATCGTGTCGCCGCCGGCAATCGCATGCGGGTCGGTCCACGGCTTGAAGGCGTAGGCGAATGTGTAGAGGTCGGAATCGGAGCGCAGCCCCGGGTAGCGGAACAGATCCCACGTACCGCCGACGCTGTCGCGGGCCTCGAGGATCGCGTAGCTCTTGTCAGGGAACGACTTGTGGAAGTGGCAGGCCGCCGCGATGCCGGACAGGCCGGCGCCGATAATCAGCAGCTCGACATGTTCAACAGATTCGCCTGAGCGGCGTGCGGACTGGCTTATCGACAGGCTCACTGGTCCTCACCCTAGCTCGGGAACGACAACGAGCCGCCCGAAGGCGACCCGTTGCAAAGACTCCGTTTGCGGCGCTAAGGCCGCGCGGGCCTTTAGACCGGGCGCACGTCCTTCGCGCTCGGACCCTTGGGGCCCTCTTCGGAATCGAACTCCACCTTCGCACCCTCGGCGAGCGACTTGTAGCCCTCACCCATGATTGCTGAATGGTGGACGAACAGGTCCTTGCCAGGCTCGTCGGGAGTAATAAACCCGAAGCCCTTTTCATCACTAAACCACTTGACTGTTCCAGTCGCCATCGAAATAACCTCCGCGGCGTTGTGTGCTGCTTACTCGCGGAGACGCTGTGAGGCAATCGTGCGGGCGCTGGCACTTCTTTGATCGCGCAAATACGCGACTTGACTCTGCGAACGGTAGCACGGACGCCGCGCCGCGCAGAGCGCCATCGCCCGCCGTCGTTACTCTCACCCCCTGAGAGTCCTAATGATCAGAAGCTCCCTCACATTTGCGGCGCTTGCCGCGACGCTCACTCTGACCGCCTGCGGCGCCAAGCAGGACAACTCTTCGGCGCCTGCGATGCGGAGCGTCACGCTGATGCTCGACTACACGCCAAACGCCGATCACGTCGGCATCTACACGGCGCTGGCGCAGGGAGAATTCCGCAAGGTCGGATTGAACGTGCAGATCAAAACGCCGCCGCGGCCTTCGGCGCCGCTGCAGGCGCTGGCGGCCGGCGACGCCGACCTCGTGATCTCGCACGAGCCGGAGCTACTTATCGCGCGCGATAAGGGCGCCGCTGTGCTGTCGGTCGGCGCGATTGCTCAGCGGCCACTGACCTCGCTGATCAGCGTCAATGACAAGCCGGTCGACCCGCGCAAGCTCGAAGGGACCAAGATCGGCACTGCAGGGTTGCCCTTCCAGGACGCCCTGCTCGACCAGCTGATGTCGGCTGCCGGTGTTGACACCAGCAAGGTCAAGAAGGTCGATGTTGGCTTCGACCTGATCGGCGCGATGCTGTCAAAGCGGGTGGCCGCAACGCTCGGCGCCTTCTGGAACATCGAGGGTGTTCAACTGCGTCAGCAGAAGCACCGCCCGCGGATGATGCCGGTTGATCGCGCCGGCGTGCCGCCTTACGACGAGCTGGTGCTGGTCGCCCGCAACGAAACCGTCTCGCGCAATGGGGCAATGATTCGCCGCTTCATCGGTGCGCTGCAGCGCGGCACGCGGACCGCGCGGGCCAACCCGCAGACGGGCGTCGCAGCGCTACGAGCGGCCAATCCGAAGCTCAGCAAGAAGCTGGCGACGGCGACGGTCGCGGCGACGTTGCCGGTGCTGTTTCCGCCCTCGCGCAGGCCGTTCGGCTGGCAGGAACCGGCCCAGTGGCAAAGCTTCGCTGACTGGATGACGCGCAACGACCTGCTGCGTGGCCCGGTCGAGACAGGGCAGGCGCTGACAAACGAGTTCCTGCCCGGCGAAGGGCTCGGCTCCGAGACCAACCCGTAAGCTCCGAGACCTAGCGCTGCAGCAGGTGCACGTCGACGAGGAACGAGCGCGACGCAGCGATGTTTGCTGCCCTGGATCGCTTGCCGCGGCGCGCCGCCTTACGATTGCGGCGGCGCGATACAACAACGACCGCCAACGCACCGGCAACGAACGAACCGCCGACAACAGCGGCCTGCGTCGCGACCAGCTCGGCCGGCGAGCGGCGGGCCGGCAGCGGCCGGGCTGGATCGACGACGACTGCGTCAACCTCTTCGCTGGCGTCGGCCTGATCTGCGCTGGTGTTTGCGGTGTCGAGCATCGTCGCCAGAGAGCCTAGCTTCGATTCAGCCTTCGTGCTCAGCTGCGCCGCGCCACGGGAATGCGTCGGCGTCGGGCAGTGATGGCTCGGCGCCCTGGTCGAGCAGCCGCTCGTAGAAGCGGTAGCGGCGCACAACCTTGCCTCCCATCCCCTCCATCGCCCGGTTCATCGGCTTATTCGTCTCCAGAATCCAGCCTGTCTCACCGCCGGTTTGTGGTGTGCGCTCAGCCGACGCGTAATGCATCTCGTAGAGCCGCGCCGCGACCCCTGTCTGCTGATGTTCGCGCTTGACGCCGAGCGCGAAGACGCGCACACGATCAATCTTCCTGCGCGCCAGCAGGATCTTCAGCCAGCCAAACGGCAGCAGCCGACCATTCCCGGCTGCCTTGATCGCTTGATTGAAGTCCGGCAACGTCAGCGCCGCGCCAACAACCTCACCGGTGTCGCTCTTCTCAGCGATCATCGCCCAGTTCTCATCGAGCACAAACTTTAGGTCTTCAGCGTAGGCTCGCGCCTCTTTCTCGCTGAGCGGCACGAAACCCCAGTTGCGCTCCCATGCCTCGTTGTAAACCTCGAGAAAGCGCCCCACTTCGGCCTGCAGATCCTTCTTGCGCATCGGCCGGCAGACGATTCCGTGCTCGCTCTCGACCTTGCCGGCCATCTCCCAGATCGCTGGGTGAACATCGGCGCGGCCCGAGATATCTAGCTCCCACATCAGCGTGTCCATTGCCTTGCGCATACCGCAGGCCTCTTCGAGCAGCCGCCGGTAGTAAGGGAACTGCCACTCGGTCAGAATGATCGGCTCGAGCTCGTAGCCCTCGATCAGCAGGCCGCACTCGTCGTTGGTCGAGAAGCTCATCGGTCCGACGATCCGGTCACGGCCGCGGGCCCGGTTCCAATCGGCGGCAGCGTCGATCAGCGCCGTTGCTGCCTCGACATCATCCTCACAGTCGAAGAAGCCAAACAGCCCCCAGCGGTTGTCCTGGAAGGAGTTGAGGTTGTCGTCAACGTGGGCCGAGATGCGGCCGACGACACGGCCGTCGCGGTAGGCAAGAAAGAATTGAACCTCGGCGTGCTCGAAGAACGGGTTGTGCTTCGAGTCGATGTGCCGGCGGCGCTCGAACCTAAGCGGCGCGACCCAGATAGGCTGGTCGGCGTAGAGGCGGTAGGGAAAGCTGAGAAAGGCGCGGCGTTCGTTGCGAGTTTCCACCGGCTTGATCTCTACGCTCATCGGCAGCAGCTTATATGTCTAAAACCCAAGTTGATCTCTTCGCCAAAGTGCGCGGCCACGAACGCGAGGAACAGTTGCGCGCGGCGCGCGAGGCCGACCTGCTGCCCTACTTCCGTCTGCTCGACGGTCCGGCGCGGCCGGTCGTCACGATGGAGGGCGCCGAACGGATCATGCTCGGCTCCAACAACTACCTCGGACTGACCGGCGACGAACGGGTTATCGACGGTGCGCGGGCAGCGCTGGAGACTTACGGCACCGGCCTGACCGGATCAAGGCTGCTGAACGGCACAATCCGGCTGCACATTGAGCTGGAGCGAGAGATCGCCGAGTGGATCGGCACCGAGGACGCGCTGGTCTTCACAACAGGCCACCAAACCAACCTCGGCACGATCGGCACGATCCTTGGACCGGGCGACACGGTGATCGCCGACTCCGGCGCCCACGCCTCAATCCTTGACGGCTGCATCCAGTCGAAGGCCAAGCTGCGGCCCTTCCGCCACAACCGAATCGACAAACTGGAACGCGCCCTCGAGCGCGCCGCGGGCGACGGTGGCGGCATCCTCGTCGCCGTCGACGGCGTCTTCTCAATGGAGGGCGACATCGCCCCGGTCGACCAGATCGCTGAACTGTGCCGCGCCCATGGAGCTCGCCTGCTGGTAGATGACGCGCACGGCGCCGGCGTGCTCGGCGCTCGCGGCTCGGGCACGCCGGAGCTGCTTGGCGTTGAGGAGCTGGTTGACCTGCGGACCGGCACCTTCTCGAAGTCGCTGGCCTCCTGCGGCGGCTTCGTCGCAGGCAGCGCTGAGGTAATCGACTACCTGCGCGTATCGGCCCGCGCCTACCTGTTCACTGCCTCGGCCGTGCCAGCAGCGGTCGGCGCAGCGCTAGCGGCGCTACGGATTATTCGCTCACCCGACGGGCCGCCGCTGTTCTCGGCCGTACTCGACAACGCCCGCTATCTGCGTGACGGTCTGGAGGCGCTCGGCTTTGCCGTCGTCGCACCGCAGCAGCTGAGTTCGCCAACCGCCCAGCTTGACGCGCCGGGCGTTGTTGACGGCCAGATTGTCACACCGATTGTCCCCGTCCTCGTTGGCGATGACTGGAAAGCAGTGCTGCTCTGGCGGGCGCTTTATGACGCCGGCGTTTTCGTCAATACGGCGCTCCACCCTGCAGTGCCGCCGAGCGGTGCGCTGCTGCGCACCAGCGTGATGGCAACACACGACCGGGCGACGCTCGACCGGGCACTGGCTGCCTTCGAATCGGTCAAGCTCAAGTTTGAGGCTGAGCACGGCCCGCTGCCCGGCCCCGACGCTTCCTGAGGCGCGGTCAGTGGTTGACGACGAAGCTTTTTGTTCGCTCTGAGCGTGCGAATCGTTTACAGCTTGTTGACGATTCGGCATGATCTTCCGTAGGTTAACTCCAGCCGGCTGCTTGGCAGCGGCGGAGAAAGTAGAGAGGGAGTTGGGCGGTGGTGTAGAGGCTCCGTGAAAGATCCTTAACTCGCTCAAACAGACTTAGTGAACGCGGCTCTACGCCGCAACAAAATGATCCTGGCCAGACCGGTCAGGTACATCGCGACGACGCGCCAAGGAGAATCGATGACCCCAGCCGCCAGCCAAGCCGACGCCCCTCAGCACCTCCGCGCCTTGGAGCGCGCGAATACGGTCCGCCTCGCCCGGGCCGAGCTGAAACGTCGCGTCGCCGCCGGCGACAGACTGGCCGCCGATGTAATCGTTGAGTCGCCCTGGGAGGCACAGTCGATGACCGTCGCCGATCTGCTGACCAGCCAGCGCCGCTGGGGCCGCGCCCGCTGCCGCCGGCTGCTACAGGCGATCCCAATCTCGGAGCACAAGACGGTCGGCGCAATGACCGATCGTCAGCGCCAAGCGCTGGCAGATGTGCTGACGAGCGGCTAGTCGCCGTCAGGCTGAAGCTGCCGCTATCTCGATGATCTGGCCGTCGGGGTCGCGCAAGTAAATCGAGCAGAGCTGATCACGGTTGAAGCTCTCGGTCGTCGGCACTGAGCGGCTCTGCAGATAATCCCGCCATGCCGTCACCTCAGCTGGAGAGCCGACGCCGAGAGCCAGGTGATGCGTACCGCCAACGCCCTGCACTGCCGGCGCCATCTGCGGATATTCGAGGAACGACAGGCGCAGCGCCGTTCCGGCGACGCCGTCCGCGTCGGTCGAGAACCAGAAGTGCCGCGTCGCCGGGTCATCGGCGTTGACCGACTCGTCGACCAGTGCCAGCCCCAGTACGTCGCGGTAGAAGGCTGTCGTCTGCTCAAGGTCGGAGCAGATCAGCGTGAGGTGATTCAGGCCGGTGATCCGAATCGGCTGCGCGGCGACTTCGACCGGCGACGATGCCGTCGGGTATTTGCTCTCGCCACTCATGCTCTCCACGATTTTCCTCCTGATCGAGTTCGGAAGAGATTACGCAGAACCGCCCAGCAAAGCCCGAACACCAGCGCCGCGGCGCCGAGAATGATCGAGTTCGGAAGGCCGCTCAGTGCCACCAGCAAGAGACTGATCAGAGCGGCGGCGCAGGCCCCGATCAGAAGCGAATGCGACCGGTAGCCAGCGAGGTGCTCGCGTAACGACAGCTCCAGCGTGGCGATAATGACCAGCGCGAAACCGAAACCGAGCAGCAGACCACGCGGCGAACCGCCAAGCATTCCGACGACGATCACAACGATGCCGACGAAGATGCAGAGCTCGGTCAGTGGAACCGGCGCCCACGGAGGGCGCGGCGCGTCGTCAAGCTTGGCGCGCCGTCGCGGCGGCAGCTTCGCGGCCTCATCTGGCGGCGCGCCTAAGCTGGCGCCGGCCTGCGCGTCGGCGTCGCGTGGCGACTCGGAAAGTCCGCGTTTGCGACTGCGCCGGCCCATGTCAGGTGGCTAAGGGGCAGCCCGATGAAAGCTTCACGAGCCACCAGCCGGTCAGCCGACCGAGCGGGCCAAGTCGCGGCACAACGCTCCAGACGCCGCAGCCGCCCTCGCCAAGTTCGCGCTGCGTGATTCGCTCGCATCGGTGACCTGCCGGGTCGGCGAGCATCAGTTCAAGCCGGCGGCGGGCATCGGCGCGGCGCAGCTCACGGCCAGCCAGCCAGGCGCGAAGCTCAGCTACCGCCGCGAACTGCGCGTCGCGCAGCTCTTCAAGTTCGCCGATGCTCTGCAGGCGAGCGTGGCCGCCCGGCAACTCTGGCAGCGGCGGACGATCGGGGAAAGCTTCGCAGATGCCGGCGCTCAGGTGCCCTTCAAGCCGGCCGATCTGCGCTCGTAATGTGCGCCGCGCGGCCGACCGATCGAGCTCAGACGGGCCCGACAGTCGGGACTCGAGTAGTGCGGTTGCCATCGGCTAAGTCTAACCATGCGACGCGCGTTCAGCCACCGCTTAACGCGCCGGCGGCAATCGACAGCGCCTCAGCGACCGGCAGCTCGCCGACGCCGTCAACGCCGATTGCCGCCAGCAGCACGCTGCTGCTGTGGCGGCCGGCGGCGCAATCACCCCCAGGCGGCGTGAAAAGCTCGCAGAGCGCCCGCTCGCGGTCGGCCAGCACGATCGTCCCAGCCGCCAGTGCACGCCCGTCCGCCTGTTCGCCTTGGCGCGCAGCGCGAATCATCGGTGGCGCCGCCACGGCGCCGGCGTCAAAGCCATAGAGCGCAACCGATGTTTCAAGCACGGCGAGCCGCAGCGCGTCGGCTACGCGGCCGCCCAACGGGTTGCCACCGCTCTGCAGCCGCTCCAGTGCAACCGCTTCGGCCGGAGTCTGCTGGCTGTCCGGGTCGATTCCGATCTGCCAAAAGAAGCTGCGATATGCGGAGACTACCGGCGACTGGCGCAGCGTCAGCGCCTGACGACCGCTGAAGCGGTCGGCCAACAGTGCCAGCCGCTCGGCGACGCCCGGATCGCTGGCCGAGCCGAGGCAGTCAGCGACCAGCCAGTCGAGCCTCAGCCCCGGGTACTCGGCCGCGAGCGGGCGATCAACCGTGCCGCGCCGCGCCGCTGGCTGTTCGGCCGCCACGCTTTAGCTGCCCTGCGCGATCGCGGCGAGCCGCCGCCGCAACTCGGCCGTCGACGCGCCGCCGACTGTGACTGAATCGACAATCCCGCCGCGCCGCAGGAAGACGATCTGCGGGCAGACGGCGACGCCGTAAAGATTTGCCAGCGCCGCGTCGCGGTCCCAAGCGACTGGGACCGTCCACTTGTGGGTGCTGACCAGCGAACGGGCCTCGTCGCGCTGGCCGGCGATCACGATGGCCGCGACCGCGACGCTTCGATAACCAGCGGCTGCCGTGAGCAGCCGATCCAGCTGCTGCGCGCAGCTCCCTTCTCCGGCCTCGATGAAGGCCAGGGCAGCGGGCCGCGAAGCGACCAGCCGGCAGGAGTTGAGCACCGCCGCGCCGCCAACGTCGCAGGCCGCTTTGCCGCCAGCCGAGCGCTGGCGGACATTGGCATCGCCCTGAAGCTCGCCGCTGACGAGCGGCGCAGCAAACTCGAGCATCGCTGCGCCAACCGCCGGCCCCTGCGATGAGCCTCCTTCGCTGCTGAGGCTGTTGTAGGTGATGTAGGCCAGCAGCGCGACCGCGACGATCACGACGATCACCCCAGGCAGCCGCGTCGGCGCTGGCGGCGCCGGCTCGTTCACGGCGCCGCCCTGCCCGCAGGCTGCCGGCGCGAGAGCCGTGCCAGCCTGGCGCGCAGCGCTCCGGGCTCGGCCAACATCAGCACGGCTGGCAGCACCAGCAGTGTCCCGAGCAGCGCGACGCTGAGGTTGATCACTGTGACGAGGCCAAAGTCGCGCAGCATTCGAATATCGGAGAGTGCCAACACGGCAAAACCGGCGATTGCCGTAACACCGGAGGCCAGCACGGCGGCGCCGGTTGAGTTGTAAGTGCGGCGCAACGCAGCGCCCGGCTCTAGCCCGTCGCTGCGCTCACGGTGGTAGCGCTCGCTTAGCAGCACGCTGAACTCAGTCGCGATCGCAACAACCAAGGTGCCGAGCACGACCGACAGCGGATTGAGTGGTATCCGCGTGACAAACAGCAGCAGCGCCGACCAGCCGGTCGCGAAGACGATCGGCACCAGCGGCACCAGCGCGCGCCGCGCACTGCGCAGAGCCAGCAGCAGTACAAGACCGACAACGACAAGGCTGACAAGTAGCGACAGGCCGCGACGCAGTGGCGAGGCCAGCCGGTCGTTGGCCGAGGCGCTAAGCACGGTCAGGCCGGCCAGCCGGGCGCGTACTCCGGCCGGCGGGTTGAGCTCGCTCTGCATCACGCGCAGCACCTTGTATTGACGGTCGAGGCTCATCAGTCGCAGACCAAAGGCCAACGTCGCCGTCTTGCGGTCCGGCGCGATCACGTTCTGCGTCAGATACTGCGGCACGGCGGCAAGTAAGGCATCAACACGTTGCTGCGAAGCAACCGACTGCTCGGTTGTAAAGAGGTCAGGCAGCGAGAATGCCGGGCACAGATCGGAGCTGAGGCAGCCGCGCTGTGGGTTGTAGTTCAGTCGCGCCAGCACGCGCGCTTGGTAGTCGGTCATCCAGGCGACAACGGCCGGCGCGGAGGCGTTCGCCGCCTCAATGACAACATTGACCTCGCCGCCAACGCCGCTAACGCGCTGCAACTCCTGCAGATCGCGCAGCGCCGGCAGCGAGGCTGGCACCAGCTTCTGCACGTCGGACTCGACCGGTGCCTGGGTGTCGACCGCCCAGCCGACCACGGCCAGCGCCGCGGCGACGGCGAGGAAGCGGCCCGGGTGGCTTGTCGCGGCGCGCAGCGCGGCGGCGGCGCCGCTCGCGGCCCGGGCAGCAACGGCGCGCCAAGCGGCGGTGCTGCCGATCAGCAGCCCGGCATCGCCCCAAGCCCCGGCCACCGCCGTGATCGCCTTCGGCGCCGGCGACTTGCGCCGCTCGATCAGCGCATTCACAGCGACGCCGAGCGTCAAGCAGCAGGCCAGCGCCAGCACAATCCCGATCACCAGCAGCAGTCCGAAGCTTTGGATCATCGGCACCGGCGAAAGGATCAAAACGAGAAAGCCGCCAGCGGTCGCGCCGGCGGCAGTGACGATTGTCGGCGCGCCGCGCCGCGCGACCTCGGCAGCGCCGTCAGCAATCGGCGGCCCCTGTTCATCGAAGCGTGCCTGTAGCTGGATCGCGTAATCGACCGCCAAGCCGATCAGGATTGGCACGACGGCGATCGAAGCCATCGTCAGCGCAATGCCGCTGATGGCCATCACGCCGAAGGTCAGCGCGACCGCCGCCAGTGCGACGGCGAGTGGCAGCAGCCGCAGCCGCGAACGGAAGACAACCCCCAAGGTCAGTGCCATCACTAGCACCGCAGCGATCAGCAGGATCAGGATTGAACGCGAGATCGACCTGCTCAGCTCGCCGATCAGCACCGGCGCGCCGGTCACTTGGTAGCTGCCGCCCGAAAGCTTCCACTGCTCCATCTGCGTCGCTGCACGGATATTGGCGATCGCGACTCTGCGCTGCTGCTCACTGAGGTTGCTGCGCAACCGCACCTGAATCAGCGCCCCCTGCGAGCTTGGGAAGATCGTTGCGAAGCGCGCCTTCGGCGTCCCTGCAGGGCGCGTTGGATCAAAGATCAGTCGTGCCAGAAACTGCGGGTCGTCAAGCGCCGGGAGCTTCGTCAGGCCGTAGCGCAGCGCCAGCCCGGCCAGCTCCTGAAAGTAGGCCGCGCCAACCTGCTTGCGCAGCTGCTGGCGTGCTGCCTGCGCCGCCGCAGGGTCACCGCTGCGCTTCAGCTCCGCCCTGTAGGCCTTCTCCCCCTCGACCTGAATCGTCTGCTTATGCGCCGCAGCCGAGCTGCGCAGCTGCTGGTTGATCTGCCCGACCACCTCATTGATGAACGTCCCCGGACCGAAGACGACCTTCGCAGGGCGCGTCCTTGCCAGCCGCGCACATGGTCCGCCAGCGCCACCAGGCGGCGCCTTGCCGCTCGGCACGTTGCCGGCCAGACAGCCCTCCAGGCCAAAGACGCGGCCCAGATCTTCAGTTAGGGCGATGCGCGTCGTCGGTTCATCCACAACGACGTAGACTGCATCATCGCCGAAGCGCTGATGGAGCAGTTCGGTCGCCGCATATCCGGGAGTTGAGCGGCCGACCAGCGTCTCCGTTTCGGCGCTTGGCTCAAGCCGCAACGCCAGCAGCCCCGCCGCGATTACCAGCACCAGCGCGACCAGCGAAACGCCAAGCGGGCGCCGCGCCGCGAACGCCATGACCGCTGCCAACAGGCGAGCCAGCATCAGCTCAACCTAGCCATCGTCGATCGGCTTCGAGCCGCCTGCGCCACCGTGCTCAGGGAACCAACTGCGGGGTGAATACCCCCGGGTTCACTTGCGGGAAGTAGAAACCGCTGCCAAAGACCGGGCCCTGAAGCGGGCAGGCCGGCGCAGCCACGGCGGCCGGGTTGCCGGTACCGCCAAGGTTGTCATTGAAGGCGTAGCCGCTGATCCGATCGCTGCTCGTCGATCCGAGCGCGGCCCGTGCGCTGGCCGAAAGCCCGGCCGTGATCCCGCTGGAGCACGGCGTCGTCTGATAGACGAGCATGTTCGACGTCGCCAGTTTGTCGAACGAGCGAGGCAGCGGGTAAGGGTTGGACCGGCTTGACTTGACGCGCTGCGGGTATGCAGCGAGCGACTCAGGGCTGAACGGGTTGGTGACGCGCAGGTACTTGACGGCCTTGCCGTTGAGATCGGCCTGCGCGTTGGTCGCTGCCGCTGCATTACCGAGGAAGGCGGTGATCTCGTACGGATATGCGCCGATGTACTGGAAGATCGGGTTTAGGTTGGCTGCCAGCGGATCGAGCGCGGCGAGCAGCGGCGGCGTCTGAACAAGGAAGCTGTTGGTCGCTGGCAGACCCTTCTTCGAGGCCGTGATCGCCGGCCCGAGGCCGATAAAGAGATCGTTTAGGTCGGGGGCAACGGCATCGAGCGCGGCGGCGGTCGGCGCCAATGCTTTGGCGACCGGCTGCAGCTGCGTGACCAGCGGGTTGGTCGTGTCGGCGAAGGTCACCAGTCGGTTAAGCGTCTTGCGCGTCTCGCGCTGGAAGGTTGGAAGCGCGACAAAGGTGTCAGCGAGCTGCTGGTTTGCTGCGGCGGTTGTTGAGAAAACGCGGTTTGCGTTGACGATCAGACTCTGCAACTGGCCGGTGCGAGCACTGAGCGCGCTGAAGACAACGCCGGTGTCGCGCACCAGGCCACTCAGCGCTGCTTCGTTGCGGTTGAGCACCTTGGCGAGGCTCGTTGCTTGCTCTAGCAGCGGAGCGAGCTGCGCAAACGCATCGTTCAGGTCGCGGCCGTAGCCGGTGCCGGCGATCGCCGCCTGCTGCATCCAGGTGCCGAACGCAGCGCGCGTCTTCGGATCGAAGGCCCTGATTATCTCGTCCAGCTCAACCGAAGGTTTGATGCCGCCGGCGGGCAGCGTGCCGTTGTCGGCGAGAAACGGTCCGTTTGGACTGCCAGGCGTCAGCTCGACGAAGGTTTCGCCGAGCAACGACTTGGCGCGCAGCATCGTTTCCGAGTCCACCGCCACCGGCGCGTACTGGGGCAGCATCTCAACGACGACATCAGAGCGGCCGCTGACCGGGTCGGTTGTGATCGCCTTGACGGTGCCGACACGCACGCCTGAGATCCGCACATCGGCCTGAGTCGCCAACTGACCGGCCTCCTTGAACGGCACGGTGAACCGGTATCCGTCGGGCTTCAGTGGCGTTGGGCCGCCAAATGCGACCCAGAGGAACAGCAACAGGGCGAAGCACGAGAGCGCAAACAGCACCATCGTCGCGATCTGCGCCAGGCTCGGGGCTTGCTTATTCATCGTCCGGCCCCTCCCTGCTGCGCTGCGCCAAGCGGCGGGGCGGTCAGCGTTGGCGGCGTTCTCTGCTCGCCGGTATCGAGACCGAGCGGCTTCGTCGCGCCAGCGGCCGGCTTCGTCGCCTGCGGCCCGAGGCGATAGTTGCTGCGCTGGTGTTCGATTGTCCGGCGCGCCAGCTCGTTGCCGCGGGCGACCTGCGCCGCCGATGCCGTGCCGGCGCAGACAGCCGACACCTTCGGCGCGTTCAGCAGCTCGATCAACGTTCCGACCTGAGGGTTACTGCGGCCGATCCCTTCGAACAGCGTCAGCGCATCGCAGGAACCAAACAGCGTTGCGCGGCGCAGCGGGCCGTGGGCATCCTGTGGGCTGAGCATTGATGCCGACAGATGGTTCCCCCAGGCCAGCCAGAAGAGATACCCCTCCTGACTGCCAGGCGGGTTGTAGGCCAGCTCGTTGGTGAGCGTATTGAGGACCGAGAAGGTCGTGTCAAGCTGCGGCGCGGTCGCGGCAAGATCGGCCGCTGCCGGCTTCAGCGCCGCAACTGTTGGTCCAGCCTCAGCTGTGAACGGGCGTAGCTGGTTCTTTAGTACCGGTGTCGTTGCCTTCGCGAAAGCCTGCAGCGACTTCAGCGAAGCGGCCGTTCCGACCGCTGTCGGCTCGAGCTTCTTCAGCGCCGGGCCCATCTGACTGGTCATCGCATCGCTGCTGACGAGCGCGTCATTGAGGGTCGCCAAGGCCCGCGGCAGCAACGCCAGCGTCTCACGCAGATTCGCCTGCTCGGAGGCGAATACGCTGAAAACGTCGTTCGATGAGCGAACCCAGCGCGCCAGCTGCGTATCGCGCGCGCCGAGCGCCTGGCTGAGAATCCTGAAGTTGTGAATCCCCTTCTTGATGTAGGCCTGCCGACGACCCAGCTCATCTCCGATCTTGGCGAGGTACTGAGCAATCGGATCAAAGCGCTTCAGTGTCGCGGACAGCTCGCTGGCATTGCCGTCAAGGCCCTGGCCGCCGCCGTTAATCAGCAGCTGCAGGTAGGCGCGAGTGTCGGCGTCAAGGCCTGCCAGAATCGCGTCCGGGTTGACGTTCGGCAGCGTCCTTGCAATAGGCAGCGTGCCGCCCTGGGGTATCTCGCCCGAATTTGGCGTGCCCGGATTGAGCTCAATCACCATGTCGTTGAGGCCGGTCTTTGGCCGCAGCAGCGCGGTTGCGTCGCGATAGATCTGGGCGTACTTCTTGTGGATCTTCATCTGCACGATCGCCGTGCCGTCCTTCAGTGTCACCTTGCCGATTTCGCCGATCGTCACGCCGGCAACGATCACTGTCTGGCCCTGACCTGGCGTCACCGCCTGAGCGGTCGAGAACTGAGCGTTGTAGTCAACGAAGTCGCTGCCGATGATCGGCACCCAGTGGGGTAGGTAGAAGCGCTGGTTGGAGAGGATGTAGCCACCAACGACGAAGGCGATCAGCGCGACGATCGCAATTGCGATGAGGTCGCGCGTGTGTTTTTGAATCGCGCGGCGCATCAGTCGGCCGGTCCGGTCGGCGTGTTTGCAATGTCAGGCAGCGATTGCTTGCTGCACAGATTGGTCGGCTTGAACGGGATCTTCTGTCCGGCCGTCCAGGCCGGCTTGGTGCCCTGCGGCGCGCCGATGCTATTGCCAAAGAGCGGCTGGCCGACATTTAGGTTGCCGCCGGTGAGTTTGACCAGGTTGGGTCCGCCGCCAGCGTTCAGATGAACCATCTGACCGTTGCCGTCGAAGGCCTGTGATTCGCCGTTCAGGCCGACCATCGCATCCCAAAACTCCTGCGAGTTTGGCTTGCCGGTCGTGAAGGCGCCGTCCGGCACGACGATGTCGAGGGTTGGGATCAGCACCTTGCTGACGCACTGGGAGAAGTTCAGCGTCTGCGTCAGCAGCGGAATACTGGCGGCGCTGAGCTGCGCGAGGCTTTCGGTTGACGGCTGTAGATTGGCAGCAACGCCGCCCAGTTCAGCCTGCGAGACGAGCGGCGTTGCCTGCACGACCCATGGTGTCATCGCGTCGATCGTCGGCGGGATCTGCTCAACGCCGGGAACAAAGTCGACCGAGAACTGGGCTAGGCTCGGCAATGCTCTGTTGAGCGAGCCAAGGCTGGCGTAGGCGTTCTTGACGGTCGGGCCGAGCAGCCTGATCGACTCGCGCAGGGCGCTCTGCTGCGACGCGATCGCGCCCATCGTTGTGTTGAAGTTGGTAATCAGGTCGCCCAGCTGCGGCTCGCTGCCAATCAGCTTGGTTGATGTTGCGGCGAGGCCGCGGATCAGGTCGGGCAGGTCCTGCTTGTCGATCCCCTGCAGCGCCTGGTTGACGAGCGCAGCGTTCTTCCACGCCGACTCTGAATAGATCCACGACTGATTGAGCGCCTCGGCGGCCGTCTTGCCCTTGGTCATTGGCGGCTGCTGCGCGTCCTCGGCCGGCGTCGGCTCGTCGGTCAGGCCGGCGCCAAGCTCAATCAGCAGAACCTGCAGGTTCTTGCGTGTGTCCTGCTGCAGCGAGGTCAGCACCTGATCGAGCTGGACCGGGGTCGCCGTCTGCGCCGCCGGGATCGTGTCACCCTCCGAGATCGTCGGCGTTTGCGGCGTTCCCGGTTTCAGATCGACGAAGAAGTTGCCTTCGAGGAAGATCCGCGAGCGAATCTTCAGTTCGGCGTCCTTATGGATCGGCAGTCCCTTGTTCTGCATCTCGATCGTCACGACTGCGTTATTGGATCCTTCCTGGCCGTCAACAGCGACGACCTTGCCAACGTTGACGCCGGCGATCCGCACCGGCGAGCTGAGACGGATCGAGTTGGCTGAGCTGAATACAGCCTTGAACTGGAAAGGCTGACTAAACGGGTTGTTCTTCGTGAAGCCGAAGTAGACGACCACGACGATCACGACGATCGCGATCAGCGCGACGACGATCGGATCTGCGCCGGTGCGGTCCTTACGTAGCACGGTCGGCCGGGCATTCTTATCTTCGCGGCGCCGGAAGGCCATTACTTGCCCCCCGCCTTCGCTGGGAACGCGCCGCGGTTACCGGGGTTGGTTGCCGTATTGCCAATCTGCTTCTGACCGGCGATGTAAGCCTCGCGGCCGGCTTCACAGTCCTTCTTCGGCTGCCCTGGAGCGGCCGTGTAGGGGTAAGGGTTGCTGTGCAGGAAGCTGGCCGTGTCGGAGCCCGGAGGGCCACCGTTTGCGGGAGCGCTGGCTGGACTGCCCTCGCTGTTCGGCGCAAACGGCTCCGATGTCGCGGGGTTGGCCGGGTCGAACAATCCGCCCGGGGTGCCCATAATCATCACGCGCTGCGCGGTGCCGGTGCTGCCGCCCTCACTGCCGATCTGCGCAACGTTGCGCAGTAGCAGGCCAAGGTAGTTACAGGTTGTTTGCGCCGGTGTGACAAACGCCAGTGTCGGCTTCAGCAGACCAAACGTCTCCGTCAGGTCGACGACGCCAAGCGTTGTGCGCGGGTCGGTTGTGAAGGTCTGAATCGCCGTGAAGGTCGTCGCCAGCTGCGTGTTGAAGGCCGGTAAGCGCTTGAAGACCGGGGCGCCAACTGTGACGATGCTGGCGAGGTATGGCGCGGCGTCAGTGAACGAAGCGATCCCTGGCTGCAACTCGTTGAAAAGCGTTGCGCTGTTGGCAAGGAAGGGACGGATTTTCGGCAGGTCGACGGTCGCTGTTTGGAGCGTCGCCGGCCCCTCAGTGATCGATTCCTGGATGTAGGGTCGCGCGACAGAGGCCAACGCTTGGAAGGTGGTGTCAAGGTTGACGAACAACTGGCCCTGAGTTTCGGCAACCGGCGCAACCTCGGCCGTGAACTGGGAAAGACCACGGACGAAACCGCGCAGGTCGGTGCGCTGGCTCGACAGATTGGCCATCAGCGGCGTGATCTCGATGGCAAACGAGCGCAGATTTTGAATCGCGAGGTTGAGGTCGGCGCCGCGCCCCGACAGAGCGTTGCCAAACCAAGTCAGGTTGGCCTGCATGGCGCGCCGCGTCGGCTCGTTAAACATGTCGAGGAACTCGTCGAGTTCGACCGGCGCTGGAGTCGCTTGCGCGAGTGACAGCGTTCCCCCGTTTGGCAGCCCCTGCTTGGAGTTGCCGCGCGTCAACTGAACGTATTTCAGACCGAGCGCGGAGCGCGGGCGGATCATCACCGTCGTGTTGCTGGGCACCGGCTCAACGACGCTGTTGAGCTTCAGCGTCAGCCGTGCAATGACCGAACCATCGGGCTGCGTTACCGGCTCAATCAGCGTGACTATGCCGACCCGCGTGCCGCCAACGCGAACCTCGTTGCCCTTGACTAAGCTGGCAGCGTTAGGGACCTCGACCTTGATGTTGTAGGACGGCACAAACGGTAGGCCGCTGCCGGCGTTGTAAGCGAGGAAGACGAGGACGGAGACGACGAGCACCGTCACAGCGCCGATCAGCACCGGGTTTGCCGCGATTGATGATCTTCTCCGGCCCGGGCTCATTTTCCAAGGAGGTAGTCGAGCAGGGCACGGGCAGACTGCGGGTCAACAGGCTTCGCGGCGCGCGGCCGAGCCGGGGCAGCGCCGGTTGACGGCGCCTGCGGCTGCGAGCGCGTACTTGCCGGCAGGCGTGGCGCTTTGACGGCGGTCGCCGGAGCCGCGGCGCTGGGGCCGAGGCTCGAGCTGGCGGAATTGATGCCGACGTTGAACTTGGCGTTGCAGTTGAGGTCGTTTATGGTGTAGAACGACTGGCAGGTCGTCGTCGTCAGGCGCGCCCGCAGGTAATGGCCGTATTCGTCGTAGCCGTTGAGCGACCCGGTCGTGTTGTAGATCAGCGTCATCAGGTTCTCAATCCCGCCGACGCTCTTCAGCGAACTGAGCAGCGCCGCGAGGTTGGTGACGGTCGGCTTGGCGTTGGCGCCAAGTGGGCCAAGCTTCTGAACGAGCGGCAGCGAACTGACGAGCGCCGGACCGGCAACGTCGGACATGTCGCCAAGCGATATCAGCGCAGGGATGCCAGCCTCGTTGAATGCAGGCCCTCCGAGCGTGAAGGTGTTGAGCGAATCGGCTGCGCGATTTAGGTCGGTAAAGACCGGCGTCGCCGCGGTCGAGAAGTTGGCCAGCTGAACCATCGTTGGGCTCAGCTCGCGCAGGAAGCCAGGGAATCTTTGCAGGACCTGCGCAAGCGCTGCGCTCTTCTCGGCCGTAGCCTGCGCCGTGTAGCCGGATGAGTTGATGAAGCCAGCAATCTGCTTGCTGTTGCGTGCCAGCGGCTCCAGAACGGTTGAACCGTTGACTGCCAGCGCGCCCAGCTGCTTGTTCTGGCGGGCGAGGATGCCAAGCACATCGCCAAACTCTTTCAGCGCCGGGTCGGTCACCTTCAGCGCCGCGTTCAGCTCCTGCCCGTTCCCGGCCAGCGCCGTGCCCAACTCGTTCAGGATGATTGTGAAGCGCTCGCGGTAAGGCAGCCGCATCACGTTGTTGATCAGGTCGAGATCGACCGAAGTCGCGGTCCGCGACGAGGGCAGCAGGTACTGGCCCGCCCCAGGCCCCGAGGCGATCGCCGTCAGCAGTGGCGGCTGCGGCAAACTTGGTGGCAGCGGCTCCTCCGGCTGGCAGTCGACGTAGCGCTCGCCAATCAGCGACTGCGGCTGGATTCGGCAGAAGGCATTTTCGCGAAAGTCGTGGTAGCTGGCGTTCTCGATATTGAGGATTACCGCCGCCTTGTGGTCGGGCGTCAGCTCCAGCGCCTCGATCGCGCCAACGCGGACGCCGGCAATCTTGACGTCCATGCCGGGGATCACGAAGGCAGCGTTGTTGAAGATCGCACGGACGCGGTAGGTACCGCTGTCACGGGAGCCGAAGGCAACCACAATCAGCGCAACGGCAACGCTGCAGGCGACGATAATCGCGATTGCGCGCTTCACCGCTACCAACTCCCCGGTGGGACAATCGCGGGGTTACAGGCCGACAGCACCGGCGGCGCGCCGGCCGGATAGACGTAGCTTTCCTGCCACGGCGCACTGCCGTCGGGCGGCGCCTGCGTCGCCGCGCCTGGGCAGCGCGGCACGTATGCCGGGCCGTTCTGCTCCCAAGCGTCGCGGTTGACGCCGAGGTAATCGAGCGAGCTGCCGTTGTAGTTAAAGGCGCCAAAGGCTGGCGTTGCCCGGGCGTAATGGCCGTTGGCGTCGTAGTTGCTGGTGCTCTGGCCAAAGTCGCGCAGGAGGCCGATCAGCTCAGGCGCGTAGGGTCGCGCGTAGGAGAGCGTCGGCAGCGAGTCGTTGATCGCCGTGATCGCTGCCGGGAAGGCGCTTTGCGCGCGGCTATTCAGCGTCGGCGCATTCTGCATTAGCGACGTGAAGTCGTTGTTCGCGCCAGGCTTGCTGACTGTCAGCGCAAGGTCGGTGAAGGTCGGCTTGGCCTGGGTGAGCAGCGGATAAAGGGTCCTCAGGAACGGGGCCAGGTTCTTCGTCGCTGGCATCGAGGCGGCGACCAGCTGGTCGACTGAGTTAAGTGTTGTCCGCAGATTGACGAAGGTTGTGCTGCCGCGCCGCAGCGTTTGCGGCAGGTATGCGAGCGCCTGCGCCAGCGACTCGTTCTCATCGCCAATCGCGCCGAGGCTGGTATTGGCGTTGCTGACCAGTTCGGTCAGCGTCGGCTCCTTAGCCGCCAACGTGCCAACGACCGACGAGGTGCTCTGGACCATCTGCTCAAGCGCCGGCTGATCACTGTTCAGCTTCTCAAGCAGGCCGATCGTCGAGTTCAGCGCCGGCGACAGGTAAGGCAAAGCGGCGTGGGCATCGACACCGCGGCTTCGGTACCAGGTGCCGAAGCCCTGAATCACTTCGGCCAGACCTTTCGAGGTCTTCGGATCGAGCGTGTTGAACAGCTGGTCGAGGTCGACGATTGTCGTCGTCTTCTCAACCGGGATCGTCTCGCCTTCGGAGATCAACGCAGCGTTCTGTGGGCCAGGCGTAAGCGCGATGTAACGGTTGGCTACGCCGGACAGCGAGGTCGCTCGCATGATCGCCGTCGTCCCCTCGTGCAGCGGCGCGTAGGGCTTCTCAACTTCGATCGTGATCTTGGCCTGGTTGTTGTCGGTCAGTTTGATCTCGGCGACGCGACCAACGCGCCGGCCACCGACCTGAACGTCGTTGTCTTTGATCAGCTGCCCGGCCGTTTCGAAGGTCAGGACGTAGGTCGCATTGGAGCTGCTGCCGAACAGCACGATGCCAACGAGGACGACCGCGACCGCGGCGACGAGCAGCGTCACTAGGCGAGCCGGCTTCATGCCCGTTCGCCTGCCGTCATCGATGTCGGCTCGCGTTTAATCGTGTTACTCCATCCCCAACGGACCGTGCGCGGAGCCGGACAGGAACTGGCGCACAAAGTCATTCTCGGAGTTGAACAACTCTTCGGCCGGCCCCGACTCAACGACCCGCCCGCGCCACAGCACGGCGATGTACTCGGCGACGCGGCGGGCGCTCATGATGTCGTGCGTAATCACCGTGTAGGAGCCGCCGTTCTCGTTGTGGATCTCCTGGATCAGCTCGCAGAGCAGCGCTGTGCGGACAGGGTCGAGGCCGGAATCCGGCTCGTCGAAGAGGACAATGTCGGGGTCGAGCACCAGCGCCCGTGCAAAGCCGGCTCGCTTGCGCATGCCGCCCGACAGCTCGTTCGGCATCTTGTCGCCGGCATCCGTCAGGCCGACCTCGGCAAGGCGACGGTCGACGATCTCCATTATCTCTTCCTCGGACTTGTCGGTGTGCTGACGCAGCGGGAAGGCAACGTTGTCGAGCAGGTTCATCGAGCCGAACAGGGCGCCGTCCTGAAACAGCACGCCAAACTTCTTGCGCATATCAAACAGTTCCTCGTCGCGCAGGTTTGGCACCGACTGGCCGTGGACGACAACGTCGCCATCGTCGGGGTAAAGCAAGCCGACCATGTGCTTGATGCAGACCGACTTGCCGGTGCCTGACGGGCCGATGATCATCGAGATCTGGCCTTCCGGCAGTCCCATGTTGAGGCCTTTGAGGACCTTGTTGCGGCCGAAGGCCTTGTGCACGTTGATGAACTCAACCGCGTCCGGCGCGCCGGTCGGGCGGTTCAGGCCGCTGTGCCAGCGGTACTCCTCGTCGCCGCTCGGCTCATCCTGATGGACTACTTTGACCCGTTCAATCGGCTCGACCGGATCCTTCTCTTCATTCTCAGCCATCTCTCAGCCTCCGATCGGTGCGCGTGGATTTGCTCCCCAGAAGAGCTGCGTGCCGAGCATCCCGATCAGATGCACAAGCACGATGTTGAGGACCATTGACTTGGCCGTTGCCGTGCCGACCCCGACCGGCCCGCCGCTGGCCGTATAGCCGTAGTAACAGCCGACCAGCACGATCACGGTCGCCATCGACATCGCCTTGATCGCGCTGAACAACAGGTCGGGAGGGTTCTGGAACTGCCAGAAGATCAACGAGTAGCCACCCTGCGAAACCTCGCCAATCTGGACCACGACAGCGAGGTAGCTGGCGGCGAAGCCGACGCCGACGGCTGAGATGTAAAGAAACGGCAGAACCATCCAAGCCGCCAGCAGACGCGACGCGCAGAGGAAGGTCATCGAGTCGATACCCATCACTTCGAGCGCGTCGATCTCGTCGGTGATCCGCATCGAGCCGATCTCGGCGACGATGCCGGTGCCGACCTTGGCGGCCATCATGTAGCCGAAGGCGTATGGCACCAGCTCGCGCAGGTCGCACCAGGCGGCGAAGACGCCGGCGTAGGCCGGTGCTCCGACCGAGCGGTTGAAGTAGGCGCCCTCAATCCCGCACTGCAGGCCGATAAAGAAGACGAGCCCCCAGATGACTAGTGCTGAGGAGACGATCAGCAGGCCCGCCTGGCGCAGCGTCTCGCCGAAGAACTTCAGCACCTTCAGGCCAACAACCTCTTTGACGACGGTGATGGAGAACTTCGTGATCTCGCCAAACGAGCTGAGCCATTCGCGCGGCACTGACATCCAGCTGTTGGGATTCATTGCCGCCAGCCCCTAACGGATTATGTTGATCTCGGGGTGGGTCGCCAGCAGCGTCTGTGTGAAGACGTAGTTGAAGGCGAAGATGCCAAGGAACGAGATCACGACCGCCTGGTTGACGGCGCGGCCGACGCCTGCCGCACCGCCCGACGTCGTCATGCCCTTGTAGCAGCAGACGATCGCGATGATCGCGCCGTAACAGAAGCACTTCAGGATCGAGCCCCACAGGTCGGTCACCGAGGCGTTCGTGAAGAAGGTTGCCCAGAACGGCCCGAGCGGTGCGTGATAGACGAGCGTCGCGATGAGGCCGCCGAAGATGCCGAACACCAGCGCGTAGATGTCAAACAGTCCGGTGATGATCATCAGCGCCAGGAAGCGCGGCACGACGAGGTTCTTGACCGGGTCGACGCCGAGTACCTGAAGCGCGTCGAGCTCCTCGCGGATCTTGCGTGCGCCGAGGTCGGCCGTGATCGCCGTGCCGGCAACTCCCGCCAGCACAATCGCCGTTACCAGCGGTGCAAACTCACGGATTGAAGCGAGCACGAAGAAGCCTCCGAGCCGGTCCAAAGCGCCGAATAAAACGAGGAAGTTGGCTGCCTGCAGCCCCGGCGCGCCGTAGCCAAAAGCAACGGTCGAGATCAGTAGCGGGAACCAGCAGAGCTTCAGCGCGAAGAGGAACTGCTGGATGAATTCGCCGCCGTACGGATAGGGCGGACGGATCGCCGAGACGATCGTCTTGCCGGTCAGGATCATCATGTCGCCGACCTGTTCGAAGAAGTCGCGCGCAGGGGCGATCGTTCGTTCAGCGGTACTTCGAGCCATCATCCCTCCTCTCCGTTGGCGCCTCAATCACCCTCGCGACCTGCGTAATCATCGGATACTACGGCAGGCGGCGGAGTAGCCGCAAGCGGCTACCGCAATACTGCGCGAGCGGGCGCGCCAAAGCTCGCCTGCGCGTCCGCCGTGCTGTGCTAGCGTCGCCGTTGTGAGCAGCAGCGCGGCGCCGAATATCACGCGTGGGTTGATCGCAGCGGCAGCGCTGCTGGCGCTGAGCGTCGTCGTTGGCTGCGGCTCCAGCGAGCCGCAGGATGCGAACGAGCGATCAGGCGATTACCCGGTCGAGGTGACGAAGGTTTCGTTCCCGCGCCGTCAGGGGCTGGGCGAAACGTCGCAACTCAAGATCACCGTCAGCAACGTCGGCAGGCAGCAGATTCCGAACATCGCGCTGACCGTGAACGGGCTCAACTACCGCACTACAGAGCCCGACGTCGCCGATCCGCTGCGACCACTATGGGTCGTCAACGCGGGGCCACTGGACGGCACCACGGCCTACGTCAACACCTGGGCGCTTGGGGCGCTGAACGCTGGCGATGAGCGCAGCTTCATTTGGTCGCTGAGCGCAACTCAGCCCGGCACACACACGCTCGACTACCGCGTCGCGGCCGGCCTCAACGGCAAAGCGCGGGCCGTCACTGCCAGCGGCACCGTGGCTGCCGGCACGATCACCACCAACGTGACAAGACGCCCCCGCGATGCTGTCGTGGACCCGGCCAGCGGCAAGGTGATTGAGCGCGGCCAGTAGCCGCGCCGCTCGCTACTTGGCTGCGTCCCCAGCTTCGGGATGGGCCTGCAGCACCTCTTCGCCCGACTCGCCGGTGCGAACCCGGTAGGCATCGTCGACCGGCATGATGAAAACCTTCCCGTCGCCGACGGCGCCGGTGCGACCGTGCTTGAGAACCGTCTCGACCACGCTCTCAACATCATCGTCCGCGACAACGCAGTTGATCTGTACCTTCGGACGCAGGTAGTTAGTCAGTTCGGCGCCGCGGTAAGTCTCGACGATCCCTTTCTGACGACCTGAACCCTTTACCTCGAGCACCGTCATTGACGGGAACCCCAGTTCCAACAGCTCCATCCGGATCGGCTCGAAAGCCTCGTGACGGATGATCGCTTCGATCTTCTTCATCGACTGCTCCTTTTAGCTACTTAAGAGGATACGCCGCGCGACCCGAACTGGGGCGCTGCGCCGTAACCAACCAGTTCAGGCGCCGGGATGAACTGCTCCGGATAACCGTACATACCGTGCTCGGAAATATCGAGACCGGCATCTTCCTCAGCCTCGGTTACGCGCAGGCCGTAAGTCTTCTTGATCGCCCAGAAGGTGGCGTAGCTGGTGATAAAGACGAAGGCGAAGACGGCTGCTACGCCGATCGCCTGGTTGCCGAGCTGGCCGAATGAGCCTGTATAGAGCAGCCCCCCTTCGCCGACCGCGTTGTACTCGGCCAGCACCGGCAGCGTGAACAGTCCGCAGGAGAGCGTGCCCCAAATGCCGCAGAGGCCGTGCGCGGTCAGCGCGCCGACTGGATCGTCGAGCCGTTTGTCGATCGCGTAAACACCGAGCGGCACGATGAAGCCGGCGATCAGGCCGATCACAACGCCGGCCCAAGGAGCGACGTAACCGGACGGCGCGGTGATTGCGACCAGCCCGCCGATCATCCCATTGCCGGCCATACCGATGTCGATTGTTCGCGTCTTCAGCCAGCTGACCGATAGTGCGCCGATCGTTCCGGCGGCGGCGGCCAGCAGCGTCACTAGGCCAACCTCGGTGAAGCGCCCGTCGAGCGCGCCGAGCGTCGATCCCGAGTTGAAGCCAAACCAGCCGAGCAGCAGGATGATCACGCCAAGCCCAAAGAGCGGCATGTTGTGGCCGGGGATCGCTCGCGGGCGCCCCTCAACGTCGTACTTGCCCTTACGCGCGCCGAGCAGCAGCAGCACCGCAAGACCGGCCGTCGCGCCGACCAGGTGAACGGCGGTCGATCCAGCGAAGTCCTGCATGCCGAGGTTGGCCTGCAACCAGCCGCCGCCGAAGACCCAGCCCGATGCGATTGGGTAGATCAGACCAGCGAAGACGACGGCGAAGATCACGTAGACGCCGAACTTGATCCGCTCCAGCGTCGTTCCCCAGACAATCGCCAGCGAAACAGCGCAGAAGGCGAACTGGAAGAACCATTTCGACTCGATCGTCGCGTCGGAGAAGCCCATCACCGGGAAGGCTGTCGCCGGATCACCGTAATCGCGCAGGAAGAAGCCCTCAGTGCCGATGATCTTGCCGCTGGCGCCGCCGAAAGCGAAGGCGAAACCAACAGCCCAGTAGAGGATTGCCGCAATCGAGAAGTTGGTCAGGATTTTGGCGACGATTGTGCCGGCGTTCTTGCCGCGCGAAAAACCGATCTCAAGCAGCGCGAAGCCGGCCTGCATGAAGAGCACGAGGCAGGCTGCGAGAAAGACCCAGAGCGAGTTGATCCCGACCGAGTTGGGGACTCCGGCGGCGTCGAACACGTCGGCCGACGCGACGGTTGGCATTGCCAGCAGCGAAAAGCAGCCGGCGACACAAGCGGTAGTTAAGGCGGCGCGCTTCATCGGACCTCCAGATTGAATTGGCGACAAGTTTCGATCCTTTTCAGTACCAGCTCATTAGCCGCCGGTAGAAAGTTTGGCCGCCGCCAACCGCCGATCTGGAGAACAGACGGTTACCGCTTGGAGTACCGGCAGCCCTTCCAGTTAGACATCGGGATAACGTGAGCAACGCGGCCGCGGTCTAGGCTTTACAGGTCGCCGCGCGCGGGAAGGTTGTTCGCTGCGCAGCAGATGTCCAAAACCAACCAATCTGGAGATCGAGATGGCCAACAAGACCCGTCAGCAGAACGTAACCGCAGCCCAGTGGGCGGCGAATGGCAGCGGCGGCGGCCAGGACGACATCACCGAGTCGGCCGCCGCAATCTACGGCGAGAACGTTTTCAGCCTCGCGGTGCAGAAAGAGCGCCTGCCGAAGGCCGTCTTCAGCAAGCTGCAGAAGACGCTGGCCGACGGTGCACCGCTCGACCCGGCACTGGCCGATTCGGTCGCCGACGCGATGCGCAAGTGGGCGATGGAGCACGGCGCGACGCACTTCACGCACTGGTTCCAGCCGCTGACCAACCTGACGGCAGAGAAACACGACTCGTTCTTTGAGCCGGTCGGCGACGGCACGGCGCTGGCGGCGTTCTCCGGCACGGAGCTGATCCAAGGCGAGCCTGACGCATCGTCGTTCCCAACCGGCGGCATCCGCGCAACCTTCGAGGCCCGCGGCTACACCGCCTGGGACCCAACATCGCCGGCCTTCATCCTTGAAAACCCGAACGGCTCGGTGCTCTGCATCCCGACCGCCTTCGTCTCTTGGACCGGCGAGGCCTTGGATCACAAAACGCCGCTGCTGCGCTCGATGGATTCACTGTCAACGGTCGCGCTGCGCGCCCTGAAACTGTTTGGCGACAAAGCCGCGGCGCGCGTCTTTACGACGGTCGGGCCGGAGCAGGAGTACTTCCTGATCGACGAGCAGTACTTCTATGAGCGGCCCGACCTGTACACGACCGGTCGCACACTGTTCGGCGCCAAACCGCCGAAGGGTCATGAGCTCGACGAGCATTACTTCGGCACGATCCCAGAGCGCGTGCTGGCCTGCATGCTGGAGACCGAGCGCGAGCTGCAGCGGCTCGGCGTCCCCGTCAAAACGCGTCACAACGAGGTAGCGCCGTCGCAGTACGAGCTGGCGCCGATCTTCGAAAACTCAAACGTTGGCTCCGACCATCAGCAGCTAACGATGCAGGTGCTGGAGAACGTTGCGCGCCGCTACGGGCTGGTCTGCCTGCTGCACGAGAAGCCGTTTGCCGGCGTCAACGGCTCGGGCAAGCACAACAACTGGTCGATGAGCACCGACTCCGGCCAGAACCTGCTGGAGCCGGGCGACACGCCGGCCGAAAACATCCAGTTCCTGTTCTTCTGCATCGCCGTGATCGCTGCCGTTGACCGCCACCAGGAGCTGCTGCGCGCGACCGTCGCAAATGTCGGCCAAGACCACCGGCTGGGGGCCAGCGAGGCGCCGCCGGCGATCATCTCGATCTTCCTTGGCCGCGAACTGGAGCGCGCCTTCAACGCTGTCGCTTCGGGCAAGGCTGCCGACAGCGCGGCAGGCAACTTCCTCGGCCTTGGAACGCCGGTGCTACCGCCGCTGCCACTGCATGGCGGCGATCGTAACCGCACCTCGCCGTTTGCTTTCACCGGCAACAAGTTCGAGTTCCGTGCGCCCGGCTCCAGCATGTCGCTGGGCTTTGTCAACACGGCCCTCAACGCGATCGTCGCCGAGTCGATCGACATGATGGTCGACGAGGTTGAAGCGGCTCGCAAGAAGGGTAAGAAGCGGCCCGAAGCGATCCTCGACGCGATCAAGAAGAACTGGAAAACCCACAAGCGGATCGTCTTTGACGGCGACGGCTACTCCGGCGATTGGCACAAGGAGGCTGCCAAGCGCGGCCTCGCCAACTTGCCGACGACGCCTGATGCGCTGCCGTGGCTAGTCGCCAAGTCGACGATCGCAGTCTTCGAGCGCTACGAGGTGCTCAGCGAACGTGAGCTTGTAGCTCGCTTCGAGGTAGCGGTCGAGCAGTACTCAACGAAACTGAACATCGAAGCCGAGACCGCGGCATCGATCGCACGAACGATGATCCTCCCCGCCGCCGTCCGATACCTGACGGAGTGCAAGACGGCCGGGATGACCTCGCTGGCAAGCGAGCTGAAGAGCGCCAACGACGAGCTGGTCAAGCGGCTGAAGCTGCTCGAGAAGGCGAACTCCAGCCACCCGGCTGCCGAGGGCCTGAAGCACGCGCAATACATGCGCGACAAGGTGATCCCGGCAATGGACAGGACGCGCGAAACGGCCGACCTGCTGGAAGGGCTCGTCGCCGACGATCTGTGGCCGCTGCCGAAGTACTCGGAGATGCTTTTCATCAAGTAAGCGTCGAACATTTAAGCGCCCGCTGGACCTTGACACGCCTATGTCAAGGTTCCGCCGCCGCGCCGGCGAGATTGCCCGCGCAGCGGTCGGCGAGGAGCCGCGAGGCCTTCATCACGGCCGGGCGCAGCGTGCCGATTCAGACTTCGGTCTCACTGCTGCCAAACGGCGGCAAGATGCTGCTCGGCACCGACATCGACGCTGTACTGACGACGCTCGAACTCCACCTACCGTACGAACGCGCACTGGGCTGACCTGCCTCGATGCCGGGAGAGCCTCATTCAGGCGGGCAGCGCCAGCCTTTCGCGCACGGCGCGGGTGGCGGCGAGGACGTTGTGTAGCGATTCGACGGTCTCGGCGTAGCCGCGGGTCTTCAGACCGCAGTCGGGGTTGACCCAGAGCTGGCGTGCGGGGATCGACGCGACGGCCGTTTCCAGAAGCTCGGTGACTTCGGCGATGCTTGGCACGCGCGGTGAGTGGATGTCGTAGACGCCCGGTCCAATGCCGTGGTCGAAGCCGCTTTCCCGAATGTCTTTGATGATCTCCATACGTGAGCGGGCGGCCTCGATACTTGTAACGTCGGCGTCCAGGTTGCGGATCGCGTCGATGACGACGCCGAACTCCGAATAGCACAGGTGCGTATGGATCTGCGTCTCGTCGCGCACACCCGAGGTGGCCAGGCGGAAGGAGCCGACCGACCAATCGAGGTAGTCCGCCTGGTCTTTGCGCTTGAGCGGCAACAGCTCGCGCAGGGCGGGCTCGTCCACCTGCACGATCCGGATGCCGGCGGCCTCGAGGTCCGCGATCTCGTCGCGCAGCGCGAGCGCAACCTGGCGCGCCGTCTCGCCGAGTGGCTGGTCTTCGCGCACGAACGACCAGGCCAGAATCGTCACGGGGCCCGTGAGCATGCCCTTGACCGGTTTGGCGGTCAGGCTCTGCGCATACGTCGACCAGTGGGTGGTGATCGGCTTGGGCCGCGACACATCACCCCAAAGGATCGACGGACGTGTGCATCGGGTTCCGTAGGACTGCACCCAGCCGTTATCGGTGACGGCGAAGCCGTCCAGATTCTCGGCAAAGTACTGCACCATGTCGTTGCGTTCGGGCTCGCCGTGCACGATGACGTCCAGGCCGATCTCCTCCTGAAGGTCGACCACGCTTTTAATCTCGGCTCGCATCAGGTCGACGTACTCCGCCTCGCTCAGGGTCTGCCGGGCCAGCCCTGCGCGGGCGCGACGGATGTCGCCGGTCTGTGGGAACGAGCCGATCGTCGTGGTGGGCAGCAGCGGCAGGTCGAGAGCCGCCTCCTGCGCGGCGAGGCGATCGGCATACTCGCCGCGGGAAAAGTCCGCGGCAGTCAGGGCGGCGGCGCGTGCACGCACGGCACCATCGCGCACGCCCGGAGCCGACCGGCGGTCGGCCAGAGCCGCGGAGGCGGCGCTCAGCTCCCCGTCAATCGCCTCGGGCCCGTCGGCCAGTCCGGTCGCGAGCGTCGCGACCTGCCCGACCTTCTGGTCGGCGAAGGCCAGCCAGCTCGTGATCGCCTCGGGCAGGAGCGGTTCGTCGTCGACGTCGTGGGGCACGTGCAGCAGCGAGGTCGACGTTGAGACGGCAATCCTGGGCGAGAGCGCACGCAGCTCGGTGAGTACGCCGAACGCGGCCTCGAGATCACCCCGCCAGATGTTGTGGCCGTCAACCACGCCGCCGACGAGAATCTTGGCTGCCAGCGCCTTTCGGGTCGCGTCGTCGAGTCCGGTTGGCACCGCGCCACGAACGAGGTCGAACCCGATCGCCTCAACGGGTGACGCCGCGAGCACCGGCAGCGCGTCATCCAGGCTGCCGTACGGCGCGGCAACAAAGAGCTGCGGGCGATCGGATGCGCCGCCCAGCGCGGCGTACACGTCCTCGACTGCCGCGAGCACGTCCTCGCGCCGGTCCGCAATGCTTTCGCTGACCAGGGCCGGCTCGTCCAACTGCACCCACTGCGCGCCCGCAGCGGCCAGACGTGCCAGGAGCTCGCTGTATACCGGGACGAGCTCGCTCACGCGACCCAAGGGGCGGAAACCCTCGGGCGCCTCATCGCTCGCCTTGCTCAGCAGCAGGAACGTGACCGGACCGACAATCACGGGGCGCGTGACGAATCCGGCGGCTTTAGCCTCTTCGAACTCGTCGACAACGCGGTCGGAGGCAAGACGGAATACCGTCTCCGGTCCGATTTCGGGCACGAGGTAGTGGTAGTTGGAGTCGAACCACTTCGTCATCTCCAGCGGCGCGTGGTCGCCCTCGCCGCGCGCCACCGTGAAGTAGCCAGCAAGATCGAGGCGGCCGTTCGCATCGAGCAGCGACGCGAAACGCGAAGGAACGGCGCCGAAGGTGGCCGCGGCATCCAGGACCTGGTCGTAGTAGCTGAAGCTCTCCGGGATCGAAGAGTCCGTGCGACCGAGACCGAGCGAGGCGAGGCGCTCACGAGTCTCCGCTCGCAGCTCGGCCGTCCGCGTCTCGAGCTCGGGCGCCGTGATCGATCCGGCCCAGAACGCCTCGACCGCCTTCTTCAGCTCGCGATGCCGGCCGATCCGCGGATAGCCGAGGATCGTCCCCGCCGAGAATGCGGACACTACGGTGGGCTGCGTCATTGCTGGTTCCATTTCTGTGGCGGTGCGCTGATCGAGCGGGGATACTACTTGACTTGGTCAGCGTGGCCCGACGATCAACGGGCCACCACCGAAGTCCCACGGGACTTGGGACATAAACTCTTCAACCAAACACAACCCGGCAAACTCAGCTGCGCCTACCCGCCGATATAGGTCGGTCATCGTTCCGGTCCTTTCGTGGCGCTCAGGTTCACGCCGGTCAGGTTTGCGCTGAACAGGTTCACGTCGATCAGGGTCGCGCCGCTCACGGTCGCACTGGTCATATCCGCGCCGGTCAGGTTCACGTTGCTCAGGTTCGCTCCGCGCAGGTTCAGGCCGCTCAAGTTCCCGTTGGTCAGGTTCGCCATGCTCAAGTTTGCGCTGAGCATGAACGCGCCGCTCAGGTTCGCGTTGCGTAGGTTCGCGCGGCGCAAGTTCGCGCCGGTCAGGTTCGCACTGGTAAGATCCGCGCCAGTCAGGAACGCGCTGCTCAGGTCAAGCTGCACGCCAGTCTTGCCCTTTGTCTTAACCCATTCACGATGCGCAGCCAGCACGTTCGCTAGTTGCTGCTCAATTGTTTGGTCGGTCATCGTTCCAGTCCTTTCGCGTCCCGCAGGTCCGCGCCGGTCAAGTCCGCACCGTACAGAATCACGTCGTGGAGGTATGCGCCGACCGCGATCCAACCCGGCTCGGCGATCTGCCCGACGAAGATCCGCCCGAACTGGTGGACGAGAGCGGCGAAGCACCGGTCGCCGGTTAACCGATTAAGGCAAGCTTTTCGGCCCGCGGCAGGCGCTTGATCCGCGCCTCTTCCTTCTGCGCGGCGCTGCGATCCTCCATCTCAAAGGCGACAGCCAATTCGACCGGCAGTCGACTGCGCGTGTAGCGGCTGGCAGTGCCGGCGCCGTGCGCCGCGAGCCGCCCTGGCAGGTCGTTCGTCCAGCCTGTGTAAAGGCTGCCGTCGCGGCAGCGCAGCATGTAAACCCAGGCAGCGGTCATTGGCAGGGATTCGCCGCGCAGCGGCTGCCTCCTACGCGCCGCTTGCGCTGCGCTCCGGCCGGCCAGCGACAGGGCTGAGGCGGACAGGAGTTGAATGCAGCGCGCGCAGCCGCACGTCGCGCCAGCTCAAACCTTCGCCGAGCAGCGACGGAATACCCAGAATCACGGCTGTCGTAACCTCAACTGCCTGCAGCACAATGCCGTAGCCAAGCGCGTCGGCTGTGCTGACGCCGTAGGCACCGCTAAGCACTGCGACGCAGGCCGCTTGGAAAACACCAACGTTGGCCGGCGTCGCTGGCACCAGCGCCGTGACGTTGACGGCCAGCAGGACCGCGGCAGCGGCGCCGATCCCGGTGCGGCCGTCAAGCCCAATCGCCAGCAGCAGCAGGTAACAGGCCAGCAACTGCAGCGCCCAGGCGCAAAGCTGCGCCGCCAAGGCCAGCGCCCCGGCCCTCGGCTGAAGGAAGACGCGCATCCCGCCGCGGACCTGACGGGCCGCCGCCAGCACAGGGCCAACGACGGCACGGGTGCGGCCGAACCGCTCACCGGAGCTAGCCGCCAGGACAGCCGGGACGATCAGCACTGCCGCCAGCAGCACGACCGGGGCGAGCACAAAGAGGACCAGCGCACCGTGGCGCTGGTCGAAGATCGGCACGCTGGAGAAGGCGATCACGCCAAGGATTACCAACGCCACCACGTTCAGCAGCGTCTGCGAGACAAGCGTGCCGACAACTGCCGGCATCGTCTCGCGCGGGCGCCCGGCGCGGCGAGAGATAACGATCGCTCGCGCCGGCTCGCCAAGCCGGGCCGGAAGCGTCGCCGACATCAAGACGCCGATTGCCGTTGCGCGGAACGTGTCGAGCTGGCTGAGCACCCGGTCGGGCAGCGCGGCGTGCAGGATCGCATGCCAGGAGACGGCGCGAAGAACCATTGAGAGGGCCATCACAGCGACCGCCGCAAGCACCCACGCCGGGCTCGACTGCAACAGGCTGGCGATCACTCGATCGACGCCGATCTTTTCCAGCGCGACCAGTGCAAGGCCGATCGTAAGGGCCGCTGCCAGCCCGAGCGCCAAGCGGCGCGCTGCGCTGCGGATCCGGGCACGGCGCCAGCCGCCGGGCGGCTCCGGCTCGATCGTCGCCAGCCGCTGCGCCGCAACCGGCGGAAGCCCATCGGCCGTCAGCCGCTCAGCGCGGGCGCTCGCCGCCACTTGCGCAGCGTGCGCGGCGATCGCCTGCTCGTAAACATCGACCGTGGCAGCACTGATCAGCGGCCAAGCAAACTCGGCGGCGCTGTCAGCGGCGCCGCGGCTCAGCTCTGCGCGACGCTGAGGGTCGAGCGCCAGTCCACGCAGAGCCTCGGCCAGCGCCTGAGGATCGCCGTGAGCTACAAGCAATCCGTTGCAGCCATCGCTGACAACATCGCGGTAGCCGGCGATGTCGCTGGCAACGACCGGGGTTCCGGCCGCAAAGGCCTCGGTCAGGACCATGCCAAAGCTTTCGCCGCCGAGCGACGGAGCGCAGAGCACATCTGCTTCGGCCAGCAGGCGCTGCTTCTCACCGTCGTCGACCAGTCCGGCGACGGTGACGCCGCGCGGATCGATCAGCAGCGGTGCCACATCCTGCTCGCCGGCGCCAATGATTATCAGTTCGGCGCTGCAGTGGTCGCGCAGCCCTTCGAAGGCCGCCAGCAGAACCGGCAGCCCTTTACGTTCAACGGCCTGACCGACGAAGACGAGCTTCAGCGCGCCGGCCTCGCCGCGCCGTTTGACCGGCGCGCCGCGATCGGGCAGCTCGACCCCGTTCGCGATCACGCTGTAGCGGCCCCCGTAGAAGCGCCGCGCCGTCCACGAAGCCGCCTGCGAGACCGCAATCCGAGCGTTCAGCCGCTGCATCCGCCGCCGCGCCCCGAACAGATTGCCGATCCCGTGCGACCAACGGTTAGTGGCATATGTGTGGTAGGTCGCGACGAGCGCCGTGTCGCGGCAGTTCAGCGCCATCCAACTGACCAGCGGGACGACCGGCTCGTGGATGTGAACAACGTCAAAGTCGCCTTCAGCGAGGCTCTGGGTGAGCCGTTGAACGCCGCTCCCCAGCAGCGAGATATTCGAGACCGCGCCGTTGGCGCGGATACCGACCGTGCGGCCGAGGTCAACCATGTGGCCATCCAGTTGACGGGCCTGCGGCGCGGCGCCGGCGTGCAGACGGGTGCTGCGCTGATCGGGCGGGTCATACGGCGTCAGGATCCGCACCTCGTGGCCGGCCTCGCGATGAGCCTCGGCTAGCGCTTCAATGTGCCTCGCGACGCCACCGGGGTAGCTCCACGAGTAAGGGGAGACAATTGCGATCCGCATCGAGCCCCAATCCTAGCGCGGCGCGGGGTCGGCGAGCCGCGCGTCGCCGCGCAGATAAATAACGCCGCAAAGCGCGACAAAGGTCGCAAAGAGCAGCAGCATCGGGCCGGAATCGTTGAACAACGCGCCGAAGACGCCGACCGCGACAGCGCCAGCCAACCCGGCCCGCCAGCCGGCGTCGCCGTTGACCGGTGCCAGCACACGCTCACGGCGAACGATTCCGAGTGCCACGGTCAGCGCCGCGATCAGCGTCGCGACAGGCATCAAGCCACGGATCAGGCCGCGGCCGGCAAGCTCAAAGCGGCGCGCGAAGATCTCCCACCATTCGCCAGGGCCGTCGGCCCGCAGGACGGTCCGCGTGAAGTGCGAATCGCCTCCGGTCAACAGGTCGAGCGCCGCCAGCAGCAGCAGCGCGATAAGCGGCGCCAGCAGCAGCAGCGCGATCGTGCGCGCCGTCAGCCGTCCGGCCAACATCAGAACGGTCGCTACGCCAAAACCGGCGGCGACGGTCATCACGCCGCCGACGTCGGCGCCAAGCCGGGCCGAACCAATCGCCGCTGCCAGCACCAACCCGACGCCGGCGAACACTGCCGCCGCCTGGCGTGAGCGGCCGCGGCCATACCAGAGCGCCGCAAGCCCAATCAGCGCCAGCGCCAGCAACAACGATTCAAGCTCATTGCCGATCCCATAGAAGCGCGATCCAAAGAGCGGGTTGGGGCCCAGCAGCGAGCGGATAATCAGCGGCGAGCCAAAGACCAGGTCCACCAGATAGGCACTGACGGCAACCGCCGCAGGCAGCGCCGGCGCCCTCGGCCAGGCGATCAAACGGTCGGTGACGGCGCCGAGCAGCAGCGCGCCCACCACAACAATCAGGA
The DNA here is from genome assembly GCA_039745115.1 of Solirubrobacteraceae bacterium. Taxonomy (GTDB): domain Bacteria; phylum Actinomycetota; class Thermoleophilia; order Solirubrobacterales; family Solirubrobacteraceae; genus F1-60-MAGs163. The sequence continues at coordinate 70,397 of JBCJRT010000004.1, forward strand.
TCTCGACCGTCATTGAGGGTGCGATTGCGGCCGTCAGCAGCAGCATCGACGGCAGCCAGAAGACGGCCAGCGCGCCGCTGCGCATCGACCAGCGCAGGCCGCGCCGGTCGGCGATCAGCGTGGCGCTGAGAGTCAGGATCAGCCAGCCGCCGAGCAGCGCCCAAAGCGCCGGGAAGCGCCGCTCGCCGACGACCTGCAGCCGCGCCTTCAGTGCCAGCAGGGCATCCGGGTCGCGCCCGGGCAGGTTTTCGATCGGCTGGCCGCTGACAACACCTGGGACACCGAGAGAGAGCCAGTCGAGCGTCGTTGGCAGCAGGTCGATGCCGGCGATCATTCCGTCAAGGCGGGTGGTCGACGAGGTCAGCGTGCCGGGCGCCCCGAGCCCGGCGATACCGACCGGCAGCAGCTGCGCGGCGCGCAATTGCGGCGGCGAGCGCATCACGATCAACAGCTCACGCGGCGGGCGCCCGGCGGTCAGTTTCGCCAACGCCTGATCACCAGGCCGACCACGCGGCAACGAGACAACAACCAGCGACTTTTCGGCCAGCAGGTTCTGAGCGCGCTCAGCGACGGTCGCTGAGCTGCCAAGCGAGATCCGGGCAACACGGCCGGCGCGGTCGGCGGCGACGATCGCATCGTCAACCCCCCCGCCACCAACACCGGCATAACCAGCGCCGCCAGGCACCGACTGCGCCAGCAGCCCCGGTCGAACCGCCGCCGGAGCGTTGGCGGCGCGCCGGTTGACTTCCATCCAGCCCTGGAAGTAGCCGCCGCGCTTGTCAGCGACCAGCACCAGCTCCGGCGGCAGCTCAGGCCTGTAGGTCGAGAGCGAAACACGCGTCCCCTGTGAGATGTCGAGCAGCGCCTGCCTAGCTACGTAGCGGCCCTGCGTGGCGCTACTCAGCCCGATCGACAGCCCCTGCTGCGCGACGATCCGTTCAAACGGTGATTGCTGCGGCGCACCGCCTGGCAGCGCGCCGGGCAGCAGGACGATCAGCACGCGCGGCGCGCTGGACGCCAGCGGCGCCGCCGAGGCCTGCGCCGCCAGCGGCGAGCAGAGGAGGATTGCGAGCGCCGCAGCGAGCACTGCAAGCGGCGCCGACAACCTGTTTAGAAGAGCCATCGCCACTATTCTGACCACTGGACGGGCGGCGGCCGCAAACCGTCGCCCGTTACCCTCTAGATAAGGCACCAGCCAGCTCATGCGCCACTTCGTCAAATACACATTCCTTCAGGTCGATCCGTCATGGAAGCGACTCGAGCCAGCGCAACGACTGGCCGACAAGCAGGAGTTCCTCGCGGCCTGCGAGGACTTTGGCTCCGACCACCTGTTGCAGGCCTTCTCGCTGGTCGGGATCCGCGGTGACTGCGACCTGATGATCTCGATCGAATGCGAAAACCTTGACCGCGTTCACGAGTTTGGCGTCGTGCTCGGCCAGAGCGGCCTGATGAAGTGGTGCACGACGCCCTACGCCTACCTTGGGATGCGCAAAGGCTCTGAGTACTCCGACGACGTCCGCTTTGCACCGCGCCCGTTCCGCGGCAAGTACGTTTTCATCTACCCGTTCGTGAAGCGCCGCGACTGGTACATGCTGCCGGCCGAGGAGCGTTGGCGCGTGATGCAGGAGCACATCAAGGTCGGCAAGGCTGCCGAGGGCGTTGACAACCACACCAGCTACTCCTTCGGGCTTGACGATCAGGAGTTCATCGTCGCCTTCGACACCGATGATGCTGGTCTGTTCATGGATCTTGTTCACAAGCTGCGCGCAACAGAGGCTTCCGCATACACCGAGCGCGACACGCCCAGCTTCACCTGCATGCGGACATCGGTCGAGCGGGCCTTGATCGCGCTCGACGGAGAGCCGATCTCCGCCGGCGCGCTGTCGGCATGAACCACATCCATCACACCCCGCCGGAGCACGACCTTTCCGAAGTGCGCGACATCACGATCGTCGGCGCCGGACCGGTCGGCCTATCGGCCGCCTTCTGGGCCGGAATGCGCGAGTCGAGCTCGAGGATTATCGATTCACTGCCGCAGGTCGGCGGCCAGCTAACGACTCTCTACCCAGAGAAGTGGATCTTCGACGTTCCCGGCCACTCGCGCATTCTTGCCAAGGACTTGGTTGAAAACCACCGCCGCCAGACGCTCGATCAGTTCGATGTGCCGGTCCACCTTGAGATAACGGCGCAGAGCGTCAGCTGGGAGGGCGAGGGTGACAATCGCCTCGTCGTCTTACAGACCGACCGCGGCGAGCTGCGTTCACGCGCCGTGATCATCGCCGGTGGCCACGGCGCCTTCGAGCCAAAGAAGCTGCCCGGTTATGACCTTGGCCCGTGGGAAGGTCGCGGCGTCCACTACGTGGTTGGCTCGAAGCAGGAGTTTGCTGGCAAGCGCGTGCTGATCATCGGCGGCGGCGACAGCGCACTGGACTGGGTTGTGAACCTGCTCGGCACTGCCGATCACCTGTCGCTGGCGCATCGGCGCGAGGGCTTCCGTGCACACGAGGCGACGGTCAGCGAGGTCACCGCAGCGGTCGAATCGGGCGATCTCGCGCTGCACGTCCCTTTCCAGATCCGCGAGGTCATCGGCAGCGGCGCGATCGAGGCGGTCAGACTGTTCCATTCCGAAACCGACGAGGAGATCGAGATTGAGGTTGACACGATCCTGCCGCAGCTCGGTTTCAAGACAGCGCTCGGGCCGCTGAAGGACTGGGGCTTTGAGATTGAAAAGGGTGCGATCTGCGTCTCGCCCACCTGCCAAACAGCGCTCGAGCGGATCTGGGCCTGCGGCGACATAACGACCTTCGAGGGCAAACTGAAGCTGATTGCGACCGGCTACGCCGAGGCTGCCATCGCCGTCGCGCAGGCCGTCCAGGCCTTCCGCCCTGAGATGAAACTGCAGCCGAAGTATTCGACCAACACCGGCGTCCCCGGTGCAGTCACCGGCCAGCCGTAGCGCTGTGAGCAGCGGCGAGGATGCAGCCGTCCGCGCCCATCTGGCGCAGAGCGACCCGGTGCTCGCCCGCCTGCTTCAACGCCACGACGTGCTGTTGGTCGAAGAAGGCGACCGTGAGCGCGAGCACTACGCGGCGCTGGTCCGCTCAATCGTCGGCCAGCAGTTGTCAAACCACGTTGTCGAGATTCTTTGGCAGCGGCTCCTGGACCGCTTTGACGGGCGGCCGCCAACGCCACAGCAGGTGCTGGCCGACGACCCGGAAGAGCTGCGCGCTGCGGTCGGCCTGTCGCGCGCCAAGACTTCGTACCTGCGCTCACTGGCCGAACAGGTTGATTCGGGCGCGCTGGAGCTCGACCGGATCGCCGAGCTGCCGGATGATCAGGTGATTGCCGAACTTACGCAGGTGCGTGGCATCGGCGAATGGTCGGCTCATATGTTCCTGATCTTCCAGCTGGGTCGCCCCGACGTGCTGGCCTGGGGTGATCTGGCGATCCGCAAGGGCGTGCAGCAGTCGTACGGCCTAGAGAAGCTGCCCAACCGCGCGGCGCTCGAAACAATCGCCGAAAGCTGGCGCCCGCACCGCACAGCGGCCTGCCGCGTGATCTGGTGGTCGCTCGATAAGAGCGACGACTGAGCGGCTTCCCGGTCGCTAAAGAGCGCTGACCGGCTCGGTCTCTTCGTCCTTGATTTGGAACGAAGTACCGCAGCCGCAGGAGGCAACGACATTGGGGTTGTTGATCTGGAAGCCAGCACCCTGCAGCGATTCAACATAGTCGACCTCCGAGCCATCGACGTAAGCGAGGGCCTTCGGATCGACAAGCAGCTTCAGGCCGCGATCCTCAAAGACGATGTCGCTATCGCGCTGCTGGTCGAAAGCCAGCTGATACTGGAAGCCGGAGCAGCCGCCACCCTTGACACCAAGCCGCAGGCCGGAAACGGCAACGTCGGCGCTCTCCGCGTCAAGGTATTCGTGCATCTTGGCCGCGCCAAGCTCGCTGAGAACTATCCCCTTTACGTTGAATGTGACTTCGGTGGTTGTCGTCATGCCACGAAGTATAGCGGTGCTCTACCCTGTCTCTTGATGCCAACGGCGACCGAAGTGAAGCAACGAATCGAAGCTGGAATCCCAGGTGCCCAGGCCGAGGTCAGCAGCGACGACGAGGTGCACTTCACGGCGCGCGTCGTCGCCAGCAACTTTGCCGGCCTTAGCTTGGTTGAGCAGCATCGGGTCGTTTACTCAATCTTTGACGAAGGTGAACTTGGCGGCAGCATCCACGCACTCGCACTGACAACGGAGACTCAATGACAGACCAGCCCGACAACCCACTGCGCGAGACACTCGCCGACTCAATCAGCTCAAACGAAGTGATTCTCTTCATGAAAGGAACACCAGAGCAGCCGATGTGCGGCTTCTCGGCCCGAGTCTGCGCCGCCCTGACGGCGACCGAAACCCAGTTCGCAGCGGTCGACGTGCTGGCCGACCCGCGAATCCGTCAGGAGCTCTCATCGCTGTCCAACTGGCCGACAATCCCGCAGCTGTTTGTCCGCGGCGAGCTGGTTGGCGGCGCCGACATCGTCGGCCAGATGTATCAGAGTGGCGAGCTGGCGGCCGTGCTCGGCGCGCCAGCAACAAGCACCGCCGAACCGCTGCCAGAGAGCGCCGCTCCCGGATCAGCGCCGCCGCTGCAAATCGAAAACCGTCTCGGCTGACCACGTTAGCCTCGACTGGGGTTGCCGGCGATAACTCCGCCGACCCTGCGCAGGTGATCGACAATCCGGCGTGAATCGCAGATCGCCTCGCCGTCAATCACCAGCAGTGGCACAGTGCGCTGGCCGCTGAGCTGCTGAACTTCGCGGCGTCCGCTCTTGCGCCACGGCACGCGCAGCTGCTCGTTTTCAATCCCCAACGCCTTTAGCTCACGCGCCACGCGGCCGCAGGCGCAGAGCTGATCGGTCGGGGCAGGGCAGCGGTAGAGCGTGACCACAGGCCGAGAGTAACGCGCTTGTAATAGGCTCACCGGGTGCCTGTCGCCGTTGTCACCGACTCCACCCACTACCTGCCGCGCGAACTGATCGCCGAGTACGGGATTCATCAGGTCAGCCTCTACGTAAAAGACGGTGACTCGCTGACGCGTGAAGCAGATATGCCAAACTTCCACGCCTTCTACGAAGATCTGCGTACGCGCAGCGATCTGCCAACAACCTCGCAACCCTCGCCCGGCGACTTCATGGCCGTCTACGAGCCCCTGGTCGCTGAGGGCTACGACATCGTCTCGGTTCACATCGGCGCCGGCATCTCAGGAACCTGCGACAGCGCGAGTCAGGCGGCCGAGCAGCTCGCCGCAGCCGGGTCGCAGCGGACGATCGAAGTGATCGACTCGCGCAGCGCCGCCGGCGGGCTGGCGGCGATCGTCCTAGCAGCGGCCAGCGCGGCACGTGGCGGGCGCGATCTTGAGGCCGTAAAAGCGCGCACGCTGGAGGCCGTCGACAACGTAAGGATCTGGTTCTCGGTCGACACGCTGGAGTACCTGCGACGGGGCGGACGGATCGGCGCAGCGCAGGCCTGGCTTGGCAGCGCACTGAAGATCAAACCGATCCTGACATTCGAAGATGAGATCAAGCCGGTCGAGCGAGTTCGCACCAACCGCCGCGCCTTCGAGCGGATGGTCGAGCTGCTGGAGGAGCGCAAGGAAGCCGGCGCTACAGCCTGGATTGTGCAGTACATCGAAGTGCCCGAGCTGGCCGAGCAGATGGTTCAGCGAGGCCGCGAGATCTTCGGTCATGATCCGCTGCTCTGCACCGAGATCGGCCCCGTGATCGGCACCCACGCCGGGCCCGGCGTGCTCGGCGTTTCGGGGATCGCCCCGGCGCTGCTCGAGCCCTAGTAGCGGCGGCGGCCGATCAGCGCGGCGATCCCGCCGCCGATCACAAAGCCGGCAATCACTGCCCCGACCAGCACCTTCGGCCGGTGGCGATTGACCTGACTGCGCCAGTCGGCAAGCGAGACGACCTCACGGCGCAGCTCGGTCAGCGAACCGGCAAGATCGCTCTGGCGCTGAGCGATTGAGGCGCGCAGCTGATCGGTGGTCTGCGCCGGGCTCATTGGCGATCCTCCTGGGGCAGCACCGCTGCCTCGCGCGCCTGCTCACCCATCAGATGTGCCTGCTCGCTGATTGTCTGCTTTGTCTGACGGGCTGCAGCGAGCGCCTGATCAGGGACCGGAGCCTTTGCCTTCCTCAGCAGCTTGGCGGCGATCAAGCCGACGATTACGGCGCAGAGAATCAGCAGGAAAGCGACCAGGAAGAAGCCCCAGAAGAATGTCTGCTCTGGGAACAGCAGATACCAAGCAAGCCAGCTGGCGCCTTGAATGATCAGCAGCAGCGCGCCGGCGAGGAAGACGCCGGCTGCGATACCGATCACGCTGCCGCGGCCAAAGACAGCGGCCTTCGTCTTCAGCTCGAGCTTCGCCAGTTCGAGCTCTTCTTGGACGAGGCCACGCATGTCGGCGGTGACGCGCTGGATCGCCTGAGCAAGAGCAGTTTCGTTGGGCCCAGGTTCGCTGCTCATTGCCTAGCGCCCCCTGATCCGGCCGAGCAGCTGCGCGACAACGAAGCCGCCGACAGTTGCCAAGCCGATCAGAATCTCAGGCCGCTGCTCAACGATCGAGCGCTCGCTACTAGCCGGTTCGAAGGCCGGTGGTGAATAAGGCGGCGCGCTTTGCAGCGTCGGCTCGTAGGCCGGCGCAGCGGCCTGACCGGCAGTCGGCGAAACGCCGCTGCGCGGGCCGGGGATCACCGGTGGCTGGGTCGGATCGCTGCTCACGCCGGCGGGTCTTCATCGAGGAAGCGCTGCCAGAGGAAGGCCGCCAAACGCAGCGCGGCAATGCTTGCGAGCGCTTCAAGCGCGGCGACGAAGCCCATCCATGCGAGCCGTTTGGCGATTTCGTTGTCCATCGGCGCGGACGTTAGCGCACCACGGGCGACAAACCGCAAGCGCCCGGCCGCGCTAGGCAACCGTTAGCGCGGTTCAAGCCCGTCGCAGATCGTGCTAACGATGAAGCTCTTGGCCTCGTCGTAGTCATCGCCGGCGTCGGGCAGAAGATCAAATATCCAGCCCGTTAGCACCTGCTCGACCGTGCCGTAGAAGGCCATCGCCGCGAAGGTCGGCGTTACGTCATCGCGAAACTCGCCGCTGGCCTGGGCCGAGGCGATGATCACGGCGATCAGTTGGTAGGCCTCGCGGATCTTCTCAAGGTGGCTGCGCCCAAACGAGTTGGCGGCTCGCGTCACCTCAACGATGATCACCTTCATCAGGTCGGGGTCGTGGCGATAGGAGTCAACGATGAAGCCGGCCACGGCGGCGAGCTTGTCGCGCGCCGGTAGCTGCTGCTTGTCAACGCGCGCAATCTCCTCAAGCATCAGATCCCAGCGCTCAAGGAACAAAGTGTCGAGAATCTGATCCTTCGAACTGAAGTAGTGATAGACGAGGCCGTAGGCGACGCCTGCCTCATCAGCAATGTCGGCGACGCGGCAGCGATGAAAGCCTTCGCGTGCAAAGACGCGGACGGCGCCGTCAAGGATCTGGCGGCGCTTGTCGGTCGCCTGCCGGGAGCCCGAGGTTGCCATCAGCACTGCTCCCGGAGAGGGGTCACGTAGGCCCCCGGCCGGCGCGCTGCCAGCGAGGGCAGCTCACGGCGGATCTGATCAAGTAGCTCGAAGTCAAGGTCGGCGCTGATTGTTACCTGCGCGTCGGCTGCCTGCGCCAGAACTGCTCCCCACGGATCGATGATCATTGAGTGCCCGCCGGACTCGACCCCCGGTGCGCGTTCGCCGACTTGGTTTGCGGCGATCACGAAGCACTGGTTTTCGATCGCCCGTGCGCGCAGCAGCGTCGGCCAGTGATCGGCCGTCGTGCGTCGCGTAAAGCAGGCCGGAACGACGATTATCTTGGCGCCGGCGACGGCCAGCAGCCGGTAGAGCTCAGGGAAACGCAGGTCGTAACAGATGCTTAGGCCGATCACCGTACCGTCGGCGGCGACGCTGCAGACCGGCTGCTCGCCAGCCACTTGGTCATCAGATTCGCGGTAGCTGACGCCTTCAACATCGACATCGAACAGATGGATCTTGCGGTAGACCGCGCGCCGCCGGCCATCCGGGCCGATGTGGACGGTCGTGTTGTGCAGCTTGCCGCCGCTTTCAACCGATTCGGCGACCGAACCGGCGATCAGGTCGATTGCCAGCTCGGCCGCGGTCGCTGAAGCCCAGGAGATTGCATCGCCTTCGAGGTCCTGCGCGGCGGCGCGCTGCTGCTCGGGCGTGCCACCGGCCGCCCACCACTCCGGCAGCAGCACCAGGCTGGCGCCATCGCCAGCCGCTTCGCGCACGAAAGCATCGGCCTTCGCGATATTCGTCGCAAGGTCGGGCGTCGCGGTCATCTGAACGGCGGCTACATGCAAGCGACGGCAAGAATAGCCGCGTCCGGTAGCTTCGTCGTTGTGGACCTCGACCAACTTCCGCTGCGCAGCGACGGCAGCCTCCGCCCGGAGGGGTTTGCGCTGCCGCCGGCGCGGATGGCGCTGCTGCGCGGGCGGCGCCCACTGAAGCGCTGGAGCTATGTCGGGATCTACGGCGAGCAGCTGATGCTCTGCGCGGCAACAGTCAGGATTGGTGGGATTCCGCAGGCCTTCTGGGCGGTACTCGACCGAGCCAGCGGCGAGCTCGTTGAACAGACGAAGTTCACGAGCCGCCTCGTCGCCGTCGACAACGGCCGCCTCAGCGTCCGCGGAAGAAAGGTCGCGATTGATCTGCTGCTGCAACCGGCGGGCGAGCCGGTCGAGGTCGTCAGCCGCCACGGCGACTCGTACATCTGGACGCGCAAGCTGCCGGTTATCGCGGTTGGCACAGTTAACGCTGGCGGCCGCGAGCAACGGATCGAGTGCGCCGGGCTGATCGACGAGACGGCCGGGTACCACGCGCGCGAAACCTCGTGGAGCTGGTCGGCTGGCGTCGGCCGCGATCAGGCTGGCAGAGCTCTGACCTGGAACATCGTCACCGGTGTCCATGACGCCGCCCATGGCAGCGAGCGAACAATCTGGCTTGACGGGGTTGCCAGCGAGTTACCGCCAGCCCAGATTCCAGCCGACCTTGACAGCGTCAGCTTCCCCGGCCAAGCCGAATCGCTGGCCTTCAGTGCCGAGGCCGAACGCGCCAACCGTGACGACTTGAAGATCATCCTCAGCGATTACCGCCAGCCCTTCGGCTGCTTCACCGGCACACTGCCGGGCGGCATAACGCTAAGCGAGGGCTTCGGCGTTATCGAACGTCACGACGCCCGTTGGTAACTGCGCTCAGCTGAGGAATGAACCACCCCCGTCAGCCTCAAGACCGCCGATCGCGCCGCTCGCTTCAAGCGCAGTGATCTGTGCTTCGTCGTAGCCAGCCTCGGCAAGCAGCTCAGCCGTGTGCTCGCCCAGCGACGGCGCCGGCAGGCGGTCGGTATCGACCGGCGTGCGCGAAAAGGCCAGCGGGCTGCCGACAGCGCGGACCGGCTTGCTGGCACCCGGCTGCGTCAGCCCGACGACCATGCCGCGCGCTTTCGCGAGCTCCGATTCCAACGCCTCCTCAATCTCTAGCAGCGGCTCGACGCAGCAGTCGTACTGCGCGCCGAACTGGCCCCACTGCTCGCGCGTTCGCTGCGCGAAGACCGCTTCGACCTTCCTGTGCGCCTCAGTGCCTGGCTGCTCGAACTGCTGGTCGAGCAGCTCCTCGTGACCGGTCCCCTCACACCACAGCTTCCAAAACTTTGGCTCCAACGCACCGAATGAGACCCAGCCGTCGGCGCAGCGGTACGGGCGGTAGCAGATCAATCCGCCGGCCAGCGGCCCCTCGCCGCGGCGCGGCGGCTTGCCCCCGGCCAGCAACTCAGCTGCCGGCACGATCGCCCAAGCGAAGGCGCCGTCGGTCATCGAAATGTCGATCATCTGCCCCTCGCCGGAGCGATCCCGCTCGCGCAGCGCGGCAAGAATCGCGAAGGCCGCCATCAGCGAGCCGGCACCGATGTCAGCGATCTGCGTTGCCGACTGCACCGGCGGGCCGTCGACGTCGCCGGTCAGCCCAAGCAAGCCTGCAGTTGCGAGGTAGTTGATGTCGTGGCCGGCGCGATCAACGAGCGGCCCGTCCTGCCCGTAGCCGCTGATCGCGCAGTAGACGATTCCCTTGTTCTCAGCCTTCAAAGCCTCGTAGCCGACGCCTAGCCGGTCGAGCACGCCAGGGCGAAAGCTTTCCAGCACAACGTCGGCGTCGCGCGCCAGGCGCAGCAGCAGCTCGCGCCCCTCGTCGCTCTTCAGGTTGATCCGAATCGAGCGCTTGTTGCGGTTCAGCGCTAGGAAGAGCGCGCCGCCGGCCGACTTTTCAACACCTTCGTGGAACGGGCCGGCCCAGCGCGCGTAATCACCGACCCCGGTGTCCTCAACCTTGATCACGTCGGCTCCGCAGTCAGCCAGCAGCAGCGAGCAGAACGGGCCCGGCAGCAAGCGCGAAAAGTCAAGTACGCGGAGCCCTTCGAGCGGCAGCGCCATACCCCGGCCTCAGGCTCCCGGCGTGGGCAGGCCGAGCAGGCCGCGGGCCTCGGCGATCGTTGCCGGTCGGCGGCCGGCGGCCTCAGTCATCTGGCGCGCGACGGCAACCAGATCACCATTCGACGACGCCATCTCGCCGCTCGGCAGGTAAAGGTTGTCTTCAAGGCCGACGCGGATCGAGCCGCCAAGATCGAGCGCCGCCTCGATCAGCATCCACTGAGCGCGTGAGATACCGACGACGCCCCAGTGGCTCTGATCGGGCATGTTGTCGACCATCGCTGCCATGTTCGACTTGCTGGCCGGAATCCCGCCGAGCACGCCCATCACAAAGTCAATGTGCAGCGGCGCCTTCAGCAGCCCCATGTCGACCAGCGGGTGGAGGCTGCCGACGTGGCCGATGTCAAAGCACTCGTGCTCCGGCTTGATGGCATTTGCGTTGAGCGCCGTCAACAGCTCGATGATCTCGTCAAACGAGTTCTCAAAGACCGTCTTGAAGACAAATTCCTTCCGCGACTTCGAATACTTCGCGTAGTTCATCGACCCCATGTTCAGCGCCGCGACCTCCGGCCTCAGCGCCTCCAGATAGGCGACGCGCTTCTCGATCGACACACCGACCGTGCCGGTCGAATAGTTGATGATCACGTCGTCGACGGCGCCGCGAATCGCCTCCGTTATCGCGGCAAAATCCTCGATCTCGTATGACGGCACACCGTCAACTGTGCGGGCATGGATGTGGATCATCACGCCACCCTCGTCGACGATCCTGCGCGCCTCTGCGCCATACTCGGCCGGCGTGTAGGGGATCGCCGGACACTGCTCCCGGTTGGCAATCGAGCCGGAGATCGCGCAGGTAATTACAACTGGGTCATCTTTTGACATATCGCCCTTAGGACTGGACTCGGAATCCGTAATCGACACCTTGAGCGCGCTGCGGCCAGCGCTCCGTGACGACCTTGCCACGCGTGTAAAAGAGAACGCCTTCACGGCCGTAGACGTGCAGGTCGCCAAACAGCGAATCCTTCCAGCCGCCAAATGAAAAGTAGGCCATCGGCACCGGGATCGTCACGTTGATACCAACCATTCCGGCCTGCACACGGGTGCGGAACTCGCGCGCCGCGCCGCCGTCAGCGGTGAAGATCGCGGCGCCGTTGCCGTAAGGATTGGCGTTGATCAGTTCAAGGCCGGCGTCAAACGATTCGGCGCGCAACATCACCAGCAGCGGGCCGAAGACCTCATCGCGGTAGCAGCTCATCTGCGTCGTGACGCGGTCAACGACGCTCGCTCCGATGAAAAAGCCCTGCTCGTGACCTTCAACAACCAACTCGCGGCCGTCGACCAACAGCTCGGCCCCTTCGCCGGCGGCAGCCTCAACGTATGAAGCGACGCGTTCGCGCGCCTGAGCTGTGATTACCGGCCCCATCTCGGTCCCCTCAGTGATGCCGGCGCCGACCGTCAGCGCGCGGGCGCGCTCGGCGATCGCGGCGGCCAGCGCGTCGCCTGTCTGCTCGCCAACGCTGACTACGGCCGAGATCGCCATGCAGCGCTGCCCGGCGCTGCCAAAGGCGGCTGAGGCGATCGCGTCGGCGGCGACATCAATGTCGGCGTCAGGCAGCACGAGAGCGTGGTTCTTGGCGCCGCCGAGCGCCTGAACGCGCTTGCCGTGAGCCGTTGCCGTCTCGTAGACGTGGCGGGCGATCGGTGTTGAACCGACGAATGAGATTGCGTCAACCTCAGGGTGAACTAGCAGCGCGTTGACGGCGTCCTTGTCGCCCTGAACGACGCTGAAGACGCCGCCTGGGAGGCCGGCCTCGGCTAGCAGCTCAGCGATCATTAGTGACGCAGACGGATCGCGGTCGCTCGGCTTGAGGATGAACGAGTTGCCGCATGCCAGTGCGATCGGGAACATCCACATCGGCACCATCGTCGGGAAGTTGAACGGCGTGATCCCGGCGACAACGCCAAGCGGCTGGCGGTAGCTGGCGGAATCAACGCGGGTTGAGATCTGCTCGCTCGCCTCACCCTTCATCAGGTGGGCGATGCCACAGGCAAACTCGACTACTTCAAGGCCGCGCTGAACTTCGCCGCGGGCGTCGTCGAGCGTCTTGCCGTGCTCGGCTGTAACAAGCGCCGCCAACTGGCCGGCGCGGGAGAACAGCAACTCACGGAAGGCAAACATCACGGCGTGGCGCTTAGCCAGTGAGGCGCCGCCCCAGGCCGGGAATGCGGCTCGCGCCGCCGCTACGGCGCGATCAACGTCGGCGCTGTCGGCAAGCGCAACGCGCCGCGCGATCTCACCGGTCGCCGGGTTGTAGACATCGCCAAAGCGCTGCGACGCGCCGGCGTCGGGAGCGCCATCGATCCAATGGCCAACGACTGCGGGTTGATCGGCAGCTGCCATCCGATCAGACCGGGACGACGCCGCTGCGCTTCCAGGGGCGCTCAACCCGCTTTGTCGATGCCATCTCAAAGCCGCGGCAGATCACTTCGCGCGTCTGGCGCGGGTCGATCACATCATCGATCATGCCGTTCTTGGCGGCGATATAGACATCGATCAGGCTCTGGTAGGCGGCGATCAGTTCCTTCTTCTTGGCCTCCGGGTCGTCGGCCTCCTCGACCTGCTTGCGCATCACGATCTCAACCGCCCCTTCGGCCCCCATCACGCTGATCTCGGCGCTCGGCCAGGCGACGATCAGGTCGGGCTCGTAGGCGCTGCCGTTCATCACGAAGTAGCCGGCCCCGTAAGCCTTGCGGATGATCACCGTGACCTTCGGCACCGTCGCGTTGGCGACGGCGTAGAGCATCTTCGCGCCGTGGCGGATAATCCCCTCGGCCTCAACCTTCGTGCCGACCATGAAGCCTGGAACATCCATCAGGAAGAGCAGCGGAATCCCAAAGGCGTTGCAGAGGTTGACGAAGCGCGCCGCCTTGTCGGCTGAGTCGTTGTCAAGGATGCCGCCGAGCTGGCGTGGCTGGTTGGCAACAATCCCAACCGGCCTGCCGCCAAATCGTGCAAAGCAGGTGATGATCGTCTTCGCGAACTGCGGCTTCATGTCAAACCACTCGCCATCGTCGACGATCTGGCCGATGATCTTGTACATGTCGTGCGGCTTGCGGTTTGACTGCGGCAGCGCGTCGAGCAGCGCCTCCTCGGCCCGCTCGATTGGGTCGCTGCACTGCGCTATCGGCGGCGCTTCTTCACAGTTCGTCGGCATGAAGGAGAGGTACTGCTTAATCGCCTCAATGCACTCTTCGTCGGACTCAACCTCAAGGTCGCCGACGCCAGACTTGCGGCAGTGGATCCGTGAGCCGCCAAGCTCTTCCTGAGTGACGTCTTCACCGACGGCGGCGCGCACCAGATGCGGCCCGGCAAGCGCCATCGAGCCGCGACCCTTGACCATCGGCACGAAGTCGGCAAGCGCTGGAATGTAAGCGGTGCCGGCCGAGCAGGGGCCCATCAGCGCGGCGATCTGCGGAATCACGCCGCTCATTACGACCTCCTCCCGGAAGAGATGGCCAGAGCCGGCGAAGAGCGAACCGACGGCCTCTTGGATCCGTGCACCGGCCGAGTCGAGCAGCCAGATAAACGGAATCCGCTTAGTCAGCGCCAACTTACGTAGCCGCCCGACCTTCGTCTCACCGGTCATTCCCATCGAACCGGCCATCACGGTGAAGTCGTAGGCGCAGACGGCGACGATCCGGCCGTCGACCTTGCCGTAACCGCAGATAACGCCGTCGGCAGGCGCATCCTTGTCCTCAAGGCCACGGACCGCGTAGTGGATACCGCCGTGGATCCCCAGCTCGACGAAGCTTCCTTCGTCAATCAGCAGGGCGATCCGCTCGCGCGCCGTCAGCTTCTCGGCTGCGTGCTGGCGGTCGATCCGCTCCTGTCCGCCGCCAAGCATTGCCCGCTCGCGGCGCGCTGCCAAATCCTCGGCCAGCGGCCGCAGGATTCCAGTCGTCTCTTCAGCATCACTCGTCGTCATCGCTCAGACGGTACTACGGCGCAAGCCGCCGCTCAGCGCCCCTTCCACTGCGGCTCGCGCTTTTCAAAGAAGGCGCTAACTCCCTCACGGATATCTTCCGTGCCGAGCGCCTCGCCAAGCTGACCGCGCAGGAAGTCGAGCGCCGCCATCAGCTCCATATCCTGCTGCTTCCAGATTGCGTCCTTGCCCATCCGCATCAGCAGCGGCGACTTCGAGGCCAGCTTCACCGCCCACTCGTTCACGGCGTCATCAAACTCGGCCAGCGGCACGACCTTGTTGACGATCCCCAGCCGCTCAGCCTCAGCGGCGTCGATCCGCTCGCTCAGCAGCAGCATCTCGGTCGTCTTCTTGCGCGGCACGTTGCGGTAGATCAACGCCATGATCATGAACGGAAAGACGCCAACATTCAGCTCCGGCGTTCCGAATGTTGCTTCGTCACTGGCGACGACCAGGTCGCAGGCCAAGGCAATCCCAAGTGAGCCGGCGAGCACGTGGCCGCGCGCGGCGCAGATCGTCGGCTTGCCGAGCGTTCCGATCAGTTCAAAGAGCGCCGGGAACCGCGCCAGCCGCTCGTAGCGTTGCTCGCCGGTCAGCTCTTCGGCGAAGCCGCCGAGGTCGCCTCCGGCCGAGAAGACGCGCTCGTGCGTGCTGGCAAGAACCACACAGCGGACACCGTCATCGTCGCGCGCCCGCTCGAAGGCTGCGAGCAGCGCGTCGAGCAGCGCGTCAGAGAGAGCATTGCGCGAATCGGGCTGGTTGAGCGCGATCGTCGCGATCCTGTTTTCAACGCTGTAGATAACTATCTCGTCGGTCATCGCGCTAAAGGCTACGCACGATCGGCCGACGCTGCCCGCCCGTACGATTCGCGGTACCGTTAGACACCCCGTCAATCAAGGAGCAGCAATGGCGTCCGGCTCACCGGTCCTGAAGCCCGATTACGACCAGAAGCGCGCACACTTCATCTTCACCGATGAGCACGAGCAGCTGCGCGAGTCGATCCGTAACTTCGCCCAAAAGGAGCTGGCACCGCACGCCGAAGAGTGGGAGGAGACAACCTTCCCCGACTCGGTCTTCACGCGGATGGGCGAGCTCGGCCTGCTGGGCCTTGACAAGCCGGAAGAGTACGGCGGGCAGGGCGGCGACTACTACACATCACTGGTGCTGGCGGAGGAGATGACGCACGCGCAGTCGGGCGGCTTGACGATGGGGGTTGCCGTCCACACCGATATGGCGATGCCACCGATCCTTGCCTTCGGCACCGAGGAGCAGAAGCAGCAGTGGGTCGTGCCGGCGATCAAGGGCGAGAAGATCCTCTGCCTTGGAATCACCGAGCCCGACGCCGGCTCCGATGTTGCCGGGATCAAGACGCGCGCCGTCAAGGATGGCGACGAGTACGTGATCAACGGCTCCAAGACCTACATCACCAACGGCCACCGGGCCGACCTGATCGTGCTGGTCACAAAGACCGATGCCGATGCCGGCTACGAGGGCTTCACACTCTTCCTCGTGCCGATGGACGCGCCCGGCGTGATCCGCGAAAAGAAGCTCGAAAAGCTCGGCATGCACGCCAGCGACACGGCGCTGTTGGCCTTTCAGGATGTGCGCGTGCCGGAAACGGCCGTGCTGGGTGAGGTCGGAAAGGGCTTCTACCACATCATGTGGGAGCTGCAGGGCGAACGGCTGATCGGCGCCGCAGGCTGCGTCGCCGGCGCCCAACGCTGCTTTGACAAGACGCTGGAGTACGCGATGGAGCGTGAGGCCTTCGGTCGCAAAATCGGCAACTTCCAGGCGATTCGCCACAAGTTCGCCGACATGGCGACAAAGATCGAAGCTGCCCGCCAGCTCACCTACATGACGGCTTGGCGCTTCCAGAACGGCGAGTACCCGGTGCGCGAGATCTCGATGGCGAAGCTCTTCTCGGCCCGGACTGCCTGCGAAGTGGCCGACGAGTGCTTGCAGATTCACGGCGGCGCCGGCTACATGAAGGAGTACGGCATCGAGCGCGTTTGGCGCGACATGCGGCTCAACCGGATCGGTGCCGGCACCGATGAAGTGATGCTTGACGTGATCGGCCGCTCCTACGGCCTCTAAGCCGCAGATAGGCGCCAAAGGGCTGCCGGGCGAACCGTCGGCGCGGCGGATAACGCCGCCCTTCACAGAGGAGCACGAGGAGCTGCGCCAGTCGCTGCGCCGCTTCGTCGCGGCCGAGCTGGCGCCGCATGCCGACCAGTGGGAGCGCGAGCGCTGGTTTCCGAACGAGTGCTTCACACGGATGGGCGAGCTTGGCTTCTTCGGCCTGAGCAAGCCGGTCGAGTTTGGCGGCCAGGGCGGCGACATCCTGCATGAAGCGGTCTTGGCGGAGGAGCTGGCCGGCTGCGGCTCAGCCGGCGTTGCGGCCGGTCTTGGCGCGCACGTCGCGATCGCCACTCCTCCGGTCTGGAAGTTCGGTAGCGACGACCAGAAGCAGCGCTATGTCGTGCCGTCGATCGCCGGCACGAAGATCGCGGCGCTGGCGATCACCGAGCCCGGCGCCGGCTCCGACGTGGCCTCGCTGCGGACGACCGCGACGCCGGTCGATGGCGGCTGGATCGTAAGCGGTGAGAAGTGCTACATCACGAACGGCGTGCGCGCCGACTTCGTTGTGATGGCGGTCCGCACGACGGCCGCAGGCGGCCATGGCGGCATCTCATTCCTGATCGTCGACACCGATCAGGCCGGCTACAGCGCCTCAAAGCTGGAGAAGATGGGCTGGCACGCCTCCGATACGGCGTTGATCGCACTTGACGAGGTCTTCGTGCCGGAGGCGAACCTGCTCGGCGGCCTGAACGAGGGCTTCAAGTTGATCATGGCCAACTTCCAGTGGGAGCGACTGGCGATGTCGCTCGGCTCGGTCGCTGCGATGCAGAACGTCTTCGACCGGACGCTGGCCTACGCGACCGAGCGGGAAGCCTTCGGCAGGAAGATCGGCAACTTCCAAGCGATCCGTCATAAGTTTGCGCAGATGGCAACAACGATCGAAGCGGGGCGGGCGCTGACCTACCACGCGCTGCGCCTGTTCGCTGAAGGTCATGACGCGACGCGTGAGGTGACGATGGCAAAACTGAAGACGCAGCGCGACTGTTTTGAGCTGGCCGACGAGTGCTTGCAGATTCACGGCGGCGCCGGCTACATGGTCGAGTACGGGATTGAGCGTGCTGTGCGCGACGCCAGGCTCGGCCCGATCGGTGGTGGCACCGATGAGGTGATGCGCGAGATCCTCGGCCGTAGTATGGGCTTTTGAGCAGCACCTTTGAGATCACGACGGTGACCGAGGGCGACCTGAGTGCGCTGCTTGGGCTACTGCGCGGCTACTGCGACTTTTACGAGGTCTCCCCCGCCGACGAGGCGCTACTGGCGGTCAGCCGGGCGCTGATCGCCGACCCCGCGCGTGAAGGAATCCAACTAATCGCACGCGACGATGCCGGCACGGCGGTCGGCTTCGCGACGATCTACTGGACCTGGCAGACGCTCGACGCCGCCCGGCTCGCCGTGATGAACGATCTGTTCGTCACGCAGCAAGCGCGCGGCAGCGGTGTCGCCGCGCAGCTGATCGAAGCCTGCGCCCAGCAGGCGCGCGAGCACGGCGCCGCCTCGCTCGGCTGGCAGACGGCGCCGGGCAACGAACCCGCACAGAAGCTCTACGACCGAATCGGCGCCAAACGGTCGAGCTGGCTCGACTACTCGCTGGCGCTCGACTCCAGCTCGGCGTAGAGCGCGCGAATCGCAGCAAAGATCTCGTCTGCTGCCGCCTGCTGCTGTTCGCGCGACGGATTTTTGACGATCTCGTAACGGAACGGCTCGCCGTACGAGACGATCACCTTCGGCAGCTGCAACCGCTTCCAGTTGCGTACCTTCTGCGAGCCGTAGACGGCGACCGGCAGCACGACCACGCCGCTCTCCAGCGCGACCCTGCCGATCCCCGACTTTGGCTTGTCGGCCAGCTGGCCGCTGCGCGAACGGCCACCCTCGCAGTACATGCAGATACAGCCGCCGCGGCCAAGGATTGAGCGGATGATCGCAAACGACTGCTCGTCGCGTTCGCCGCGACGGACCGGAAAGACTCCCCCGGTCCTCAGCACCCAGGCAAGCCAGCCTTTGTAAAGCTGCGACTTCGCCATGAACTGCAGCTTGCGCCGCGTAAATGTGCCGACGAAAAAGTGATCGATGTTCGAAAAGTGGTTTGGCGCGAAGATCACCGGTCCGCTGGTTGGAACTCGGCGCGAGTTGCGGCTGCGAGCCCGGTAGGGAATCCAGACGAGCAACGACAGCAGCAGCCGTACCAGGTCGTAGGTCGGGCTGGGCTTATGGGTCATCGGCCAGTCGTAATACTTCTGCAGCTGCTCGACCGGGCGCGGGTCCTTATAGACCTGCTCGCGCATCGGTGCGAGCGTCGCGTCAGCGCCTTCAGTCTCGGTCGGTTTGTCGCTCATTGCTGATCAACACCCTTGCCGGCCTGTCTGGTTACGCCTCAGCCCAACCGCGTGAGCGTTCGACCGCGCGGTGCCAGTCGGCAAGCAACGACTCTGCCGCAGGCCGAGCGAGCTGCGGTTGATAACGGTCACGCTCCTGCGCGAGGCTGGCCGCGTCGCTCTCGCTGAACAGCGCCGCGCCGACGCCGGCCATCATCGCCGCGCCGAGCGCTGTCGTCTCGGGAATCTCTGGTACGACGACCGGCACGCCCAGCAGATCGGCTTGGAACTGCATCAGCCAGCGGTTCGCCGTCGCGCCGCCGTCGGCCTTCAGGGTCGTGATCGGCCTACCACTAGCGGCCTCAATCGCGCGGACCGCGTCAACTGTTTGGTAGGCGATTGCCTCAAGCGTCGCGCGGGCCAGCTCAGCCCGTCCGCTACCACGCGTCAGCCCGACAATCGTGCCGCGCGCGTATGGGTCCCAATAGGGCGACCCTAGGCCGGTCAGCGCCGGCACGAAGTAGACGCCCTGATTGTCGGGCAGCGACGCCGCCAAGGCCTCCGTCTCTGCTGCTTCGCTGATAATCCCAAGCCCATCGCGCAGCCACTGCACGCCGGCACCGGTAACAAAGATCGCCGCCTCCAACGCGTAAACGGTCTTATCGCCGATCGCCCAGGCGACAGTGCTGAGCAGGCCAGGGTGCGGCGCCGGAGGCTCGCTGCCAGCATTTACGAGAACGAAAGAGCCGGTGCCGTAAGTGTTCTTACCGTCGCCCGGCGCGAAGGCAGCCTGCCCGTACAGCGCGGCCTGCTGATCGCCTGCGACGCCGGCCAAGATCGCGCCGCCGTAACCGGGCAGCGCATCATCAAGCAGCGGGCCAAAGCCGCCGATCGATGGCCGAATTTCGGGCAGCGCAGCGATCGGCACGCCAAACAGCTCGCAGAGCTCCGCCGACCAAGCTTGCTCGTGCAGGTCGTAACAGAGTGTGCGTGAGGCATTTGAGGGATCGGTCAGATGCTCACCGGTCAGCTTCCATATCAGCCACGAGTCAACGGTCCCGAAGATCGCCGTTCCGGCGGCGACGCGCTCGGCCAGCCCGTCAACGTTTGCCAGCAGCCACTCGATCTTCGTCGCTGAGAAGTAGGGATCGAGCACCAGCCCAGTCCGCTCGCGCACGAGCTGCTCGATCCCTTCGGCCCGCAGCTCGTCGCAGCGCCCTGCTGTGCGGCGGTCCTGCCAGACCAACGCGCGGTGCAGTGGCTCGCCGCTGATCGGGTCCCAGACGCAGACCGTCTCACGTTGGTTGCTGATGCCAACCGCTTGCAACCCGCCGGGCGCAACGCCGGCCTGGTCGAGCGCCGTCAAGGCAACGCGCTGTGTGACCTGCCAGATCTGCTCGGCGTCATGCTCAACCCAGCCGGGCTGGGGAAAGAACTGCTCAAACTCCTCGTAGGCGCGGCCCAGCAGCGCCATCTGCGAGTCAAAGAGAAGGCAGGTCGTTCCGGTCGTTCCCTGATCGATCGCGAGGATCATCAGGCGAACCTATTGCGCAGCCGCCGTGAGAGCCAGACGGAAACAAAGTCGAGCAGCTGGCGGAAGCGATGCAGGAAGCCACGCCAGCTGCGGCCGGTCGCGCGGTGCTCGAGCTCAATCTCAACCTCGACCACGCGAAAGCCGGCGCGAACCGCGTCGACCGTCATCCCGATCTCGATCCCAAAGCGCGGCGCAAACGGCAGCAGCTCAGCCAGCAGCTCGGCCCGCATTGCGCGCTGCCCGGAGATCGGCGCCTCCAACAGTTCGCCGGTCAGGTTGTTAATCGCCCAGCGCGCAAAGCCGATCGCGACGCCAAAGCCGCCGCCGAGCTTGCGCGCAAAGCGCGCTACCGCAAGATCGCCGTCGCCGCGCTCGACCGCATCGAGCAAGTCCTTCAGAGCGCCGGCGCTCTCACCAAGGTCGCCGTCGCACAGCAGCACCAGCTGCGGGCCACCGCGCAGCGCCGCCTGAGCGCCGAGCGTTGCCGCGCCGCCCTTGCCAATCAGCTTGCCGCTACTAACAACTTCAGCGCCGGCTGCGGCGGCGCGCGCAGCAGTGTCATCGCTCGATCGATCATCGGCGACATAGATCCGCGCGCCGGGAAACCGAGCGCTTAGAGCCTCGATTGTCGCGGCGATCCGATCGCCTTCGTTGTAGGCGGCAATCACGACCGCTAGCTGCGAACCATCCATCAGGCGATCTATCGTGGCAGACTGCCTGTGTACGGATCTTCAAGGAGGCTTTTCAAGTGACCAACGTTGAAGCGCACATAACAGGAACCGTCTGGAAGATCGAGTGCAAGCCGGGCGACGTGATCGCCGAGGGCGACACCGTCGCAATCCTCGAATCGATGAAGATGGAGATGGCGGTCGAGGCTGAGGATGCAGGCACAGTCAAGGAGATCCTCTGCGAAGAGGGCCAAGCCGTCAACGAGGGCGACGCGCTAGTCGTCCTTGAGTAGTCGGTCGGGGGCGTAGCGCGATGGCCGGGTCATTAGTTAGCGATCAGCCAGCCGAGGGAGTACTGCGGCTGAGCTTCGCCAATGCGCAGAAGCGCGGCGCGCTCGATCACACAATCCTCGACGCGATCGGCGCCGCTGTCAGCGGCGCCAGCGCGCGAGCAATCATCCTGACCGGCGATGGCGACTGGTTCTCAGCCGGTTACGACATCGGTGACATCCCGGCCGACAGCTTTGCCGACGAGGCCGAGAAGCTCGTTGCCCACCCGTTTACCAACGCGCTCGATGCACTTGACGCGACCGACATTCCAACCGTCTGCGCCGTCAACGGCCCGGCGATCGGCGGCGGCCTTGAGCTGGCGCTGGCATGCGACCTACGGGTCAGCGTTGACAGCGCCAAGTTCGGTATGCCGCCGGCCAAACTTGGGCTCGTTTACTCCTACAGCGGAATGCGCCGCTTCATCGACGCGATCGGCGTGCCGCGCACGCGCGAGCTGTTTCTCGTTGGCCGCCGGATCGACGCCGCCCGCGCGCTTGATTGGGGCCTCGTCAATGAGGTTGTCGCAGCGAGCGAACTAGAGGCCAACGCGCTGGCGCTAGCGAGCGAGCTGGCAGGCAACGCGCCGCTGAGCGTCGCCGGCAACAAACGCGTGATCCGCGAACTGCTGAGCGCTGAAGGCGCCCTGTCAGCCGAAACGCAGGCCGAGCTGATTGCGCTGCGCGAGGCCTGCTTTGCCTCCGACGACATGCGCGAAGGGATCGCCGCCTTCGCCGAAAAACGTCCGCCGCGCTGGCAGGGAAAGTGAAAGTCGTTACTTGGAACGTCAACTCGCTGCGCGCGAGGCTCGAGCGCGTGTTGGAGTTCCTCGAAGTCCACTCGCCCGACGCACTGCTGCTGCAGGAGACGAAGTGCTCGCCTGAGCAGTTCCCGGCCGATCAACTCGCCGCCGCGGGCTACGACGTTTGTCACCACAGCGGCGGCCGCTGGGCCGGCGTGGCAGTGCTGGCACCGAAAGGCCATGGCCTGAAGCAGGCGCAGGTCGGCCTGTCGGGCGAGGCCAGCCCCGATCAGGCGCGCTGGATCGAAGCCGACATCGAATCGCTCGCCGTCCGCGTTGCCAGCGTCTACGTCGTCAACGGTCAGCAGGTGGGCAGCGAGCCGTTTGCGCAGAAGCTTCAGTTCCTTGCGGCGATGGCCGAGCGCGCCGAGCAGCTGAAAGGCAGCCGACTAGTCGTCGGCGGCGACATGAACGTCGCGCCGCTCGACATTGACGTCTATGACCCGACTCAGTTCGTCGGCGCAACACATGTGACCGATGAGGAGCGCGCCGGCCTGCGGGCCGCCGGCGAGCGAGGCGCGCTGGTCGACGCCTACCGGCTGCTACACGCCGACGAGCCGGGCTTCACCTGGTGGGACTACCGCGGCGGCAGCTTCCACCGCGGCTTTGGGCTGCGGATCGACCTGCTGCTGGTCAGCGAGAGCCTCGCTCCGGCGGTAACGTCCTGCGGTATCGATCGCGACTTTCGAAAGGGAACAAAGCCGAGCGATCATGCGCCGCTGATTGTCGAGCTGGCTGCCGCCTAAGCGCAGCGTGACTATGGCTACCACAGCCGCCAGCGCGCCGCGCTCACACCGCCGCCTCAACAAGGGCGCCGCCGCGCTAACAGTCGGCGCGCTGGGCGTCGTCTTCGGCGACATCGGCACCAGCCCGCTCTATGCGCTGCAAACCGTCTTCTCAGCCAACGGCTTTGCGATCAAACCGACTGAGGCCGACGTATATGGCGTTCTCTCGCTCGTCTTTTGGACGATCATGATCATCGTCACGATCGAGTTTGTGATCTTCATCATGCGCGCCGACAATGAGGGCGAGGGCGGCATCATGGCGCTGATCGCGCTCGTTCAAACGGTGGTGCTGAAGCGGCCGTGGACGAAAGGCGCGCTCGTCGCAGCAGGGCTGTTTGGCGTCGCACTGTTCTTCGGCGATGGGATGATCACACCGGCGATCTCGGTGATGTCGGCGGTCGAGGGGCTGAAGGTCGCGGCGCCCGCCGCCGCCGAGCTGGTCGTGCCAATTACACTGGTCGTGCTGACGGCGCTATTTGTAATCCAGCGCTTTGGCACGGGGATCGTCGGTCGACTGTTCGGGCCGGTGATGGTGATCTGGTTCGTGATAATCGGCTTTGCTGGTCTGTCGCGCCTGCTCAGCGACGCCGCGATACTGAAGTCGATCCTGCCGACCTACGCGATCGACTTCGGCCTCAGCCATCCGGTCATCTCATTCCTGGCGTTGGGCTCGATCGTGCTGACAATCACCGGCACCGAAGCGCTCTACGCCGACATGGGTCACTTTGGCCGCCCGGCGATCAGCCGCGCCTGGTTCCTGCTCGTCTTTCCCTGTCTGGTGCTCAACTACATGGGGCAGGGTTCGCTGATCCTCGATTCACCAAAGTCGATCTCCAACCCCTTCTTCCTGCTTTTCCCGAACTGGGCGCAGATTCCGATCGTCCTCTTGGCGACCGTCGCGACAGTGATCGCCTCACAGGCTGTGATCTCAGGCGCCTTCTCGGTCGCGCGCCAAGCAACGCGGCTCGGCTTCCTGCCGCGAATGAAGATCCTCCACACCTCCAGCGCCGAGATCGGTCAGGTTTACGCCCCGGCGATCAACTGGGGACTATTCGTCGCCGTCGTCGCTCTGGTCGTTGGCTTCGGCTCTTCGGCGGCGCTGGCCTCGGCCTATGGCGTTGCCGTGGCCGGCACCTTGGCGATCGACACCTTGCTGTTCCTCGTCATTGTTCGCAAGCTCTGGAAGAAGCCGCTCTGGATCGTGTTGAGCGGCGGCATCGTCTTCCTGACGATCAACCTGCTCTTCTTGTCAGCCAACCTGACAAAGATCCTCCACGGCGGTTGGTTCCCGGTCGCCGTTGGCGTGATCATCTTCACGCTAATGATCACTTGGAGCAAGGCGCGCCTGCGGGTCACGCAGATGCGCGCCGAACGGGAAGGATCGCTGCGCGACTTCGTGGACGAGCTTGCCGCTATGCAGCCGCCGGTCTCGCAGATTCGGGGAACCGCCGTTTACCTAAACGCCGAGCGCGAAACTGCACCACTGGCGCTGCGCTCTGCCGTCGCCCATAACCATTCAATCCATGAGCGGGTCGTGATCATCTCGATTCAGACAACGAAGCAGCCGTTTGTCCCCGAGGACCAGCGACTTAGCGTTGATGAGCTTGGCTACACCGGCGACAACATCGTCCACCTGACAGCGAAGCTCGGCTTCATCGACACCCCCGACGTACCACGGATGCTCGAGCTGGCTCGCGACGAAGGGCTCGACCCCGATGTTGACGTTGACGGAGCGATCTACTTCCTGTCGCACTTTGAGGTCGTTGCTGGCGGGCCGCTTGCGATGGCGCGCTGGCGCAAGTGGCTTTTTGTGACGATGGCCCGCAACGCGGCAAGCCCAACCGACTACTTCTGTCTGCCGGCCGACCGCACCGTGACAATTGGCTCACAGACAGCCCTGTAACGGCCGCCTTCAGCTGTAGTTGTCGAGCC
Source organism: Solirubrobacteraceae bacterium (assembly GCA_039745115.1). Classification (GTDB taxonomy): domain Bacteria; phylum Actinomycetota; class Thermoleophilia; order Solirubrobacterales; family Solirubrobacteraceae; genus F1-60-MAGs163. The sequence continues at coordinate 95,408 of JBCJRT010000004.1, forward strand.
CCGGTGCCTTGGCGCCGGCCGTGAACTCGGCCGCCAGCTGGTAGTCAACAACACCGGCGGCGACGTACGGATCAGCCTCAAAAAGTGCCAGCGCGTCGACGCCGTCGGCTGCGCTCAGAACAATCACCGAGCCGTCACCGCTGGCGCGCCTGCCACTGGCGACAATCCGGCCGGCGGCGACAAGGCCGCCGATGAACTCGAGGTGTGCGGCGCGGTGCTCATCAACCTGATCGAGCGGTGCCGTGTAGTTGCCAAAGATCACGAAGATCGGCCAATCACACCAGATCGGCGCCGATGATGCTCAGCGCTGGCCCTGCGCGGCGACCTTGAGGATCGATCCGTCGATCAGCCACTCAACCGGTGCAAGGTCGTCGCTGAATACGTCGCCGCCGGGCAGCGGCGGGCCTAGGCGAGCCGCCGCGGCGAGCGCTAGTGGACGCAGCTGCGCAGGCATCAGACCGGACTTCGCGCCAGCGCGCAGCTGCGCGGCGGATGCCGGTCCGTTGGCGCCGAGCAGGATCGTGTTGACGCGTTCACTGGGGTCACGCAGCACGGTCGTGAACTGCGTCTTCATCGTCGCTGCCATCGCGGCCTCGAGCTCGGTGCTGCCTTCCGGGTGACCAACGTTGACCATTACGATGCCGCCAGGGTTCAGATGCTCGGCGACTAAACCGAAAAACTCGGTGGTTGTCAGGTAGAACGGGATGTAGGGCTGGCGGTAGGCGTCGACGAAGATTGCGTCCCAGCGCCGCTTGCTGGTGCGCAGAAAGGGCCTCGCGTCGGCCGTATGGAGGTACAGATTCGGCGCCTTTAGGTCAAACAGGCGGCGGCCGACGTCGCTGAGCTGACCATCGATCTCAACCCCGTCAACGCGCGTATCGGGATAGAAATGGCCGTAGGCGCGCGCGACTGTCCCTGCCCCGTTGCCAAGGACCGCCAGTGAACGCGGCGGCGTCGCCATTGCCGCCCAGGGCAGCACAAGCGGCTTGTCCCAGATGTTGTTCGTCAGCCAGCTCCCTTTGCGGTAGAGCGAGTGGATGGCCTGACCTTCATTCAGCTCCAGCCAGCGCTCGCCGTCTTTGAACTGCACGACGCGGGCGTACTGATATGGCGTTTCGCTCTCCCAGATCACACTTGAAGCGTCGGCCGTCTTGATTGCGCCAACCGGCGCGATAAGCGCTGCGGCGATCAGCAGCGGCAGCGCAATCCAGCGCCAGTTAAGCGCCGGCAGCGCGACCAGCGCCAGCGCCAGCGCAAAGAGGATGAAGGTGCGTCGCGTGCCAAGCAGCGGCACCAGCAGCAGCGCACTGAGGAAGACTCCGGTCAGGCTGCCGAGCGTTGAGATCGCGTAGAGGCGACCGGCGACATTGCCAGCCTCAGCGACATCCTTGACGCTGAGCCGCACGGCGTACGGCGCAACCGCCCCGAGCACTACGACCGGGAAGGCGATCAGCACCATAACCGCCAGCAGCGAGCCAACGAAGGCACCGGCCTCAACCTGATCGAGCGCCTGAACCGAGACGCTAAGGAATGGCCTGGCGATAAACGGCACCACTGTCAGCAGCGCAGCAGCGATCATCACGAGGCGCGCCATCCCGGCGACGGTCGGATCACGGTCGGCCAGCCGGCCACCGAACCAATAACCGATGCTCAAGGCAACGAGCACCGTCGCGATCGTGTTCGCCCAGACGATTGTCGATGCACCAAACCACGGCGCGATCAGACGCATTGCGGCAATTTCAGATCCGAGCGATCCTGCGCCGACAACGAAGACAATCGCGACAATCAGTCGGGGTATGGGGAGAAGTCCTTCCTGCGGGCACCGCAGACCGGGCAGTACCAAGTCTCAGGGATGTCGGCGAACTGGGTTCCGGGGGGAATACCGCCGTCGGGATCGCCCTCATCCGGATCGTAGATATAGCCGCACGATTCGCAGATCCACCTGGTTACTGTTGCGTCATCGGTCATCATTGCCAGACGGTAGCGCAGCGGCTGGCCAGCAGGCTGGGCCGTTAGGCTGGTCGTCATGATGGAGATTAGGAAGCTGGCTGCTGGCGAAGAGTTGAATCCAAGCGATACGGTCGCGCTGCCACGCCAGGCTGCATCGGTAGTCCTGCTGCGTGGTGGCTCGCAGTCGCTGGAGCTGCTGCTCGTCCGGCGCACGCCGCAGGCGCGCTTCATGGGCGGCTTCTGGGTCTTCCCTGGCGGCGCCGTCGATGCGCACGAAGGCGAGGGCGATGAGGCCCACCGGCTGGCAGCGGTTCGCGAGCTGGCCGAGGAGGCCGCAGTCGACGGGATAGAGCCGGCCGAGCTGGTCAAGTTCTCACGCTGGATCACGCCGGCGGTTGTGAAGATTCGCTTCGACACGCACTTCTTCCTCGCGGCGGCACCTGAGGGCGCGACGCCGGTGGTCGACGGCAGCGAGATCGTTGACCTCGCCTGGCACACACCGCAGTCGGCACTTGATGCCTACGGGCGGGACGAGTTGCCGCTGGTCTTCCCGACAATCAAACATCTGGAGCAGTTCGCGGCCTTTGAAACCGCCGACGCGTTGATCAATCACGCTGCGCAGCAGACGGTTGAGCCGATCGAGCCCAAGGTGCTGTTCGAAGGTGAGCTTGCGCGCGTGCTGCTGCCGGGCGAGCCCGGCTACGACTGAGGCGCCTCTTCCTCCACCGCAGTCTCTTCCTCCACCGTAGCCTCGGCTTCGGCAACAGCGCCGCCGCCTTCTTCCTGGGCGCGATAGAGCGGCGCGACAACGTTGACCAGCGGCACCAGTTTGAGGATCACGGCAACCGGACCCTGCGCCTTCATCTGGCCCTTCGCGAGCGCCGTAATGATGTTGATCTCGCCCAACCAGAAGCCTTGAGCCGTGTCGCCAGGCATCGTCAGGATTGCGGCCGGCCGTAGTGAGCTTTCACCAAACTCGACGACTACCGGCTGATCGGCCTCAAGTTTTAAAGTGATCTGCGCCGCTGGCGCGACCGTCGTAAGCTGAACCGTCGTCCCGATCCGCTGAAAGTCGCGCCCGTTGGCAGGGTCGGTCGCCGCCGCCTTCAGGCAGGCGCCAAGCGATCCGTAAAGCTCGTCTGCCGACTTGAAGTGGGCCATCACTTTCTGAGAGTAGTCGCCGCGCACCGCCGCCGCTGCCTCGCCAGCACGGCCGCGCGAGGCTTGGTAGCTTTGGCGTCTACTCGGGAGAAAGAGGAAACGATGGCAACTACGACTGTCAAGCTGGAGAACTTCATCGGTGGGCGGAGCACTCCAACCACCGGTGACGGCGTACACGAGGTACGCAACGCCGCGACAGGCGAGGTAATCGCCGAGATGGGTATGTCAAGCGCGGCCGACGTTCAGGCCGCCGTTGATGCCGCCAGCGCAGCCTTCCCCGAGTGGCGCGACGCCACGCCGTCGGAGCGCAGCATGGCTCTACTCAACATCGCCAGCGAGCTTGAGCAGCGCGGTGAGGAGCTCGCGAAAATCGAGTCGCTGAATACCGGCAAGCCTCTGGCACTGACGATCAGCGAGGAGATCCCCCCGGCCGCCGATCAGATCCGCTTCTTCGCAGCCGCCGCACGGATGCTAGAAGGGCGCGCGACGGCCGAGTATCTGGCCGGACATACCTCATCGGTCCGGCGTGAGCCGATCGGCGTTATCGGTCAGATCACACCTTGGAACTACCCGTTCATGATGGCCGTCTGGAAGTTCGCTCCGGCGCTCGCGGCCGGTAACACGGTTATCCTCAAGCCATCTGAGAACACGCCAATGTCAACGCTCTGGCTGGCCGAGATGCTGCAGAAGCATCTACCACAGGGCGCCTTCAACGTCGTTCTCGGAACCGGCGAGGTCGGCGAGCAGCTGGTCCGCAATGAGGGGATCAGCATGGTCTCGCTGACCGGCAGCGTCCGCGCCGGCAAGGCCGTTGCCGCGGCCGCCGCCGACACGCTGAAGCGCGTCCACCTTGAGCTTGGTGGCAAGGCGCCGGTAATCGTCTTCGACGACGCCGACATCGAAGCCGCCGCCGAAGGGATCGCTGGCGCCGGCTACTTCAACGCTGGCCAGGACTGCACGGCGGCGACGCGCGTAATCGCCGGCCCCGGCCTCTACGGCGACCTCGTTGACGCCCTCGCCGAGCAGGCCAAGGGCACGGTCTACGGTGACCCGCTCGACGAAAACACCTACATGGGGCCGGTGATCAGCCAGGCTCAGCTCGATCGCGTCACCGGCTTCGTCGAGCGAGCCCCCGCCCACGCCCGCATCGCAGCAGGCGGCAAGGCGCCCGAAAACGGCGGCGGCTTCTGGTTTGAGCCAACCGTCGTTGCCGACCTGAAACAGGACGACGAAATGATCCAGAATGAGGTCTTCGGCCCCGTCGTCACGGTCCAGCAGTTCAGCGACGAGGCCGAAGCCTTGGCTTGGGCTAACGGCGTCAAGTACGGCCTCGCGTCAAGCGTCTGGACGCGCGACCATGGCCGGGCGATGCGGATGGCGAAGGGGCTCGATTTCGGCTGCGTTTGGATCAATACGCACATCCCGATTGTCGCCGAGATGCCGCACGGCGGTTTCAAGCAGTCCGGCTACGGCAAGGATCTGTCGATGTACGGCTTTGACGACTACACGCGCATCAAGCACGTGATGTCAAACATCGAGGCCTAGAGGGCGGCTGGCGGCGGCTCAAAGCCCGCCGTATTCGCCGATTGCCGGTCGCTCAACGCCGGCTGGCAGGCGGCCTTCATCGGCCAGCTTGTCGACGTGCGCAGCGAGCGTCGCCTCGGCCGCCGGGCGGAGGATCACCGGCACGTCGCCCCATGCGTGGTCGAGCAGCTGATCACTGCTGCGCAATCCCTGATCGAGCCCCTCAAGCAGCAGCCGCTCACGTTCAAGACGGTGATCGCGATACTCGATCAGCCGCTCACGTGGATCGGTGACAACCGGGCCGTGGCCCGGGCAGAGCAGCGTTAGCGCAAGCGCCATCATCCGCTCAAGCCCTGCCATGTAGGCCGCCAGCGCGCCGTCGTCGGGGGCGATGTAGACGCTTCCTTGGCCGAGCACAGCGTCGCCGGTGAAGATCACCTCGCCGGCGACGAATGCCAGGTGGTCGGGCGCATGTCCGGGCGTCGCAATCGCTGTCAGTGGGCCAAACTGATCGCCGTCAGCAAGCTGCACCGTCGCTACCGCGGCGGTCATCGCCGCAACCGGAACTTCGCCAGTCAGCGCCAGCAGACCCTCCAGTCCGCCGCTGTGGTCGGCGTGGTCATGGCTGATCGCAATGCCGCCAAGGCCGCCACGAACTCCGGCCTCACCGGCCAGCCGCTCAAGGTGAGCGTCGATTGGCGGCCCCGGATCGACGAGCCAGCAGGGGTCGCGGCCGATCAGCCAGCTGTTTGACCCATCGAGCGTGAACGGGCCGGGATTATCGGCCCGCACGCGGATAACGTCAAACTGGTCGAGCGGCTCCACCGGCCGAGCCTAGCGGGCGCCGACGCGGGCAAGCGAACCGTGCAAGGATGAGGGTCGTGACTAGTTTCGACCGCCTCAGCGCACTGGACGCAGCCTTCCTCGACATCGAGACCGAACGGGCGCCGATGCAGGTTGGCTGGACGATGCGCTTTGCCGGTCCGCCGCCTACAATCGAGCAGCTGCGCGACCATGTTGAAGCGCGGCTGAGCGGCGCCCCTCGACTGCGCCGCTGCCTCGTTGAGCCAGCGTTGGGACTTGGCGACCCGCACTGGGTCGACGACCAGCTGTTCGCGATCGACCGCCACGTCAACGTGATCCACCTTGTTGCACCATTGGCCGACCTGCAGCTCAGCAGCGTCGCTGAAGAGCTGCTGTCACAGCCGCTCGACCGCAGCCGGCCACTTTGGCGCCTGCAGCTTGTTACAGGCTTGCCGAACGACGGCTTCGCAATCATCGGCCAGGCTCACCACGCCCTGGTCGACGGAATCGCCGCAGTCGAGATTGCGACGATCATCTTTGACAACGTCAGCGCGCCTGACTCACAGGCTGCCGCGCCCTGGCTGCCGGCCGAGCCGCCGACGACAGCCGAGCTGCTAACGGCCACTGCACTGTCGCGGATCGGTGCCGGCAGCGATGTCGCAGCGACACTGGTGCGCTCGATTGCCGCGGGCCCGGCGCCGTTCATCGAGGCCCTAACGGCGCTGCTGTCGCTGTTCACCCCGGGCACGCCGACAGCGCTCGAAAACTCGGCCAGCGCGCGGCGCCGCGTTGCCTTCAGCTCACTGCCAATGGCTCAGCTGAAAAGCGCTGCCGAGCGCCACGGAGTAACCGTCAACGACCTACTACTTGCTGCCAGCGGCGGCGCCGTCAGCGCCGCCTTGGCACGGCGCGGAGAGCAGCCCGAAACGATCCGCGTGCTGGTGCCGGTGGCGGTCCGTCGCCCCGGCGAAGATGGAGCGACACACGCCAACCGAATCTCAATCATGGTCGTTGAGCTGCCGCTCGACGCCAATGACCCCGGCCGCGTCTTGCGAACTGTTGGCCGGCGCACGAAGACGCTTAAGCGGGCTGGCTACGCCGGAACTCTCGACACCGCTATCCGCGCCGCCGACCTGCTGGCGCCGCCGATCCGCAATGCCGCCGTTCGCGCCGCCGTCGGCGCAGCCAACTTCACGCTGGTGATCTCGAATGTTCCCGGCCCAGCCGGGCCGCTGGCGCTGATCGGCCGCGAACTTGAGGCGATCTGGCCTGCCGTTCCACTCATCGAAGGCCACGCCCTGTCGATCGGTGCGATCTCGCACGGCGAGATGCTGCACATCGGTTGTTTCGTCGACGCTGCACTGGTACCCGATGTTGAGTTGATCGCTGCCGACATCAGCGCAACTTTTGAACGGCTCTGCGAGCTGCCGCCAGCGCAGCAGGCACCCTGGCAACAGCGCGCGCGCAAGCGTCGTGACGCCAGCCGCGTCGCCTAACGCGCAGCGATCCGGCTAACGCGCAGCGATCCGGCTAACGGCGCCGCCGAGCGAGACAACGTAGAGTCGGCCCGACGCGTCCTCGCCAAATGACGATAGTGCCTCGACCTGCGGCAGCCCGGCAACCGGCGCGTCGCCTTCAGCGCCAGCCGGGCCAAGCCGTGCGCTGTAGATCACGCCCTTGCAGAAGTCGCCGTACAGGTAGCGACCACTCAGCGCCTTCAGCGCCGGATCACGCACGACGTAGCCGCCGGTGATCGAGCACCAGCCGCTGTCGTGAGTGTGCGTGATCACCGGTTCGATTGCGCCCGGCACGCTGCCGGCGGCAAACGGCCGGTCGCCTTCACGCACGGGCCAGCCAAAGTTTGCGCCGCGCGCCTGGGCCGGGGTAACGAAGTCGATCTCCTCAACTTCGTTCTGGCCAACATCGCCGATCGCTAGATCGCCGGTCGCCCGGTCAAAAGAGAAGCGCCACGGGTTGCGCAATCCGTAAGCGAAGACCTCCGGCGCTGCTCCGGCGCGCGTGCGGAACGGATTTGATGACGGCACGCTGTAGGCTCGGCCATTCGAGCGCCGCGGCTCAATCCGCAGCAGCTTGCCGAGCAGCGAACCAAGGTTCTGTGCGTTGCCGATTGTTCCATGCTGGTCGCCGCCCCCGTCACCGGTGCCGATGTAAAGCAGCCGATCAGGGCCGAAAGCCAGTTGGCCGCCGTTGTGGTTGGCCTCCGGGTCATCCATCAGCAGCACCCGTCGTTCGCTCGAAGCGCTGGCGACCTCAGTACTGGTGGCGCGGAACTCACTGACCTGCTGGCGACCGTCACGGCGTGTGTAATAGAGGTAGAACAGCTTGCTCTTTGCGTAATCGGGCGCAAACGCAAGCCCTAGCAGCCCCTGCTCACCGCCGGCAAGCACCCGCGTAGTGATGTCAAGAAACGGCTTACGACGTGGTTTGCCGTCGCGTACAACGATGATCTTGCCGCCCTGCTGTACGACCATTACTCGGCGCCGATCGGCCGGCGGCGCGGTCACGTAGAGCGGCATCTGGAAGCTGCCGAGTTTGACCAACTTGACCCCGGCCGCGGCAGTCGCGCCAGCGCCATCGGCAGTGGCCGAGCCGCCACAGGCCGCCACCGCAACGGTTGCCAAGAGCGGCAGAAAAAAGAACTTGCGCATCGCTTTAGGATTGCAGACGCGCGGAGCGCGCTCGCCGCTTAAATAAACGCCAGCAGCTTGCGGCGCCGGGCCGGCGCCGCTGAAGCTAAGCCCTCGGCGCCGTCTCCTCCCACTCCTTGATCGAGCCACCCTTGTTCCACATCTGCTGAATCTCTTCAAGTGTCCGCCCGCGCGTCTCCGGTACATAGCGCCAGACGAAGATAAATCCGAGTACGCACATTCCGGCGAATAGGAAGAAGGTCGCCGAGTCACCGATACCGCCGGTCAGCGTCAGGAAGAACTGGGCAACTAGGAAGGCTGCGCCCCAGTTGGCAGCGGTTGCGAACGAAACGGCCTTGCCGCGCACGTGGCTGGGGTAGATCTCAGAGATGATCGTCCAGACGACCGGCCCGAGCGAGAAGGCAAACGAGGCGATGAAGACGACTAGGCCGGCGATCGTGATGATGCCGACGATCGACGCGCCGGCGGCGGGGTCAGCTGACGACTGGGTCGCAAAACCGAGCCCGACGGCGCAGAGCGAGACGAACATCCCGGTTAGTCCCATCAGCAGCAGCGGCCGGCGGCCAAAGCGGTCGATGTAGGCGACGGCGATAAAGGTTGCGAGCACATTGGTCAGGCCGACGGCGTAGAGCGTCGCCGCTGTCTGCGACTGCGTGCTGACGAGGCCAGCGCTTTCGAAGATCGTGTTGGCGTAATAAATGATCGCGTTAATGCCGGTGATCTGCTGGAAGATCGACAGCCCGACGCCGACGATCAGCGCCTTGCGCACGCGCGGGCTGAAGACCTCGGACCAGCTGGCCTCACCCTCGGCCGCCTCCTCGGAGATCTGCGCCTCAACCTTGCCAAGTTCGCTGTCGACCTGATCAGGCTCGGTCACCTTTGCCATCGACTCTCGCGCCTTATCCTTGCGACCAACTTTGACCAACCAGCGGGCCGATTCAGGCGCAACCATCGCGCCGATCAGCAGCAGCACGCCGGGGATCGCTGCGAGCAGGAACATCGTCCGCCACTCGGCCGAATCAAGCAGATCGCTAACCAAATAGGCGAGGAAGATGCCGAATGTGATCGCCAGCTGATAGCTGGAAACGATCCTGCCGCGAATCCGCGCCGGCGCCATCTCAGCGGCGTAAAGCGGCGCGATGACCGAGGCAAAGCCGATACCAAAGCCGGTCACAAGGCGACCGAGGACGAGAATCTCCACTCCCGGGGTCAGCGCCTGGACGCCGGCGCCGACAATAAACAGCAGTCCCGCTGCCAGCAGGACAGGGCGGCGGCCGAAGCGGTCGGCCGCCATGCCGGCAGCCAGCGCGGCGATCATCGCACCGAGCGTCACCCATGAGGTGATGATCTGCTTCGCACCGTCGCCAACGTCGAAGCTGCGCCCGATTCCCTTCAGTGCGCCGGCGATTACGCCTTGGTCGTAGCCGAACAGCAGCCCGGCGAGGAAGGTGACGGCCGCCACCACCATCACCCACTTAAAGACCGACTTGCTGCGGCGTTGAGATGGCTGCGCGGCGCTCTGCTCGGTTGACACCTTTTCTCCCCCGGTTGACAGCTGCTAGCTGAAACTTATAGAGCCGCCGCCGGTCAATAGCAAACAGCCGCGCAGCAGCGGGCGGCTGTCAGGCGCGCTGCAGGCCGGCCTCTTCGAGCACCAGCGCCAGGTCCTCAATCCGGTCCTGGCCCCAGAACTGCTCGCCCTCAAAAACGAAGACCGGCACGCCCCAGTGGCCAATCTCAACCAGCCGCTGCGTATTTGCCTCAACCCGCTCAGCAATTGCAGCGTCACGCAGCGCTGCAGGAATTGCGCCGTGGCTGGGCGCCGTCGAGCCGTCGCGCTACTGTAAGAGGTGCGTTCAGCGTCTTGCTGGCCGCGAGCTCAGCTTTCTTGGGTCCCGCCACTAAAGGCGGTTCGGGTCAGTTGTTCTCTCCCGAATCGCCCCGCTCCGTTTCCGGTGCGGGCACACCAAGGAGTTTTTAGATGTCTACGCAGTCTTTCGCCGATCTCGGCGTATCCAGCGCGGTTGTCCGCGCTCTCGATGAGCGCGGCTTCACCGCGCCCTTCGCAATTCAGACAAAGGTCATCGGCGACGTGCTCGCCGGTAAGGACGTTCTCGCCAAGTCGCCAACCGGCTCCGGCAAGACGCTCGCATTCATGGTGCCGATTATCGACTTGATCAACGCTGAAGACCCGCGCCCGTCGGCGCTGATCCTTGCGCCTACGCGCGAGCTCGCAACACAGATCGTCGACGACAGTTACCCGATCGCCCATGCCAGGGCGCTGAAGGTAACGGCCGTCTATGGCGGCGTTGGGCTTGAAAAGCAGGCTCGCACGGCAGCCAAGTCACACATCGTCGTCGCAACCCCCGGTCGGCTCGAAGATCTGCTGCGCCGCCGCGCATTCAGCCTTGAAAACGTCAAGCTGTTGGTTTTGGACGAGGCTGACCGGATGCTCGACATGGGCTTCCGCCCGGCCGTCGACCGCGTCGTCGCACTCTGCCCGCGCGACCGGCAGACGCTGTTCTTCTCGGCAACGCTGGACGGCGAAGCTGGCAGGATCGCAATGCAGTACACGACCGACGCCGTGCGCCACGAGCACCTGCCGCCGCCGCAGAAGGCGCCGGACATCGAGCACCGCTTCGTCAAGGTCAGCAACGACAGCCGCGTTGCCAGCCTCGTTAGCGAGCTCGGCGACGGCGCCGAGCGGAGCCTCGTCTTTGTCCGCACGAAGCGCGGCGCCGACCGGCTGGTCAAACGACTTGCCGGGCAAAACGTCACCGCTGCGGCAATGCACGGCAACAAGAGCCAGCCCCAGCGCGAGCGGGCACTGGCCGACTTTGAAAAGGGCCGGGTGACGACGCTCGTCGCGACCGACGTCGCCGCGCGTGGAATCCACGTTGAGGGCATCCATAAGGTGATCAACTTCGACCCGCCAGGCCAGACCGAGGATTACGTGCACCGCACCGGCCGCACCGGCCGCGCCGGTGAGCGCGGCATCGCCGTAACGCTGGTTGCTCAGGATCAGATCGGCGAGATGAAGAAGATGACGCGCCAGCTCAACCTCAGCGACGAGCTGCACAGCGCAGTTGGCGGCAGCGGTGGCCAGGGCCAGCGTAAGGGTGGCCAGTACGGCAAGCCGAACGGCAACCGTAGGTCGAACAACAAGAGCCAGGACGGTCCGCGGACCGTCGCCAGTGCCGGCCGCCGCTAAGCGGCCTGCGCATAACCGTTGACAGCCGGCCGGTAAGCGGCTTCTATTCAAAGCTTGGCTGAGGTCACCGACAAGCCGCCGCTCGACTGGAACTTGGCGGGCCTCGCCGTCCTGTCATTAGTGCTCGGCGGGGCCGCTGCGCTGGCCGCGGGCTTCAGCTCACACGCGCTTGGCGCCGCGCTGATCGCCCTGTTCGTGACGATCGCGGCGCTTGCCAGCCCTCGCGAGCTGCTCTGGAAGGCGGCGCTGATCTTCGGCGCCTCGACCTTCGCGATGCTGATGCTGGTTTACGCGACCGCCGGTCACCCGCTCGCAGCAGGCCTTGCAATGGCGGCCGTCAGCTTCCTTGGATCGATCATTGGCGCTGCCGGCACTGCTCTCAGCGCCGCCGGAATGTTGATCTCAATGGCCTACTTTCTGCCGGCAGCGACCAGCACAACGCGCGGCCTAAGCCTCGAACAAGCAGCCGAGCTTGGTCTGATCGGCATCGCCGCCGGGCTGCTCACGATAACGCTGATCCTGCTGCTGCGCGTCGTCACCGGGCAGCCCGCTGCAGAGCCGCAGGAGGCGCCCTCCCCGGCCGCGGCAAATCAGCCAGCGCGAACGGCAATCGCCGCGGCGCTACGACACCGCGACTCCACCTTCCGCTACGCCGTGCGGCGGGCGATTGTGCTGGGCATCGGGATGGGGATCTTCCAGGCGACCAATGATCACAACGTCTTCTGGGTGATGCTGACGATCTTCATCGTGTTGCAGCCTGAACCGTCAGCGACATGGAATATGGCGCTGCAACGCAGCGGCGGGACGATTCTCGGCGCGCTGCTAATCAGCGGCCTGGGAAACGTCCTGCCACGCGAGTTGATCGTCGGTCTCGCAATCGTGCTGATGGTCGGTGGACTCGCCTATTACCGCCGCAACTACAGCATCTACGTCACCGGCCTGACGGCCGCCATCATCGCCCTGTTCGGCGCGCCGACCGGTGACTTCCTGCACTGGGGGGCGCTGCGGATCGGCGACACGCTGATCGGCGTGCTGATCGCTTTGGCCGTCGGTTATCTGCTGCTGCCGAACCATTCCAGCGAGGAGCCTTCTGCCGCCTGATTAGCGCTGGCGACCGGGAGGCGCTGGCGCGGCAAGGTCATCGTCGCGCGCCACCAGCCGCGGCCGCTCAACAGCAAACATCACCGCCCAGTAGATCGCAAAGCCGACAAATAGTCCGGCGTACACGTCAATTACGTAGTGCTGGCGCAGCATCACCGTCGCCGGGTAGATAAGCAGCAGCCAGGCCGACATAATCCACGCCGTTTTCGGCATTCGGTATCGCAGTCGCATCAGCGAACAGATGCCAATCGTCGTCCACGTGACGTGCCCGGAGGGAAAGCCGTTGAACGGCTGATCGTTGCCCCAGACCTCGCGGACAAGCGAGCCGCCGATCCCATCGCCGGCCCCAACATCACGAATCACATTGGTCTGAAACAGCAGGTAGGCGACGTCAAGCACCAGCTGGGAGATGATTAGCGCCAACGCCACCGTCAAAAAGCGCTTGAAGCTGACGCGCAGGTTGAGCAGCGGGATGACGATCGGCACAAGCAGCAGGAACGACAGATATGGCACCGCTAGCAGCGGCACAAACGGCACATCAGCGTCGAGCCAGCTCTTCAGCACAAACGACTGGTAGGCGCCGCTGCCCGTAAGCGGCTGCGCAAGCGCCTGCGTTGCCGGGTTCCAGGCGAAGTAGCCGGGCCAACGACCGGACGGCGGCGGCTCGTTCAGTGACACGTAGCTAAAGAAGACGAGGCCGATCCCGATCATCGCCAGCACGGCAACGATGATCTGGCCGCCGCTCAGGTTCCAGGCCGGGCGTTGATCGGCTGCAGCAGTGCTCATTGCGCTATTCGACCAGATCAGCGCTGCAGCGGTGAGAAAATCGGCCGGTGGCGTCCAACGATCATCGGGGCGAGAGGATTTGAACCTCCGACCTCACCGACCCGAACGGTGCGCGCTACCAGGCTGCGCCACGCCCCGATGAGCACCGATTATAGGTATCGGCAGCCGGGCGAGACCCGCCCCACCGGCGCGGAAGCGCTTAGTAAGGGTCGCCGCTAGCAGACGCTTGTCGCGCGACGGCCAGCAAACCTGTCCGACAACCAATCGGCGATCCTGCCGGCTGCCAGTGTCAGGGCCTGTTCGTGATACAGAGCCGGATTGCTGCCGGTGTTGACAACCCAATCCTTATCTACATAGTTACGAGCTCGGCATAATCGCTTGATGGTCGCAACGTTGGTCTCCGGCAAAATCACAGGGTCCTTATCTCCCTGGGTAATCAGCACCGGAATTGAGCGCGGCGGTGATGGCGGCAGCTCCAGCTTGCCTTGGCGAAGCCAGGCGGCGTTGGTCATTGGGTTGCTGGTGAACAAGGCCTTCCCCTGACTGATCAATTGAATGATTAATTTCTGCGCAGCGGCCCCGTCGGTCGGGCTAATGCAGAGCTTCGCGATGGCCTTATAATTGGCCTTGCCGGCTGTGGTTAGGAGTTCTTTGGTCGAAAGACCGGGAGTGTAAACCGGCCACGCGGCGACGATTTCGGAGCCTAGCAGCCATTCCAGCGCTGGCCATAATGGTTTCCCTTGCTGTGCCCTGAACAAGCCGGGAAGATCGGCGGCTGGCGCTGCACCAACAACGCCCCGCATCCGCATGCCGCGCGCCAAGGACCGCTTCTGCGGCGACCAAAGCGACGCGTGGCCACCCTGCGAAAAGCCGACCACCGCGTAGTCGGTGCCAGCGCTGACGTTGGCGCGGCGCGCAGCTACAACCGACGTGATCACATCGGTTGCCTCATAGGGACCAACGAGATATGGGAGGGTGCCGCGTGTGCCGAGCCCCGCGTAATCGGTGGCAACGACCACCCAGCCACGGCGGACGATCGACAGCATCCAGCTACTCATAGGGTTTGCCTGGGCGGGCGCGGGAGGAAACGGCTTGGCTGACGGTGCACACGCCTTGCCCATTCCAACCGTGGGGTGCGCCCAAGCGACGATCTTGCGCCCCGACCGCGGTGCCTTGCCGGTCGGTTCCAGCAGCATTCCACTGGAGACCACCGGGCTGCCGCCGCGCAGCGTCGTGTAACGAATCCGCCATCCGCGGATACCAGTCGTTCCTGCTGGCAGAGTTAACTTAGTCTTACTCAGCAGATCGCCGGCGCGGTGGCCTTTGGCCGATTCAAAGCCGCTGGCTAGACCGGCGTGAGCGCTCGGCGCGGCGCCGATCAGCGCGGCCACGGTAACGGCCAGAAAGAGCGTTGCTTGACATGGCGAAAAGCGCTTAAGAAGCATCGACCGACCATACTGGACTTGAGCTGGGGCGTGCGGCAGTCAGCTCCGCCGCGGCGCGGCGCTCAGGCGTTGCCGGCTGGCGCTGATCGGAACGCGTGACTGTCGCCGTGCGGCAGTCAACGCGCAACCCACTGTGGACTCACATGCCTTCCCTGGACCGCTCGCACGATTGACGATCTGGGTAGCGCGATTCGGCCCCGAAAAACGCTGCCAGCCGATGCCTTCACGACCGAAACCGTAACCCAACCGCCAGCCTTGCGCCGCTGGATCTTTACGCGTCCGTTCCCGGGCGCAACCCCCCAGAACACCTGACGGCGGTCCGGGTCTGTGATGAACGGGAACGCGAAGGCCTTCACGGCGGGCTTCGGCTTGCCCGGCGCGAAAAACAGTCCGGTCTGGATGGTCGCCGCAAAGTCACTCCCTTGACCTTCATCAACGACCTGATTCCAGATCACTGTGTCAACACCTGCCTTCCAGAGCAGATAAAAAGATATTGCGGCGAAGTCCCTCTGCGTCTTAAGCGAGATGCCGTTCGGATCCGGAGGGTTAGTCTCGAAACCCAGTTCGGTGGCCCAAACGCGGTGCGGGCGGGCGCCGCGCACGCGGCCGATGCTTTCCGCGCGGCGAAGCAACTTGACCAGACGCACCATGCCACGGACCGGCAGATCGTCAGGGTTGAATGAATCCACTATTGGCCCCTCACGGCTACTTGAGTAGGGATGACTAGAGAGCACGTCAAAGTTAGCTGGCGCTGAGCATTTGCTACGCAAACAGAACACTTGGCGCCAAAACTCGAGCGGGCGCATACGCCAGCTCCCAACCTCTTCGCCAAAAGGCGATGTACCTGCCGTTATGACACGGTTATTTAGATAAACGCTTTTGACCGCTTCAGTGAACTTGTTCAGCATGCTGCGGTAGCGACTTGGGGCAAAGGACCGCCAACCGCCAGTCTCTGTCTTCTCCCATTGAGGCGACAGATAATAGTTGATGTTCGGTTCATTCCACGCTTGGAAATAACGAACTCGAGGTAGCGGCACTCTTGACCCGCCGGGCGTAAAGCTGCCCGAGTATCTATTCGCTAAGGCCGCACCAAAGCGACCAAAGGCCTGCGCGTCGGGCTTCCACGCGCCGGGTCTCGTCCGCGGTGCCGGTTCCCTAACTCCAACACCCTGAGCCCATTGAGGCGCCGAATTTGCGAGCACAATTGGCTCAAGCCGATTTGCCCGCGCAGCAATCACGGCGCGGTCAAGCACAGCGAATCGATAGGCGGGATCGGACGGATCCTGCTCGTTCAGGGGCCGGGTCGGGGCGATACCGCCCCACCCAGCCTCAATGCGGGCGAAGCTGGCCCCTGCTGCTCTCGCATCAGCCATAATCGGATATGGGTCGGCGGAAAGAAACAGTCCGTCGCCAAACCCTAACTTGAAACTGCCCTGGTAGCCCACGGCCGATCTCGCGTGGCCAGCGAATCCTACTAGCAGAACTGCCCAAAACAAGAGCAGCAGCTTCCCTGCCGTCTTCAGGGGCCTGGAGCTACGCACGATCATTTTGACTTAACCCGACTCATAAGCGGCCCATCCGGTTTGACCGAATATCCTCGTGGCTGAGGTAGCAGTGAGAAGTCTAGTCTGATCCCCTAGATGTTGCGCCCCTTCAAGACGAACGCACCGGTCTCACAAAGCAGGGTCACGTCTCCCCAAACGCTCCAAGAGGCCACATACTGGTAGTCAAGTTGAGCCATCTCATCAAGCGGTAGACGCACCGCACCGGCGACCTGCCACGGCCCAGTAATTCCCGGCGTGATGTCCAGTCGACGACGATACGGGCCAGTGATCAGCTTGTCCTCTTCGGGGATCAGCGGCCGAGGACCGACAAGACTCATCTTTCCTGAAAGAACATTCAGAATCTGCGGAGTCTCGTCGAGAGAAAACCGACGAAGCACCCTGCCGACGCGGGTAATCCGTGGATCATCCGCCATTTTGAATAACCCGGCATCATCGCCGAGACTCCGTTGAATCTCTTCTTTGCGCGCTTCCGCATCGACCGTCATCGTACGGAACTTGATTATTGTGAACTCTTTGGAGTTCGAGCCAATCCTTGCCTGCCGGAATGTTATCGGTCCCCTAGAATCAAGCTTAATGAGCACTGCTACCACAGCCCAGAACGGCAGCATGACGATCGCCAGCAAGGTCGATGCCGCGAGGTCGAAGCAGCGCTTCACGAAAGCCGACGAGCACGACAAGCCGATTTGCGGAACACCATAAATGGTCAGGCCGCCAACGTTATCGGTAGCTAGGTTTGACAGAATGGCTTCGTGAACAGAAGGCATGAGGCTGACGCTTATCCCGCTACTTTGGAGCGTGTTAAGGCTCGCTAGAAAGGATGCTGAGTCGTCATATGCCTCCGCGTCAAGAATTACTCGGTCGACCCCCAAAGAGCGGAGCGTCTCACAGGCCCAGCTTGCCTGTAGAGGGTCATAGAGCGCGCTGGCAATGGCGTCCGTATCGTCCACGGTAACTAGAACTACTTCTCTGGTGTGCTCTAAGATATTCTTTAAAGATCGCGCTGAATGCTCTTGAGCCAAGATCAGACAGCGTTGGGGCCCGCTGCCCGCAGCGAATATGCGTCGGGTAGCCAGCCTGCCGAGGAAGATCAACCCCAGCGCTAGGGCTCCGGCGACTACAGCTTGCGTGCGCGTGGCTGGATTCAGCAGGAAGATGTCGTCCGCTAACCAGATGCCAAGCACAACTACCAGCGCCAGGACAAGAAGCTTCGGGGCTTCCTGAAGGGTTGA
The DNA here is from genome assembly GCA_039745115.1 of Solirubrobacteraceae bacterium. Classification (GTDB taxonomy): domain Bacteria; phylum Actinomycetota; class Thermoleophilia; order Solirubrobacterales; family Solirubrobacteraceae; genus F1-60-MAGs163. The sequence goes on from JBCJRT010000004.1 coordinate 112,853, forward strand.
CTTTATGACCACGTTTTCGTCGCGGTCATAGAGTCCGATTAACTTCGCGACCAGCACGACTAGGGGAACGACCACCAGCGCTGAATAGCGCACGGTTCCGTTTCCGGGAACACCAACCAAGATCACCAGAGCAACAATTACGCACGCTGAGTCCGAGATTGCTAGATACCATTTCGGGAAGCGCCAGCGGCGAGTACCCGCTACGCTGCGGGCTGGCGCGAGCTGGTCCGGTTGGCTTGAAGCTCCGTAAATGGTCAGATCGGCATAGTAAGCGATAACCGATGAGAAGAGCATCACCTCCCGAAGTTATTCTGGTTCACGACTATCTCAACCAGAGAGGTGGCGCTGAGCGCGTCGTCGCCGAGCTGGTTGACGTCTTCCCCGGCGCTCCGATCTACACCTCGCTTTACCGTCCGCAATCAACGTGGCCGGATTTCGAAGGCTGCGTGATCCATACCAGCCCGCTCCAAAGGCTTCCGGTGGACAGGGGATTTCGCTGGCTATTTCCCTTATACCCCGCTGCATTTAGATCCTTCGGCGTACTTGACGCCGACCTCGTCATCTCGAGTTCCAGCGGCTGGGCGCATGCAATCAAGACCAGCGATCGGGCCTTTCACGTTGTCTACTGTTATACGCCCGCACGCTGGCTCTACACCGATCAGCGCGCCCGCTCGGGGTTTTCAGCGTCACTCACGAGCCGCGCGCTGGCGCCCTGGCGCCGATGGGATAAGAGCAAAGCTCAGAAGGCCGACCTCTACATTGCGATCAGCGAGTGGGTCAGGCAGCGCATAGCTGAGGCCTACGGTCTGGCGGCACCGGTCGTCTACCCGCCGGTCGATCTAGAACGCTTCACGCCACGTCCACGCGGAGAGCGGCTGCTCGTCATCTCGAGGCTTCTCAACTACAAAAGGGTTGATCTGATCGTTAGGGCCGCCACAGCGGTCGGGATCGGACTCGATGTCGTAGGTAGCGGCCCGGAGCTTGGCAGGCTTAGCTCGATTGCTGGCCCCACGGTCACCTTTCATGGCGCTGCCGATGACGAAGTCGTGACCGAACTGATCGAGGGCTGCCGCGCAGTATGCGTTGCGGGCTGCGAGGACTTCGGCATCGCGGCGGTCGAGGCCCAGGCGGCAGGAAAGCCGGTTGTCGCCTTCGCCGCCGGGGGAGCGCTTGAGACCGTGACCGAGGGTTTCTCAGGAAGCTTCTTCAGATCCTACGAACCTCAGGACCTGATAGATGCTGTCAGGCGCTGCGACAATCTCGCAACCAGTCCGCAGCAACTGGCGCGCGGGGTCGAGCGATTCTCGGCGGCCACCTTTGGAAGGCGACTGGTTGCCGCGATTGACTGCGCCCGCGAGGGCTCTTGAAATGGCAAGCGAAAGCGATGACCTGCAGGAGCCATCGGCATGCATGCTCGGCATGGGCTGGTTTCCAGATCAGGTCGGCGGCCTCGACCGCTACTACCGTGGCCTTTTCGAAGCGCTGCCCCGCAATTCGACGTCTGGTCTGGTGATCGGTCCGGCAGCCGACGCGCCAGCCAATCTCACCGCCGTTTCCGACCACTCACGTCCACTGTGGCTAAGGTTGCTGCTCTACGCTCGCGCTGCCCGCAGGCTGATAAGCGACGCTGCTCTGATTGACGCGCACTTCGCTCTTTATGCAGTGATCCCCTTCCTACGCGGGCCCTTTGACGGCCGACCGCGGGTAGTTCACTTTCAGGGCCCATGGGCCGAGGAGAACGTCGCTCAAGGTGACCGCTCCAGGTTCCGTTACCAAGTTCGAAGGATGCTTGAGATGATTGTTTATCGACGGGCCGACCGCGTCATCGTGCTCAGCCACGCCTTCAAGCGGATCGCAGTCGAGCGCTACCGGGTATCCCCCTGGAAAGTGGAGGTGATCGCACCGGGCGTTGACCAGTCGCTATTCACGCCAGGGGACCGCAAAGATGCTCGGAGCCGACTCGGCATAGGGAATCCAGCAGAGGCTTTCGTGACGGTATGCGTACGGCGTCTTGTTCCACGGATGGGTCTTGACAAGCTGCTCTGGGCCTGGGCCGAAGCAGTCGGAAGCTTCCCGCCAGGCTCTCGGCTTCTGATCGCTGGCGATGGTCCGCTGCGCGAGCAGATCGCCCTGCAGGTTGAAACTCTGGGCATTGCTGACTCTGTGACAATGCTGGGGCGAGTCTCTGACCAGGACCTTGTGAACCTCTACCGCGCCGCCGACGTAGGGGTGGTTCCTACTCTCGTCCACGAGGGGTTCGGCTTGGTAGTCGCCGAGGCCGCATCTTGCGGAACCCCCAGCATCGTCACCGACGCCGGCGGCCTGCCGGAGGCTATCGGCGCGCTGGACCGATCGCTGATCGTGCCCGCCGGTGACGCCCAGGCCCTGAGCGACAGGCTGGTCCGAGCCGCGGTCGGCTCGGACCTGCCAAGCCGAGCTGACACGCTTGGGTTCGCGGAACGTTTTAACTGGCGCCGCGTTGCCACTCGTCACTCTGAGCTTTACCAGCGACTGCTGCAGCGTCGTCCAGACGTTCGCCGGAAGGTGGTCTACGTGGACCACGTCGCCCAACTCTCAGGAGGCGAGATCGCCCTGCTTCGCCTGCTTCCTCGCTTAAAAGCGATTGATGCTCACGTAATTCTCGGCGAAGACGGCCCGCTGGCCGATCGCCTCAGCTGGGCGGGTATCTCTTGCGAGGTGATGCCACTTCACAGCTCCGTAGGTTCGTTACGTAAGCAAGATGTGGCCCCACGGCGCGTACCGCTCGCAGCGATCGCTTACACCATCTCCTACACGCTGCGGTTAGGACGTTACCTTCGGCGAATCAGCCCCGATCTGGTTCACACCAACTCACTAAAAGCTGGCGTCTACGGCTGTGCCGCCGCAAGGATCGCAGGCGTACCAGCCATCTGGCACCTCCGAGACCGAGTCTCGGAGGACTACCTACCCGCGCCGGCCGTAATGCTGATCCGCCTTCTAATCCGGAGGCTGCCTAGCGCCGTGATCGCAAACTCCGCAAGCACCGCGTCGACTATCTCCCGAAGCAGCGATACGTACGTCATATCTTCCGTTATCTACGACGTTCCTAGCGATATCGGCGGTTCCAGTCCAAGTGCCAGTCCAGCCACTTCTAGATATTCAGTTTTCACGGTTGGGATAATCGGGCGAATAGCGCCGTGGAAGGGACAAGATATCTTCCTCCGCGCTTTTGCCGAAGCATTCCCCGTCGGCCCCGAGCGGGCCGTGATTATCGGTTCGCCCATGTTCGGGGCGTCGGAGAGGGAATTCGCCGAGAGCTTGCATCAGCTAGCACGGGAGCTCGGAATACAGGAGCGGACCGAGTTCCGCGGGTTCCAGGAAGACGTCGTCGCCGAGATGACCAACTTGGATGTCGTCGTCCACGCCTCGATCACGCCGGAGCCGTTTGGACAGGTGATTATCGAAGCCATGTCCGTTGGCGTACCCGTGGTTGCCACCAGCGCCGGCGGACCAGCCGAGATAATTGGCGACCACGAGTCGGGCCTGCTTTACCCACCCGGCGATGATCAAGAGTTGGCGAGGCTGATGCTGCGATTGAGGGATGAACCTAACCTTCGCGCAAACCTGGCGCACGGAGGGCGCCTGCGTGCCAAAGAGTATCGGCCGGAAAAAATCATCGCTGAGATCGAAGCGATCTACGATGAGGTTCTGGCTAGCTCCTGACATCCAACAAATCCGCTACCATTGCCGTTCGATTGCTCAGCCATTCGCCAGCAACTATCGGCCTACCGCCAATAATTCCTGAAACAGGCACCCGATCTTGACTACTCACCCCGCCGACCCTGAAGCAATCGCACCGAAGGCAGATGCCTCCAAGCTCCTCGACCCCCTGTGGAATCACCGATGGCTTATTGCCCTGATCGTGATTCTCGGCACGGGTGGAACATTTCTACTATCGTCATCGCGCGCTGACCAGTATAAGGCGACCGCGAAGGTTCTCGTCGAACTTAGTGCTGTGCAGAAAGCGCTCGGGATTGTCCAACCAGGCTATAGCGATAGCACGGCGAACGAGGCCCAGCTGATCCAGTCGCTACCGGTAGCGGAGCTTGCGGCCAGAGAGTTGAAGGGCAATAGCTCGGCCAAGGGACCGCTGCCAAGTGTTCAGGCCTCAGCAGAGAGCGGCGGCGTAATTGGGGTCACCGCAACCGCGCCCTCCGGTACCAGCGCCGCGCGGACTGCGAACGCTTTCGTTGCTCAATACATAGCGCTGCGCGCGGATCAAACCCGTGGCGAGCTTGACCGGGCAATCAGATCCACAAGAAACCGCATCTCTCTGCTCCCGCGCGGGTCGGCTGGAGCCCGGGAGCGCCAAGCTTTTCAAGCCGCTCTCGTCCACCTGGCTAGTGCCCAGGCGCTGGCCAGCTCTCAGGCCAGAGTGCTGGAGCCGGCAACGGCCCCGGGCGCTCCTGCCGCCCCAAAGCCCTTGCGCGATGCGCTCTTTGCCTTCGTGATCTCGGCACTACTTGCGGTTGCTCTGGCCTTCGGCCTGGAGCGCTTTGATCAACGCCTTAAGCGGCCGCAGGAAGCGGAGGCGGCCTTCGGTGTTCCCCTTCTCTCGCTCATCCCCCACGTCTCCGACGCCAACGAACGAACTGAATCCGGAGAGCGCATACCGCCAGAGCTTCACGAGCCATTTCGCTGGCTTCGAACGAGCATTGATCTCATAGCTCCCGGTAAAACGAGCTCGAGAGTCCTCCTCATTATGAGTGCCGGTCAGGGCGAAGGAAAATCCACTGTAACGCGTAACCTCGCGCTGGCCTACTACGAGTGGGGCAACAGCGTCTGCGTTGTGGAAGCAGACCTGCGGCGACCGTGCCTGTCCGAACGTTTTGGGATCGTCGCCTCCGACATAGGGGTAACCTCGGTTCTTTCGGGAGAAAGCAAACTCGACGATGCGTTGGTCGAGATTAACGCTGACGTGGCGGGGGCCGAACTACTCGAGCGGATCCGAGCTGGTTCGCCGAACGGCCCTGTGGAGAACAACAGCGCTGCAAACCACTCGGGGAAACTTTCCCTGCTTCCTGCCGGAGCGCCGCCGCCTAACCCGCAGGCTGTAATCGGTTCATCAATTGACCTTATAAGCAAGCTGCGCGACAAATTCGACATTGTAATTATTGACACGCCAGCCGCTCTGGCGGTCGGCGACATCTTCCCGCTTATGGGGTCCGCCGATGGAGTTATCGCCGTGGGGTGGAACGGTCACACAACGTCTGGCGCCGCCAAGCGACTGATGGCCGAAGTTAACCGGGTACCCGGAGCGTCAGTAGTTGGTTTCGTACTGAACGATATTAAGTCCGGACCACGGTATGGGTATGGGTATGGGTATGGGTACGGGTACGGGTACGGGTACGGGTATGGCAAGGAATACGCACACACGCCCTGACTGGCAGCTTGCCGGATTGGAGTCCCCTCTCGCAGTTGGTGGGGCGGCCGTTTGTGTCGGCCTCACCGTCGCACTTGCCACCGGAATGCTTTTACCGCACGGACTATCGGCGGTAGCCGGGGCTCTGTTCGTCTTGCTCATAGTCTGGTGCCTGGCCGAGCCGAGGACCGATAGGACCCTTGCTGTCTTTGCCCTGTACATCGGATTACTCGATGCCTACCTAAAGCTTTCAACCGGCGTTGGTGAGTTCGCGATTATCCGCGATGTCCTTCTCTGGACAATTGCCGCGGGCGCTCTGTGGCGCGCCGCCGATCGCGGTGATCAACTCAGGCTCCCAGCGCTCGGGGGCCTCGTCCTCGCATTCGCCCTGATCGTTCTTGCCGGGCTTTTTAACCCTGCCGCTCCTGGTCTTCTTCAGGGGCTCGCCGGGGTCCGCCAGAACCTCGAATTCATACCTCTCTTCTTCCTAGCCTACGCTTTCCTCCGATCGAAGGGCCAACTCAAGGGGTTGCTCCTAATCCTCGCGATCTGTGCCAGCGCAAGCGGCATAGCATCCTACGTTCAGTCCACGCTAACACCGGAGCAGTTCGCGGCTTGGGGGCCCGGGTACTCGGATCAAATTCTAAGCAAGGGTCAGTACGAAGGGGCAGGAAGGACCACAGCTGACGCGACCGGCAACCCCGCGGTTCGCCCCTTTGGCTTGGGCACTGACGCCGGTGCCGGCGCCATGGCAGCGGTCGCAGGCCTACCGGCGCTGCTTGCCCTCTTACTTATCGGAACAACGAGAGCACGGATTTTCTTAATGTTTTTGGCGCCCGGGATATTATTGGGGGTCGCGACCTCTGGAGGCCGTGGAGCCCTGATCGCAGCACTATTCTCACTCGGTGCTTTCCTCGCGTTCGCAGCCGTGTCTCGTAAGGCTCTTACTGGTATTATTGTTGTCTCTGTGGCTGCACTAGCTTTTTATGGTACGTATACTGAGCTAGTACAGAGTCAGGGAACGTCTGAGCGCAATAAGACAATCGCACCATCTCGGGTGGTTTCGAGCTACAAAGAGAACCGCCTGGGGAGCCTCCTCCTGGCACCGCGTTACGCAGCAGAAGCACCCTTGGGATTAGGGGTTGGTTCAGTTGGCTCGGCTGCCTTCAACTCAGTTCTTGGGAACAAAACAGCTAGGGGAGGTTCCAGATCAGACGAACTTCCGCTCAACTCCGAAACACAGTGGAACTATCTGCTGATCGAGACTGGGGTGATTGGGTTAGCTATTTATCTCGTCCTCATCGGCCGACTTCTTGCCCGGGCTGCGACGGGCCTGAGACGCGTCTCCGACGTCGAGGTTCGGCTCTCACTTGCAGCTCTTGCAGCACCGTTAGCGGCGCTCTTAGTGCTAAGTTTCTCCGGCGCAACCGGCGCAACAGGCTTTCTGCTTGTTTGGCTTATTGCAGGCGTATTCTCGTATTGGATGTTCGGGGAAAGACGCCCATCGGAGGTTGGCCCGGCTGAGTTTCCGGCTCTCAGCCCGAAGCCGACCTGACGTCAGTTCCCGATGAGGCCTATTCGGGCCACTCGAGGAGCTCCCGAAGCGAGCGCGCCATATTTGCTGTGAACGCAGTTGAACTGAAGTCTTGAGCCCTAACCTGTCCAGCTGAGGCGAGCGAGGCACCGAGAATGGGGTCGCTGATAACCCGATCAATTGCGCCGGCCAGGGCAACGCAATCACCCGATGGCACGAGTAGGCCGTTAAGCCCGTCCGTGATGATCTCGCTTGGTCCTCCCTCGAGTGATGCGATGACGGGTTTACCTAATTGCATCGCCTCAACGACGACAATCCCAAATGACTCAGTCTCGTCAGAAGGGAGGCAGAACACGCTCATTGCGCTGATCCACTTGGGAACGTCAACTTGGTGGCCAACGAAGGTTACGCTGGAGGTAAGGTCCGCAGAGCGAACATGATCGGTCAACTCTGAAAGGTGATTGGGTTCGAGTCGATGTTCCCCCCCAACTACAACGAGATGCACAGCGGGGTGGGAACGGCGGACAACTTTGATCGCATCGATCAAGCAGTCCAGACCCTTCCACGTCTGCAAGCGGCAAGCGACCCCCACCAACGGACCCTCAGTCGGCAAACCCAAAGAACGTCGCAATTCGATCGCCGGTGGAAAGGCCTGACGATCGAACCGCTCCAAGTCTGCACCGGGATAGACGAGGAGCGTTGAGCGCCTCGGCCAGAGGGTATTCTGGGCCCGAACGGCGCGGCGCGAAAGAACGATTACACCCGCAGATGGGCAGCCGGTAGCTGCTCTGTCCAGGAGGCTGCGCCTGCTCGGTATCCCTGCCTGCAGCCAGGTGCTGGGGATGCCGGCGAGGATGCTCGCCGGGCCGGAATACAAGTGCGCCTTCGACATCCACCCCAAAACCGCGTCGGCACCGACTCGCTTGATCAACTTGTGTAGCGATAGAACAGCACGCGCGTACCTAAACGGATTGCGAAGCCTCCCGGCATCGATCACGTAGGCAGTCAGGCCCAGCGCGCGCGCTTCCTGGACCATCGGACCATCCTCCAGAAAGACAATGACAAGAGTTATTCCATGATCCCGGGCTCCACGCATCAGTTGCAGGGCCATCACCTCGGCGCCGCCCCGCTGCTCCGCCAGAGGCATCACAAACAACACTGTTGGCGAACACGGCAACTTTGGATCGTCATCAACAGTCCGGCCAGACTCGACTCTGCTTGCCATCAAACCCTTACCTCAAGAGATCTTCTGTCCGCTCCGGGACGTGTACGCCGCCTCCACAACGCGTCGTAGAGATCTAAATGAGCCTGGACACAGCGCTCCCACGAGAACTGCACGGCGACGGCCCGAGCTGCAGTGCCGAGCTCCTCTCGTCTCGCCCTATCACTTGCCAATCGTGATAACAGGACCGCAGTAGCCCTCGGGTCATGATTGAGAAACAATCCGCTTTCACCCTCGGACAGATATTCCGCGGGCCCGTTCACCGGCGTCACAAGGATCGGAAGCGCTGCAGCGGCAGCCTCAAGTGCTACGAGCGAGAAGGTCTCATATCGGCTGGGCAGGACAAACAGATCTGCGCCGGCGTAAGCCTCTTCGATCGCGGAGTTGAAACCTGCAAACGTCACCCGATCAGCAACGCCTAAGCGGGAAGTCATTGCCCTGAATCTGGGAACGTCACCATGCCCGGCGACCACCAAGTTCCACTCATGAGCTTCGGCAACGGAATGGATAGCGTGACTGAGTCCCTTTCGATCCCAGTCACCGCCGACGAAGAGCGCGACAAGGTCCTTGTCCGTCAGGCCCCACCGCCTGCGCGCAGCGGCTCGGGCGGCAGCGTCTGGCCTGAACCGCGTTGAGTCGACCCCGTTGGGGATTTCTAACACCTTATCGGTGACTGCCGGATAGTATCTGGCGACCTCATCCGCCAGACCGTTCGAAACGGCCACCACCGCGTCAACCCTGCTGGGGTCAAGGCTCCAAGATTCCTGCAGCGAATTGATTGAACGGCAGGCAAGTGCATTCAAGCGGTAGGCAACCTTACTTTTTATCGCACGAGAACCCGCTACCTCGGTGTTGAAACTGGCGTGACAGAAGTGCATTCCCACTACGTCGATGTGGTTGGGAACGATGCCGCCGCACGCATGGACAAGCCCGCGTCGCTTTGCCCGCAGCAGCGCACCGGCGGCGGCGGCAAACCATGGTCCGCCGAGTGACATCGGGCGAGAGGGGCCACGCACCGTGACAGTTGTCAGCAGCGGGTGGTCGCCAAGGTCATGACGCCGCGTAATCAATGTGACCTTACGGCCATCGTCGAGGCAGCCCTGAGCTAGATGGCGCAATTGATTCTCCATCCCGCCGAACGCCCCCACCTCGTGCGCGACAAAGGTCAGTTCCGGCGCTCGGGAAGGCTCTCGCAATATCGTCACCGCACGCCTGATCTCAAGCCCAGATGTGCCGCAACCCTGCGAGCAGCAACACCTGGTGACATCTCGGCGTCGTAGAGGGCAATCGCCCCATCTCCCAAAGCAGATCGACGCTCGGGATCTCCAAGCAGGGCGAGCGTCTGCTCAGCGAATCGGTCTGGATCGTCAGCGTCAACAAGACAGAGAGCCTGAGGGTTGTCAATAAAGAGCGGATCTGTCCAAAAGCCCTGAGTTGCAAGAACCGGGAGGGAGTGCGAAAGAGCAGCAGCGACGCTGCTTCGCCTAGAGCATGCGCCGCTCAAGAAGGGTGCCAGGAAAAGGTCACACGCAGTCAAATATATTGATAGGTCGGCAGGGGATATCCTGCCCGGTTGGCAGATGCGTACACGCGGCTCGGCGATGGCACTGGGAAACAACGGCGCCGATTCACCGAGGTTCATGAAGACGACATTCCTCCCAGTCCGAGTAGCTGCCCTAATGGCCGTGGAAATATGATTAAACCCGCGATCCGGATGACCGCCGCCAAGCGCGCCCAGAACCAGATCTCCTTCGGCGACCCCCAGAAGCTTTCGGCAGCTCGCTCTCGGCATTTCGCACCGGCTGATCATCGAAAAGGTGGGAACGTGCACCGGATCGACTCCAGGCGCCGCCTCAGTGACGAGCTTCCGAAAGTGCGGCGATGAAGTGAATACATAATCCGCGGACTGCACCAGCGCGCGGAACTGCAATTTCTGCCAGGTCGCGATAGGTCTGCTACGAAGAACGTTCGGGGACGGCGTGTCAAAAGCCTCGTGAACGAAGAGCGCAAATTTGAACTCGCTCCTACGCGAGCGGCGGAAGTGACGGAGCAACGAGGGACAGAAACCCCAACGCGCATGCCCATACGGACTGTACTCGAGTACCACCCACTCAAAGTTGTGAAGTGCAGGTCCGCCGCGCCCGACGGTGCCCTCAACCACGTAAGGAAATGCATTAACACCAATCGCTTCGAGTTCCGAGGCTAGAATCTTAGCGTGGGATCCGACGGCGTCATAGTCCGGAGTGAGAGTCCGAAGCCGACTCCGGGGGTAGTACACGGCGACGTCGGCGGCTTTGGTGGAAGCCAATTGTCTCACCTCGGAGTGAACCGCGCCCAGCGGCAGCCAGGAATGCGCAGGTACGGCAACATGAGTTCACGGTCATTTTCCGGAAATACTCGCAACTCAGGTGCAACGATTGTCGCAGCAACAGGATCTGGCTCGGCTAGCTCGACACGGTGACTTGAAGCGAACCGCTCGCAGATCATCTTGGTGGCTCCTTGCCTGAACTGATCGTGAAGCTCAACAATTACCACGGAGCTCGCCAATGATTCTACTAACTCCGGCGTGAAGATATCAACCTCTGCGCCTTCAATATCAGAAAGAACGAGCGAGTTCGGGATAACGACCCGGCGTACTGACCTTGCAGTGGCTCGTGTTTTCAGGATCAACCTGGCATCATTGGCCCGCGCAAGTTCCCAGCATTGTGAACGAGCACTCCTCGAAAGCTCGAAGCCATAGACGTCGATATACGGAGCAGCCAGCTTCACCCCCACGGCGTAATATCCATCGCTCGCCCCGAGGTCAATAAATCGGTGCGGCTTAGAGGCTATCGCGTCTATTATCCAGGGCTCAACCTCCTTCTCGTAACGACCCAGAAGACGCGCTACCAGTTCATCACGGGGTCGAGGGTAATACATCCCCTTGAACGGACCATGAAGCACACGGTCTCCATGCGCGGCGACAAACCTATCTGCCGCTGATTCAATGCCTTCGCGTCGTCGTAGCTTTGTCTGGTAGCGTACAGCCCGATCGGCCATTGTGCGCGGCGCAAAACGCCAAGCTGTGCGCCTAAGGGCGGCCCTTCCGACACCATCTGTGCCATTAAAAAGCCGGCGCATCGCTCACTCTCTGGTCCGCCTGCTCCGAATCCACGAGGCACCAAGGGCAATGGCCGTAAGCAGGAGAAGCAACCATGGCAACCAGCCGGTCGCCGACGCAGCTCCAGCGAGGATCGTCTTCACAGCACCGATAAGCCCGTCCGAGCCGACCGCTGGTATCGCGGCAGCGGAAGTAGCTGAGCGTCTTGCCGTTCTCGGCGCAGTAGACGTTTCTGCGAAGTTGATGACCGCCGCCCCGTCAGCGCCGGCAGCCGTAAGGAAAGTGCGATCCGATGCGCTTAGGTCTAGATCGCCTCTGCCGAGAGCATCGGCCGGCACACTCCCGCCAGCTGCGGGTATTAGCTCACAGTACTGGTCCACGGCACCCTGGCCTGGTGGTGCTCGGCAATACGCTGCTCCTTCAACGGAAGAGGCTGCACCCATGAAGACAATCGCCACTGCAACAACTCCGATTATTACCTTCACGGGAGTAGCCTACACGCTCGCAGGCTTAGCCCTAGGTAATCTGCGGAACATCGGAGCACACTGCGGATCGGTCGGCTCCAGTCTACGAAGAACATAATAGGTAACGAGCGACGAGCCTGTACCTACGGGTCTAGGGAGGCGAGACGGTCGTACAGGGCGAGAGGCCCGTGGACCGCGGCGTCGCAGGTGTACGGAAGAGCAGCCTGATGCGCAGCAATGCCCATTCTCGACCGTCTGCCCTTGTCGCCACCGACGAACAACGCCACCAGCTCATCGAGATCGACGTCCCAGGTGGCACGGGTCGTCGCCCGCGTGGCGGGGTTGCTACGAAACCGGTCGAGGTCGACGCCGTGATGGATGGGCGAGAGGCGGTCGCGGAGTGCCGGATAGAGCGCTTCCACCTCTCGGCGCACGCCTGTGGAGACGGCGATTGCTGACCGCACATGTGACGGGCGCAGGCTCCAGCGCTCGCCGAACTCAGCGACGCCGGCTGCGAGTCGTGCGTTCACCCGGTGGGCAGGCGTGTCGCGGCTGGCTCGCGACCCGACGGACATGCGGTTGTAGGCACGGTGGCAGAAGTGCACCGTCAGCACATCGATCGGGGCGGGTACGATCGCGCCCGTGGTGTGCACGACGCCCCGCCGATGGCGACGCAACGCGCGAGCGGCGGCGACCTCGAACTAGGGATAGGCGAGCGGCAAAGGCCTGGATGGGCCGCGGACCGTGTGCACCCGCAGTCGCGGGTGCTCGGGCACATCACATGTACGGCAGATGACGGTCACGCGCCGCTCGTCCGCTAGGCATCCTTGGATGAGTTCACGAACCTGCAGCTCCATACCCCCGCTTGAGCCGATGTCGTGGGCGACGATGGTCCCGTCCTGGGCGCGGCCCAGTGGGTTCCGGCGCATCTCTGAATCATCTATCATGCGGACCCGGGAACCCTCCAGCCAGTGAATGTCATCTCACACCGAGGCCTCTGGGCGGAAGCCAAGGAGCGCAACACGATCGCCGCGTTTCAACGGTCGTTTCTCGCCGGGTATGTCGCGTCGCGGCCCGGAGTACTCGCACGATCAACATCAAGGCCGACGGCTTGGCTCTGACGCTCGGCGAACGCGTTGGCGGATACTCCTTCTTGGTTCGCCTTCGACATGGCGGCGGCGGACACGCTGGCGTTCGTTCGCCGCGGCCTGCCCTATGACAGCGTCGAAGGGTCCTCGCAGATTGGGGGCGCGGCGAACAGTGAGAGGCGTCAGGCGCCGGTGTGCCGGATGAACCCCGATCACACGGGTTCCAGCCAGCGTCCCTGATGCTTTCTGCCCGGCAACAATCGGTCCCAGCGGCGGCGAGTGACGTTGCCAAGCCGCCGTACTGGGCTCCGATGCCGCCTGAGTAGGGCGTGACATCAGCAAGCTCCGTGGTCACAAGCGCACCCGCCGCATAGGCTGGCCTACATCACTCGGTGTCAGTATGGCGTGCCAGTGCGCTGCGCCGCTTGGAGGACTGGAATGCTCGAGACTCGAGAGTACGTAGCCGAGCGGCTCTATCCAGGCAGCGAACTCGTCCAAGAACTGGCGCCCAAGGCAGTGCACCTCGCACAGAACGATCGGGCGTGACTCGGAGAGGCAGGCTCGCATCCCTCTCAGAACCTGAATCTCCGTACCTTCAACGTCGATCATGACGACTGTTGGGTCAGGCGCAGCAGCGCTTAGCTTCCAGTCGTCGATGGCGATCACATCAACCTGTATGGCCGAGGCAACTGCATGCTCCGTCAGCCGATGATGCTGGTGCGACTTGTAGTGAATGGGGGGGGGAGTTGTCCAGCAGGGCGATCCCAGTCGTATCGGCCACGGCGGCCTCAATGACTGTGACATTCGTCATGTCGTTCAACGCCGCATTGTGGCGTGCGCGTGAGGCAGAGGATGGGAACGGTTCGAACGCGTAGACGTGCCCGCCTTCGCCGACCATTCGCCCAGCGAGTGTTGAGAAGAAACCAATGCTGGCGCCGATGTTGTACAGGATTCCGCCTGTACTCAGATGCTTTGCCAAGAAAGCTTGCGACGCGGGCTCCGACGTGCCCACAAGGTAGCCAGGCAGACCGCCTAATCCGTAAAATCCTGATGCGTCAAATCGCAGCCCAGCCCCTGCTCCGTTAGCGATGATTCCTTCGCGATCGGTGAAAGACCTGTTGGCTCGCTGGATCAGCCACTGCAGAACCGGGATTTGCGCTTTTGTGATGGTGTGGACCACCCGCGGTGGCAGATGGCTCAATAGGGTTCTCATCGCGCCATGGGCCACGCGACGCATCAGATGGCTACCAAATAGAAGCGCTGGGTTGGAACTCGTCCGTCGTGCGGAACGAAATTGTATTCCTCTGTCTCCCCGCCGGAATTTTCCGCAACGTACAATCCTCGACCAGCGAAGGTCTCGATAATCTCGATCGGCGTCGAATCGACTAGTTGATCAACGTGAATCTCCACAAAGAACGAAGCGCCGCTGGCAATGACATGCGACGCTCCTCGCAGCGCTTTTCCCTCATAGCCCTCGACATCGATAAAGACGACATCGGGCATCCCATATTGCTCCGCTAATGCGTCGATGGTGACTGCATCCACCTCGACGTTGCCCAAAGTGGTTCCTTCGTCCACGCTGCCGTTGAGACCTTCCGCGAACGGCAACCTCCCCACCTCCGCGCCGACGGCGGCATGCAGAACAATGAGATTGTCGGCCGCATTCAGGGTCTTGTTCGCGCCAGCGATTCTTGCGTTGTGCGCCTCGGCTTCGACTGCGACGACCTGGCCCTGGGTGCCGACCTCGCGTGCCAGAAGAAGCGCCACCAACCCCTGGTGGGCCCCAAGGTCAAAGACTTTAGCTCCTTGACCAAGCCGCCCTCGGTCGCGGAGCTCTCGTATCTCCGGTAGGACGGGCCAATCGTGCCCGTACCAGCCTTCGGCTAGAGGATCCGCGAACCGAAGGGTCAGTTGGTGTCCTCCGTACATTCCCGCGTGGTCGCGTGGCTCATATCGCGAGATAATCTTGGCGACCTGCCGACGGCGATACATTCGGTATAGCGGGTGAGGAAGAAACCGTCGTGCAGTGCTCTTCGCTGATTCCGTCCAAGACACCAGGCGATGCTACCTCATGATCGACAAAGGCGACGAGCCTCACATGCTGTCACTGCACCGGAATTCAAGTGGCCTCCCGCGCTGCTTCGCACGCCTGGCAGCGAATCTCGGTAATAAGATGTCACTGGCTTCAACTAAGCGTGCGCGCAATCATCGTTTCCGCACCGGCCGCAACCTGAGGGACTCGCGGTAGGCAGCCAACGCACTTTTAGGGTCGCCGCGCTGTGCTTCGACACGGCTTAAGATCAGCGGAATCCGCCAGTTAGTCGGTTCGCGTTCCTGAGCGGCGAGTAAACTAGCGCGGGCCTTCGAGAGTCTTCCGGCCTGCTCATCGAGCAGGCCGATCTGCACAAGCGGAGCGGCCGCCCATGGGGCCGCGTTATGGGCCGTCACCGCCGCCTCCTGAGCGCCGCGCACATCTCCCTGAGCGAATGACTCTTCGCTGTCGCGAACTTCGCGGCTGGAGACGAGCCCCGGCAGCATCACCACAATTGCGCCTAATGCGACCAAAGCTACAAGAACTCGCGCACCTAGTCCAAGTCTGCGAAGACCGCGACCTTGAATCGCAGCCGCGGCAGCGCCCAGCAGTACGAAGAAGAGGGCCGAGACTGCCGTAAGCTCCCACATCCAGTCGATCCCGGCCGCTACGAGAAACACGGCGCCCGCCGCGGCGCACCCTGCCACGGCTCCAATCTCTTGCTGATTCTTCCTTCTGCCTACTCTTATACGGGCGACAAGGAACGTCGCCGTCGCTGCGCAAAGCAGCAAGAGCACCAGGAGCCCGCCAATTACGCCGAGTTCACCCAACTGCTCAAGGTAAAGGGAGTGAGCGTCGCGAATATGCTCTTGCCCGCCGTACTGGTTAAACACGAACTCGTAGGTACCGGCTCCGCTTCCCTGCCAGGGGCGTGCCTTGAAACCACGCAGCGCATAGTCGTAATTGACGTAGCGAGAGCTGCTTAGATTTGACAGCCGGGCTGCTGGGTCGTCACTTGACACAGTAACAGTGCCTGGGTTACTGAATTGGTCCCATGCTCTTGGACCGAAATTACTGCTGGCGAACCCAAGAACAATGACGGCCAACAGCCCCCCCACAAGCAACGACCGCCGCGCTGTAGTCGGACTTAGCCTGAATTTGCCTAAGCCAGTCGCGCCCGCAGCCAGCACGAGCATTGACGCCACCACGGTAGACGCCGCCAACACCAGCAGCACGCTCCCGCGACCCGTTGTACCTGTCAGCTCAGCGATCTCGGGCTTGTCTCGAATAACGGCTACCACAGCTGCACCGAGTCCCAATGCAACTATGACGTGAGCGGCGGTTAGCCAGCGACGCCCCGCGAAGGCAACTACGACGACCATCGCGACGGCTAGCTCGATGAGGGCGGCGCGCGAATATGTGAGGTAAAGGACCGCAAGCACTGGTGGTATCGCAGCGAGTGCTGCACATCTGACCCAAGTGGACCGCGCATGCGCAGACCAGGAAAGAAGTAACCCGGCCGTCATTGCTGACCAAACTCCCATGCCGTTCCAGTAGCCAAGCGGGTAGGAAAGGCGATTAATGGAAAAAGCGCCGGCGGTAATGTCTTCGCCGAAGAGATTTGGGGCGAGGCGCCCTCCGAGCGCGACTCCACTTATCATTACCGCCGCTAGCGTCGCGCCCCCTACGACGGCAAGCCAGCGACGCCGCCCGGCGACCACGAGCACCAAAGCAAAAAGACCCAGGTAGTGGAGCGTGCGGGCCACTTCCGCTAGCGTGCGCTCATCGCTCTGCGACCACGCAAGGCTGACTGCGGCCCATACAGACAAGCCGCCGAGCGCGAGCAAGATCAGCACTGCCGGCAGTGCGGGGCGCCGCAGCGGCCGCAAGCCAAGTGCGACAATGAGAAACAGCGACCACCAAACGACGATCCCAAACCGTTGACGTGCAACCAGATCGTAGGCGCCGGCATCGATCGCATAGGCGAACAGCAACCCAGCGGTGGCGGCAAAGATGGCCGCAGACAGAATATGCTCACGCCTCACTTGACTCAAGGGTTCACAGTTTCGCAGATGCATGCGTACGCTGCAGCTAGCAATGATTGACCTTCACTGCCACCTGCTCCCGGGCGTTGACGACGGGCCGGGCTCACTAGAAGACGCGGCACTGCTCGCGCGCGCGCAACTGGCCGCTGGGATCACCGAGTCAGCAGCAACTCCGCACGTTGGCTACAACTGGCCGCTCACGGCTGAGCTGATGCCGACCGCATTGGCTGAGCTCCGCCGTTATCTTGCCGACCACCAAATACCGCTGATGGTGGTTGCCGGCGCCGAAATAGAAGCGCTATACGCAGCCGAACTGAGCGACACGAACCTCAACCTGCTCACTCTGGGCGGCGGAGAATGGCTGCTGGTCGAGCCGCCGACGGGCCACACCGGTGGAACCTTCGAGATGATAATCACCGAACTTCAGGCTCGCGGCCACAACGTCCTTCTTGCCCATGTCGAGAGATCGGCAGACATTCAGAGCGATCCGGAGATCCTCCGCCGTCTGGTAGATGCCGGGGTGCTGGGGCAGCTCACGGCCTCGGCGCTTTCAGGTGGCTACGGCCGTCGAACTCGGAGCTTCGCGCTCGGGCTGGTGGGCGCTGGCCTTGTTCACAACATCTCCTCTGATGCCCACGACACAGCGGGTCGACCGCCGGGACTTGCCGAAGCTATCGACGTAGCCGGCCTAGACGCTTACTGTCAATGGTGGTGTCGAGCGGTCCCGCAGGCAGTTCTTACCGGCGTCGCAATCCCGCGCCCGCCTGCCCCTTGGCCACCGGTTGTCGCGCAGCGAGGCGCCCTCAAGCGGTATCTGGCTCGCCGCCCCCCAACCGACGGTTAGAGCATCTGGCCTGGCCTTTGCGAAGCCAACTCAACCAGGCGGGCGAACCCCCTGCAGGTCTGCTCTAGTTCGTCGAAGGCGCCCAGTCCGGCAACTTGACCGCCTTCGAGATAGAGAATCCGGTCGCAGGCCTGCACCGTTGAAAGGCGGTGGGCGACGATGACCATCATCGTCTCCCCGTGGAGCATCTGTAGCGCCTCAGTGACCGCGCGCTCCGTTTCGTTGTCGAGGGCGGATGTGGCCTCGTCCAGAACCAAGATCGTTGGCTGTCGGAAGAGTGCACGAGCAAGACCCAGCCTCTGGCGCTGACCTCCCGATAGCCTGTTGCCGCGCTGTCCGACGACGGCCTGGACCCCACTCGGAAGGTCTGAAACAATGACATCGAGCATCGAGACATTCAAGGCAGTTGCCAGTCTCTCCTAGTCGGCGGCGGAGCGCACTTGGCTGTGTGGCCCCGGTGTACTAGTGGGATTTGCCAGCCACTCTCAATTGGGCTAATCT
>JBCJRT010000005.1:0-74628 GCA_039745115.1 Solirubrobacteraceae bacterium
CGTCAGCCCGGCCTCACGCGAGCGCCAGGTTCAGAAGTTCCTCGACCGCTGAAGCTCAGTCGCCGCTGCTTGAAGACGAGCCCTTCGGCTTCGCCTTCTTCTCATCAGACTTTGTCTTCGGCTTCGCATCGGGCTTCGAATCAGGCTTCGCATCGGGCTTCGTCTCAGGCTTGGCAGCGTCGGCTGTGGCCCTCTTGTCAGCCATCTTCGCGTCGTGCGCGTCGGCGCCCGATTCGGCCGACGCTTCAAGCTCGCGGTTGCGGCGCTTGGTGCCGTAGTCGGTGTTGTGGAAGCCTTTGCCCTTGAAGTGAATCGCAACGGGGTGGAAGACGCGCTCAACCGGCACGCCGCTATCGGGATCGGTCATCAGCGCGTCGTCGCTCATCTTCTGGACGATCTCGAAGGTCGTCCCATCGGGGCGTCTGTACTCGTAAGTCGGCATCGCCGTCGCAGTATAGGAGCGGCTAAGCGCAGTACCGGGCGCCACGTGCGTAGCATGGGGGCAATGGCTGAAGACACGGTAACGATGGACAAGATCGTCGCGCTCTGCAAGCGACGCGGCTTCATCTTCCCCTCCTCTGAGATTTATGGCGGCCTCGGATCGACCTATGACTTTGGTCACTACGGCGTGCTGCTGAAGACCAACGTCAAGAACGAATGGTGGCGATCGCTGCTTCAGCAACGCGATGACATCGTCGCGCTGGACTCAGCGATCCTGCAGCATCCGCGCGTCTGGGAGGCCAGCGGCCACGTCGGCGGCTTCAGCGACCCGCTGGTCGATTGCAAGAGCTGCGGCCAGCGCTTCCGCGCCGACGATCTCGACCAGCTGGCCTGCCCAAAGAAGCCCTCCAAGCAGCCCGGCGAGGGGCCCGACTGCGACCTGACTGAGGCTCGCGCCTTCAATCTGATGTTTGAGACGACGGTCGGCCCGGTGAAGGATTCCGGCTCCGTCGCCTACCTGCGGCCCGAGACAGCGCAGGGGATCTTCATCAACTTCAAGAACGTGCTGCAGTTTTCGCGCAAGAAGCCGCCGTTCGGGATCGCTCAGGTTGGTAAGTCGTTCCGCAACGAGATCACGCCCGGCAACTTCATCTTTCGCACGCGCGAGTTTGAGCAGATGGAGATGGAGTTCTTTGTGCCCCCGGCCGAGGCAGGCAAGTGGTTTGAATACTGGGCCGGCGAGCGTCAGTCGTGGTACACGAAGCTCGGCATCCGCCCCGACCAGCTGCGCCTGCGCGCCCACGAAGCCGATGAGCTGAGCCATTACTCCAGCAACACCAGCGACATCGAATACCTCTTCCCAATCGGCTGGTCAGAGCTTGAAGGGATCGCCGACCGCGGCGACTTTGACCTGACCCAGCACGCCGAGTTTTCTGGCGAGAAACTTGAGTACTTCGATCAGGCCAGCGGCGAGCGCTACGTGCCGCACGTGATCGAGCCGGCCGCCGGCGCCGACCGGGCAACGCTCGCCTTCCTCGTCGACGCCTACGACGAGGAGGAGCTTGACGGCGAAACGCGCACCGTGCTGCGCCTCCACCCGCGGCTCGCCCCCGTCAAGGTTGCGATCCTGCCGCTGGTCAAGAAGGACGGCCAGCCGGAGCTTGCGCGTGAGGCCTTTGAGGCGCTGCGCGGCCTGATGACAACCGAGTACGACGAAGGCGGCTCGATCGGCAAGCGGTACCGCCGTCAGGATGAGATCGGCACGCCATGGTGCGTGACCGTCGATCATCAGTCGATCGACGACCGCACGGTGACGCTGCGCGAGCGCGATTCACTTGAGCAGAGCCGCGTCAGCATCGACGAGCTGCCGGCGCTGCTGTCGGGCCGGCTGGTCGCCGACTGGCAGACGCCAAAGCTCAGCTGAACTAGCCGGCCGCCGCCGCCCGGCCGCTGCGCTACTCGCTGTCGGCGTCGGCGTCTGCGTCTGCGTCTGCTGCTTTGCCGTTGCTCGAGCCAGCATCCTCGACGACCGGCTCAGCCTCAGCGCTGGGAGCAGGCGGCGCCGTCGTCGGCACGTAGTCAAACTCTTCCTCAGCACCAAACAGCAGGTCTAGAACCTTGTTGCGCAGTCCTTCGTTAAAAGCAACTGTGAAGGCGGCGGCAACGCTGACCATCATCATCGTGCGCAGGATGCGATGTGAGTTGCGACGCGGTGCGATGATCAGTGCACGCGTCTGAATTGCGGCTTCGCCGGCGCGCTTGATCGACTTCTGGACCTTGCGATCGTCAAGGATCGCCGAGGCCGGGCTGTTGCTGTTTTGGATCCGCTCGATCGCTTCACGCGCGGCGCTGTAGGCAACGCGGGCGTTGTCACGAATCTCTGGGTCTTCAACGACGCGGCGGATATACGGGTTGGCAAGTAGGTCTTGCGCTGCGCTGGCGGCGTTTGCTGCACGTTCAGAAGCCGAAGCCATCATCAATCTCCCTCTTGGAATACCGGGGGAGGAGCATAGCCGTTGCTGTCAAGTCGTGTCAGCAGTGAAAGACTGCGCCCTCGGCGGCGAGTGTTACTTCGCCGCCGAACGCGGCCGACGCCTCGGCCACCGACTGCTGTTGATCAAGCTCATCCGAGATGTGCGTAAGTACCAGTTTCTTTACCTGCGCAGCGCGCCCGTGCTCGCCTGCCTCGGTCGCTGTCATGTGGCCGCGCGGCAGGTCGTCCTCCGCCGCGCGCAGCGTCGCCTCAATCAGCAAAAGGTCGCTGCCTTGGGCAAAGTCGATCAGCTGCGGGCTGGGCGCGCAGTCGGCGCTGAAGGTGAAGCGCCCGCCGCCGCCGGCCTCGGTGACCGAGATCGCAAAGGTCGGCACGTAGTGCGGCACTAGGCAGAAGCGCAGCGCCAAGTCGCCGCACTCGACCCGGTCCTGTTCCTCGTACTCGGTGATCTCAAAGGCATCTGAGACAACGTCGGGCGGGCCGACCAGCCCGGCCAGTGTGCGCAGCAGCTCAGTACCACCTGTTGGCACGATCAGCCTCGGCCGCGGCGCCGGGTTGTCGGCCGTCCAGCGCGCCGAGAAGGTCAGCGCGGAGGCGTATGGGATCAGGTCAAGGCAGTGGTCGGCGTGGAAGTGGCTGATCACGATTGCGTCAACGGCGCTGCAGTCGAGGCAATCACGCAGCTTGCCAAAGACGCCGCTGCCACAGTCGATTAGCAGCGTCGTCGAGTCGTCTTGAACGAGATAGCCGCTGCACGAGCCGCCAACGTCCTGCCATGACGGCGACTTGCCAAGAATTGTGATCTGCATCGTCTTCTTTGTCCTTTTCCGCCGCTTCTGAGACTCTACCCAGATGGAGCAGTTTGAGATTGCGATGATTGTGCTCAGCGGCCTGCTGCCCCGTTCGGAGGCCTTCGTGGCTACCCGGCTGTCGTGTCGTGATTGCAGGAGCTGCGTTCGATGACGGCCGCGATCGTGATTTTCGCCGTCGCGCTTGCGCTGATCGTATCTGAGCGGGTCGATCGCACGAAGGTCGCGCTGCTCGGAGCGACGCTTGTGCTGCTGACACAGATCATCGACCAGGAGCACGCGATCGAGGCGGTCGATTTCAACACGATCGGGCTGCTGGTCGGGATGATGCTGATGGTCCGGCTGACCGAATTGACCGGCGTCTATACATGGCTGGCGATTCGTGCGGCGCAGTGGTCGCGTGGGCGCCCGTTAGCCGTCGTCCTCTCGCTGGCGATCGGCACGGCCGTGCTGTCGGCCTTCCTAGACAACGTGACGACGATCCTGCTGGTCGTGCCAATCACGTTCCTCTTGGCCGATGCCTTGGACGTGAACCCGATCCCGTTGATCATGATCGAGATCTTCGCCTCGAATATCGGGGGCACCGCCACGCTGATCGGGGACCCGCCCAACATCCTGATCGCCGGTCACACTGGGCTGTCGTTCGGGGCTTTCATCACGAATCTCGCGCCGATCGTCCTGCTCACCAGCGGCGTTGTCATCGGGGGGCTCTACTTCGCCTTTCGCAGCCAGCTCCAAATCACGCCCGAGTCACGTCAGCGGGTCATGGAACTCGACGCAACGCGGTCGATCGAGGACCCCGGCGAGGCGAGGCGCACGGTGCCGATCCTGATCGTCACGATCCTGCTGTTCTTCTTTCACAAGCAGCTCGGATTGGAGCCCGCGACGGTTGCGCTGGCTGGAGCCAGCGTGATGCTGCTCGTTACGCGCCAACCGGTGCAGAAGGCGATCGCCGACATCGAGTGGCCGACGCTGTTCTTCTTGATCGGCCTGTTCGTCATGGTTGGGGCGCTGGAGGCAACCGGGGCGTTGCGCGAGGTGACCAACGGGATCGCCTCGGTCACTGGCGGTGATCGGACGGCCGAGCTGCTGGGCATCGTGTGGGCTTCGGCGCTCGGTTCTGGGGTCGTGGACAACATTCCGTTTACCGCCGCGATGATCCCCGTCGTTGACACCCTCGGCGGCGGAAGCGACAACGCCTACTGGTGGGCCTTGGCGCTCGGCGCGTGCTTCGGCGGCAATCTCACTATCATCGCGGCAGCCGCCAACGTCGCTGCGTGCGGAATGGCTTCCAAGGCGGGACACCCGATCAGCTTCTGGCAGTTCTCCAAGTACGGCGTCCCAGTCACCCTGGTGTCGCTGGTTCTGGCCACCGGCTACGTGATGGTGAGGTACGTATGAGTCCACGTTCGATCAGCGATCTAGCGCTGCACACCCCGCCGGTGACCCACGTAGACGACACGGTGGCGGACGCGGTCGAGCGGCTGGTCGCGAGCCAGCTACCGGCGCTGCCCGTCGTCGATCACGATGGCCGCTACAAAGGCATCTTCGGTGAGCTCGAGTTCATGGAGGCCCTGTTTCCTGGCTATCTCAACCAGCTCCGCAGTACGGCCTTCCTGTCCCGTTCGCTCGATGACGCGCTCAAAAAGCGCGACGCTTGTCGATCCGAGCCAGTCGGGCGCTACATGAACACCGAGCACATCGACGTCGGGACGAACTTCTCAGATACCCAGGTCGCCGAGCTGTTCCTCCATCACCGCGTACTCGTCATCCCCGTGGTCGCCGGAGGACACGTTGAGGGCGTCATCACACGACAGGACTTCTTTCGCGTTATGGCCCAGCGCTTTCTAGACGGTGGGAAGCTGAGCTGATCCCGGGCCTGGTCGATCTCCAGTCGAAGGGCGGCCATCAGGCTCTCGCCCGGGTCTTTTATGAAGCAGTCGCGGTTCCGGGGTTCGGGGCCGCGGCCTGCCGGCGCCGCCCGACGCCGTCGTCTGAGCGCTCAGGCGTTGTGCAGCGCGGCCTGCTCGGAGGCCGTTGGGAAGGTCCAGACGGCCTTTGTGCTGCGTTCCTGCCGGAAGACAAAGCGCATCTGGCGCGGCGGCCGCAGCCCCTCGGGATGGTCGGGCCGGAAGGTCCCGCAGGGTTCGTCGAGCTCCAACGCGCAGAGCATCTGGGCACGGAAGAAGCAGTCATCGCATGTGACTTTTGTTCCCTTCCGAGCGCCTGCCATCTGCTTCCCCTGCCTCTCTCTTTCGATTGACCCCAGCCGCTGCCAGACAATCACAAAGAGGCGCGAAACTGCAACGCCGTGTTCCGCACCTGCCGGACTTTTTTCACAAACTGAAAACAGAAGAGGCCGCTACTTCGGAGGATCGAGCCGATGATCTGCGACGATTGCCCTGATGGATGAAGGCTCGACCAAGCGCCCCCAGCGCGTGCCCAGCATCTGCGACCTGATTGTCGTCGGCGGCGGCATCATCGGCCTTGCTGTCGCGCGCGAGGCGCTGCTGCGCGAACCGTCCGCCAGCGTTGTCGTGTTGGAGGCCGAAGCGACCGTCGCCGGCCAGCAGAGCTCACATAACAGCGGCGTCATTCACGCCGGTATCTACTACCAGCCAGGCTCTCTCAAGGCCCGCCTCTGCGTCGAAGGTGCGGCGGCGCTCTACGACCTCTGCGCCGAGCTGGGCGTCGCAACGCAGCGGATCGGCAAGCTGATCGTCGCGACAACGCCGGCCGAGCTGCCCGGGCTGGACCGGTTGGAACGGCGGGCGCGGGCCAACGGCGTGCGGATCGAACGGCTCGACCGTCGGCAGCTGCTTGAAATCGAGCCGCACGCCGCCGGCATCGCCGCGCTGCACTCGCCCGACACCGGCATCGTCGACTACGGCGCGCTGAGCGGTGCGTTGGCCGCCGACGTTGAGGCCCGCGGCGGCGCTGTGATCACCAGCTGCGCCGCTTCGCAGATCGAGGGCGCCGACGGCCGGCCGCTGGTCCGCCACAGCCAAGGTGAAAGCCGCTGCGGCGGCGTGATCGCCTGCGCCGGCCTGCAGTCCGATCGGCTCGCGCAGGCCAGCGGCGAGAGCGCCGACCCGCGGATCGTTCCATTCCGCGGCGCCTATTTTTCGCTGCGCCGCCCCGACTTGGTGCGCGGCCTGATCTACCCCGTCCCGGACCCCGAGCTGCCGTTCCTTGGCGTCCACATGACGCGCCGGATCGGCGGCGACGTGATCGTCGGGCCAACAGCGCTACCAGCAACAGCGCGTAACGACTACGACTCCTGGCGGCCGCGGCGGCGCGACCTGATGGCAACGCTCAGCTGGCCGGGCAGTTACAAAATGGCCTGGCGCTGGCGTCGTCAGGCCCCGCGCGAGCTGGCCTGGGCGCTCAGCGCCAGCGCCTATGCGCGTCAGGCGCGGCGGCTGATCCCCGAGCTGCAGGCGGCCGACCTGCAGCCGTCATTCGCCGGCATTCGCGCCCAAGCCGTTGGCCGTGACGGCGCACTGATCGACGACTTTGTCTTCAGCGGCGAGCGCCGCGTCGTCCAACTGCGCAACGCCCCGTCACCGGGGGCGACGGCGTCGCTGGCGATTGCCGCCTACTGCTGCGACCGGCTCGGCCCGATCATCACTGACCGCTCAGCGCAACGAACTTCGTAGCCTCAGGTAACGATGCGAATACTGCTGACAGGTGCGAGCGGCGCGATCGGCTCCCAGCTGGCGCCGGCGCTGGTCGCCGAAGGCCATCAGCTGACGGCGCTGACGCGCGACCCAGCGCGCGTCACGGCAGCCGGGATCGACGACGTCGTCAGCGGCGACCTGCTCAGCGGCGCCGGCCTTGATCAGGCGCTGGGCGGCGCCGAGCTTGCCTACTACCTAGTCCACTCGATGGAGCCGGCCGCTGAAGATGACGGCTCGTTCGCCGAGCGTGAGCTGCGCAGCGCCGATAACTTCGCTGCCGCCTGCCGGCGCGCCGGCGTTGGCCGCGTCTGTTACCTCGGCGGCCTCGTGCCAAGCGGGCGCCCGGCCTCGCCCCACCTTGCCAGCCGGCTGGCAGTCGAGCAGGCGCTGCTCGCCGCCGCGCCAAAGGCCGTCGCGCTGCGCGCCTCGATCGTGATCAGCGCGCAGTCACGCTCATTCCGCTTCCTCGTCCGCCTGGTCGAGCGCACGCCACTGCTGCCACTACCCGACTGGCGCGACTTTCGCACGCAACCGATCGATGGCCGTGACGTCACCGCCTACCTCGTCGCCGCAGGGCTATCGCCCGCCATCGACGGCCCGCTGACGCTCGACATCGCCGGCCCCGACAGCGTCACTTACGGTCAACTGATCGCTCGGATCAGCGATTCGATGCTGGTTGCACGGCCGCCGGTCGAGCTGCCGTTTTCGCTTACGCCGATTGCCAGTGTTTTTGCCGCGGCGATCGCCGGTGAGCAGCTGGCGCTTGTCGCGCCGCTAATGGCCGGGCTGGACGGCGATCTGCTGGCCGATGACGGCGCGGCACGTGAGCTGCTGGCGGTGCCGCTGCACAGGCTCCACAGCGCAATCTCTAATGCCCTGCGTGAATGGGAAGAGGCTGAGCCGCTAGCGGCCCGCTAAGGAGCAGATAGTGGGAGCAGTCACGGCAGAGATTCAGATTGACGCTACGCCCCAGCAGGTTTGGGATGTCGCACTGGACCCCCATCGGCTCGCCGATTGGGTGACGATCCACCGCAAGCTCCACGACTGCGACGACGGCGAGGCGCAGCTTGGCTTCACGATGGTTCAGACGATCGTGATCCGCGGCGCACCACTGAAAGTCAGCTGGGAGCTAGTTATCTGCGACCCGCCACAGCTCGCCGAGTGGGAAGGGCGCGGCCCGGCCGGCTCGCGCGCCCAAACCGCCTACCGGCTTGAGGCCAACGACGGCGGCACGCTTTTCCACTACCGCAACGAGTTCTTCCCGCCGTTTGGGATCATCGGCCGCGTCGCGCAGCGCGCCGTTGCCGGTGACCTGCCACGTAGCGAAGCGCTCGCGTCACTGGAGCGCCTGAAAGCCTTGTTTGCGTAAGTCGGTTTAGCATGCGGGACTCAGTAACTAAAGATCGCGTAAAACTAGTGACACTTTCCCCGATTCGCTGCTACGTTGGAGCAATACGTACATCGTAAGATAAAAGGAGTTTGATTCAGATGGCAGATTTTGTTGACCAGAAGCGCGGCGAGATGGAAGATCGCCTGACCGAGCTGCGCCCGATCGTCGAGGAGTACGACCGTCTGACCAAGGCCGTCGAAGCGCTGAGCAACGCCGGCGTCGGTTCCAGCCGCCGCGCCGCCAAGCCGAAGCGCGCCGCCGCCAAGCCGAAGCGCGCCGCCGCCAAGCCGAAGAAGCGCCGCAGCGCAGCCAGCGGCCGTCGCGGCCGCCCTAAGGGATCAGGCAAGCGCAGCAAGCAGGCATTGAGGCTCGTCACCACTAACCCCGGCGTGACGATCCCTGAGATCGCCAAGAAGATCGGGATCAAGCAGAACTATCTCTACCGCGTCCTTCCGACACTGGAGAAGGAAGGCCTTGTCGTCAAGAAGGGCCGCGGCTGGTACCCCACGCTGCAGCGAGGCTAAGGCCGTCGCCGGCAGCATCGCTTAGGCAGTAACGGTGAGCCTGCTCAGCCGAGCAGGCTCATCTGCTTTATCGCCTCACGTTCTTCAGCCAGCTCGGCGACGCTAGCGTCGATCCGCTGACGTGAGAAGTCATCAACGTCAAGCCCTTCGACGATCCGATACTGACCGTCGCTACAGACGGTCGGGAATGAGCTGATTAGCCCCACCTCGACTCCGTACGACCCATCTGAAGGAACCGCCATCGAGACGTAGTCACCTGCCGCTGAGCCCAGCACCCAGTCGTGCATGTGATCGATTGCCGCGTTGGCGGCCGAGGCTGCGCTCGACGAGCCGTGAGCTTCGATCACTTCGGCGCCGCGCTGCTGAACGCGGCTGATGAACTCGCCTTCAACCCAGACCTGATCGTCAATCAGATCGGCTGCCGGCTTGCCTGCGATCGTTGCCTGCGTGATGTCGGGGTACTGCGTCTCCGAGTGGTTGCCCCAAATAATCATCCGCTTAATCTGATCAACCGGCATTCTCGTCTTACTGGCAAGCTGCGCGATCGCGCGGTTGTGGTCAAGCCGCATCATTGCCGTGAAGCGCTCAGCTGGCAGGTCGGGAGCGTTGCGCATTGCGATCAACGCGTTGGTGTTGGCAGGGTTACCGACCACAAGAACGCGAATGTCATCTGCGGCGCGGTCATTGATCGCCTTGCCCTGCGGCGCGAAGATGCCGCCGTTCGCTTCCAGCAGGTCGCTGCGTTCCATCCCCTTTGTGCGCGGCCGCGCACCGACAAGGAAGGCGATGTTGGCACCGTCAAAGGCCTCGTTCGGCTGGTCGCTGATCTCAATCCCGTGCAGTAACGGGAAGGCGCAGTCGAGCAGCTCCATCGCTGTTCCTTCGGTGGTGCCGAGCGCCGGCGTGATCTCCAGCAGTCGCAGCTCGACCGGACGGTCCGGGCCAAGCAGCTGGCCTGATGCGATGCGAAACAGCAGCGCGTATCCGATCTGCCCGGCGGCGCCGGTGACGGTGATCTTCGTCGGCGTGCTCATCCGTGTTTCTCCTTTGCGAGGCGGTCTGTATTGATGCCATTGACGCTAGCGATCCTTGCCCGCCGATGTTTTGCGACTCGCTCAGGCCATCGCCAGCGCGAGCCGCTCGTCAACCGAGGCCAGGAACTCTTCGGTCGTCTGGAACGGCTGGTCGGGGCCGATCAGCAGTGCTAGATCCTTTGTCATCAGCCCGGCCTCGACCGTCTCGATGCAAACCTGCTCCAGCCGCTCGGCGAAGGCAACAACCTCCGGCGTTTCGTCGATCCGCCCGCGCGCCTGCAAGCCGCGCGTCCAGGCAAAGATTGAGGCGATCGGATTGGTGGAGGTCGGCTTACCTTGCTGGTGCTGGCGATAGTGACGCGTGACCGTGCCGTGCGCCGCCTCCGCCTCAACTGTTTTTCCATCGGCCGTCATCAGCACGCTGGTCATCAGCCCGAGCGAACCAAAGCCCTGGGCGACCGTGTCGGACTGAACATCGCCGTCGTAGTTCTTGCAGGCCCAGACATAACCGCCCTCCCACTTCAGCGCCGAGGCGACCATGTCGTCGATCAAACGGTGCTCGTAGCTGATTGCGGCAGCATCAAAGTCGGCCTTGAACTCGTCGTTATAGACCTCCTCAAAGATGTCCTTAAAGCGGCCGTCATAGGCCTTCAGGATCGTGTTCTTCGTCGACAGGTAGACCGGCATCGAATGGTCGAGCCCGTAGCGCAGACAGGCCCGCGCAAAGTCGCGGATCGAATCATCCAGGTTGTACATCGCCATCGCCACGCCGCCGCCTGGAAAGTCGTAAACGTCAAGCTCGATCGGCTCGTCGCCGTTCTTCGGCGTGTAGGTCATCGTCAGCGTCCCCTCGCCCGGGATCACCAAGTCGGTCGCGCGGTACTGGTCACCAAATGCGTGGCGGGCGATGATGATTGGCTTCGTCCAGCCGGGCACCAGCCGCGGCACGTTGCTGATCACGATCGGCTCACGGAAGATCACGCCCCCAAGGATGTTGCGGATCGTGCCGTTCGGCGAGCGCCACATCTGCTTCAGGCCAAACTCCTCGACCCGCTGCTGATCCGGCGTGATCGTCGCGCACTTGACGCCGACGCCGTACTGCTTGATCGCGTTGGCAGCGTCAACCGTGACCTGGTCGTCGCTGGCGTCGCGCGCCTCAATCCCAAGATCGAAGTATTTGAGGTCGATGTCGAGGTACGGCAGGATCAGCCGCTGCTTGATGAAGGCCCAGATGATCCGCGTCATCTCATCGCCGTCGAGCTCAACTACCGGGTTCTTCACCTTGATCTTTGACATCTAATCCTTTTCGCGTTGGCCGCATCAGAGGCTAGCCAAGCGGCCGCGCGTGCGGCTGCCAGCCAGCAAGCGTAGTCTGTTCAGTGATGGCCACGCATGAGGTGACCAACCAGCCGCCACCGCTGATCGGGCGCAACCTGTTCACCGATAACAGCGCGCTGATCGAGGCTCTTGAGCGCGAAGGCGGCAGCTGGGCGAGCGAGCGCGCGGTCGAGTGCGGCCGCTTTTGGGGCGACGAGCCGATCGAATGGGGCCGCTTGGCGAATGAGCGCCCACCGGTGCTGGAGCGCTTTGACCGTTACGGCAACCGTGTCGACAACGTAATCTTCGACGATTCCTGGCACCGCTTGATGGCGGCCGGCCTACGCGACGAGCTGCACGCGCTGCCGTGGCGCAGCGATCAGGCCGGCGCCAACGTCGCCCGCGCCGCCTGCTTCATTACCGCCACCCAGGCCGAGGCCGGCTTCGCCTGCCCGACCACGATGACCTTCGCCGCTGTGCCGGCGCTACGCACCCAGCCGGAGCTGGCCGCTGAGTGGGAGCCGCTGCTTACGGCCACCAGCTACGACCCTTCGCCGCTGCCGGCGGCGCAGAAAGGATCGGCGATCTGCGGCATGGCAATGACCGAAAAGCAGGGCGGCTCCGACGTCCGCTCCAACACAACGACGGCGACGCCGGTTGGCGGCGGC
This sequence comes from Solirubrobacteraceae bacterium, assembly GCA_039745115.1. Taxonomy (GTDB): domain Bacteria; phylum Actinomycetota; class Thermoleophilia; order Solirubrobacterales; family Solirubrobacteraceae; genus F1-60-MAGs163. The sequence goes on from JBCJRT010000005.1 coordinate 11,857, forward strand.
GGCCCCGGCGGCGAATATCTGATCACCGGCCACAAGTGGTTCTGCTCGGCGCCGACAAGCGACCTGTTTCTGATCCTCGCCCAGGCGCCGGAAGGGATCTCCTGCTTCGCGCTGCCGCGAATCCTGCCTGACGGTTCGCGCAACGCGATCAGCATCGAACGACTGAAGGACAAGCTCGGCAACCGTTCCAATGCCTCCAGCGAGGTTGAGTACGACGGCGCGCTGGCGCGAATGGTCGGCGAGCCGGGTCGCGGCGTGCCGACGATCATCGAGATGGTCGGCCACACGCGGCTCGACTGCGTGCTCGGCGCCGCCTCGGGGATGCGCAGCGCCGTCGCCCACGCCAGCTGGCACGCCGCACACCGCGCCGCCTTCGGAAAGCAGCTGATCGACCAGCCACTGATGAGCAACGTGCTGGCCGACCTGGCATTGGAATCGGAGGCGGCAACGGTGCTGGCGATGCGGCTCGCGCGGGCCTACGACGAGGCCGACGATGATCCCGTCGCAGCTCAGTTCAAACGGCTCGCAACAGCGGTCGCCAAGTTCTACGTCTGCCAGCGCGCGCCGCAGCATGCCTTTGAGGCAATGGAGGTGCTGGGCGGCGTCGGCTACGTCGAACAGTCTGGAATGCCGCGCCTCTACCGCGAAGCGCCGCTCAACTCAATCTGGGAAGGCTCCGGCAACGTGATCGCGCTCGACGTGCTGCGAGCGTTGGCGCACGAGCCCCAGTCGCTGGAGGCGTTCTACGCCGAACTTGGGCTGGCGGCCGGCGCCAATGCCGCGTTCGACAGCTTCAGCGACCGGCTGGAGGCTCAGCTGAGCGACGGCCAGCAGCTGGAGTTCCGCGCCCGCATAATCGTCGAACAGATGGCGCTCGCGCTGCAGGGCGCACTGCTCATTCAGCACGCGCCGGCAGCTGTCTCAGAGGCCTTCTGCGCCGCCCGCCTTGGCGACGACCGCTCACTCAATTACGGCACGCTGCCGGCCGGCACCGACAGCGCAGCAATCGTCGATCGCCACACGCCGCAGGGCTGAGCGGCAACTCTGCGACAATAGGAAGATGTTCGGTGAGCGGTCGATTCCGCTGTTTCGCGTCTTCGGTATCCGGATCGGTGCAAACCCGAGCTGGTTTCTGTTCCTGTTCCTGATGATCTACTGGCTGTCGGGCTACTTCGCCGACATTCTCGTCGGCTACTCAAACAGCGTCAGCTTTGCCGTCGCGATCGCGGCAACTCTGCTGTTCTTCGCCTCACTGCTGCTGCACGAGCTGGGCCACTCGCTGGCCGCCCGCCGCCAAGGGATCGCGACAATCGGCATCGACCTCTGGCTGTTCGGCGGCGTCGCCAACCTGTCACGTGACTCAAACACGCCGGGCGAGGAGTTTAAGGTCGCCGCCGCCGGACCGGCCGTCACAGCGCTGATTGTCGCCGCCTGCCTTGGCGCCACAGTGCTCACTTCGCAGGACACAAGCCTGATTGACGCCGCGACCGGCAAGATCATTGCCAGCTCGCCACTGACGGCACTGATCGGCTGGCTTGGGATCATCAACGTCGCGCTGCTGCTGTTCAACCTCGTGCCGGCCTTTCCGCTCGACGGCGGCCGGATCGCCCGCGCCGCCGCCTGGAAGGTGACCGGCGAGCGCGGCAAAGGCACGCGCTTCGCTGGCTACCTCGGGCAGCTATTTGGCGGCCTGATGATCCTGCTCGGAATCCTTGTCCTAACTCGCGGCGAGCTGATCTCGGCGCTTTGGCTCGCTGTGCTCGGCTGGTTCCTCGCCTCGGCTGCGCGCGGCGCCGTTGCCAGCAGCCGCTTTACCGACGAGCTTGAAGGGATCACCGCCGGCGATGTGATGGACGCTGAGCCGGTCGTGATCCCGGCATCGATGACAGCGCTTGAAGCCGATGAGCAGTTCTTCGGTCGCTACCGCTGGCCGTGGTTTGCGGTTGTTGACCAGCTCGGCCGCTTTGAAGGGATATTGACGGCCGAGGCTGTCAACCAACAGCTCGTCTCTGGCCGGCCGGCGATTGCTGTTGGCGAACTGATCGACCCGGCGCTGCGTGACGACGCTGCCGTCAGCCGCGAAACGCCGCTTGAGGCGCTGGTCTCGGTTGAGGCGATCAGGCGGATCGGCGCCGTGCTGGTGATCGACAGCGACAGCCGCCTTTGCGGTGTCGTAACGACGCAGCAGCTTGAGCGGGCGCTGACGGCAGCCGCGCCGCCGCAGTCCTGAACACGTTGCGCGCTCGGCGGCAAAGCTGAATCCGACCTGCGCGGGGGGAATTCCGGCGCGCCCGGCCGCCCCTAGGCAGCGGCCGCCAAAGGCCCTGCGCCGTATACAGTTCAGCGCAGCAGCCCACCCCAACGCCAGAGAAAATTATCCCCGCGCACGACGTTTTGATCATCGGAGCAGGTCTCGCTGGACAACGCGCCGCCTTGGCAGCTGCGCAGACCGGCGCGACGGTCGCGATCCTCAGCAAGGTCCACCCGGTCCGCTCACACTCGGTCGCCGCCGCCGGCGGCATCAACGCCGCAATCAACCCGATCGACGACTGGCGCTCACACGCCTACGACACGATCAAAGGCTCTGACTTCCTCGGCGATCAGGACGCAATCGAGATCATGTGCCGCGAAGCTCCGGCCGAGGTGATGTGGCTCGAGCACGCCGGCGTCACCTTCCACCGCAACGAGAAAGGCGAGATCGACCTGCGCGCCTTTGGCGGCGCCTCGATCAATCGCACCGCCTACGTCGCCGACATCACCGGCCAGGTGATGCTGCACGTGCTCTACGAGCAGCTGATGAAGTTCCACGAAGTGATTGACCGCTACGAAGAGTGGTTCGTCAGCTCGCTGATCCTCAGCGACGAAGGTCACTGCATTGGCGCCGTTGCGCGTGAGATTCGTAGCGGCCGGATGGAAACCTTCACAGCGAAGAGCGTGATCCTTGCCTCAGGCGGCGCCGGTCAGTGCTTCCAGCCGACAACCAACGCGCTGATCTGCACCGGCGACGGGATCGCCCAGGCCTACAAGGCCGGCGCGCCGCTGATGGATATGGAGATGGTCCAATACCACCCGACGACGCTGGCCGAGAACGGCTTCCTAATAACTGAGGGCGCGCGCGGCGAAGGCGCCCACCTGCTCAACTCGGAGGGCGAGCGCTTCATGGAGAAGTACGCGCCGAACAAGATGGAGTTGGCCTCGCGCGATGTTGTCTCCCGCGCCGAGCAGACCGAGATCAACGAAGGTCGCGGCGTCGGCCCCGACAAGCAGGGCCTCTACCTCGACATCACCGTCGTGCCGCGCAAACGCACGCTTGAGGCGCTGCGCGAGATCGTCAACATCGGTAAGGACTTCGCTGGCGTCGACATCACGCGCGAGCCGATCATCATCCAGCCGGGAATGCACTACATCATGGGCGGCGTCAAGACCGACTCCGATGGAGCGACGCCGCTGCCGGGCCTTTACGCCGCCGGTGAGGTTGCCTGCGTCTCAGTCCACGGCGGCAACCGGCTGGGCGCAAACTCGCTGCTTGACACTTTGATCTTCGGCCGGCGTTCCGGTGAGCACGCCGGCGCCCGCGCGCTCGAGATGGCGATGCCGACGGCTTCCTCCGAGCAGCTTGATCACGACCGCGCAATGATCGCCGAGATTCTTGCCCGCCCGAAGAGCGGCCGCCGCGTCTCCGAGATCAAGCAGGAACTTGGCGTGACGATGAACCGCTACGCCGCCGTCTACCGCGACGAGGCCGGCCTACAGACAGCGCACGAGATCGTCCGCAAGCTGAAGGACGAGGCGCAGGGCGCTTGGGTTGATGACAAGGGCGACGTCTTCAATCAGGACGTGCTCGGCGCCATTGAGCTCGGTTACATGCTCGACTGCGCCGAAGCGATCGTGGTGGCATCACTGGAGCGCAAAGAATCGCGCGGCGCCCAGTTCCGCACCGACTTCCCCGACCGCAATGATGAAGAGTGGCTGAAGCACATCAACGTCTCGCGCAACGGCGGCGACGTGCCAGAGCTCTCCTACTCAGAGGTCACGATCACCGACTGGCAGCCCGAAGCGCGCACCTACTAAGCCCCCGACGAAGGACAGCATGGCCGAATTCAAGCTCAAGATCCGCCGCTACGACCCAAGCTCAGGTGAGGCTCCTTACTGGGACGAGCACACAGTCGATCTGGAGCCGCACCACTCCGTGCTCGAAGGGATCCTACAGGTTCGCAACGAACACGACGGCTCGATCGGCATCCGTTGCTCCTGCCGCGCAGCGATCTGCGGCTCCTGCGGCGTGCGCGTAAACGGTAAGGCAGCCCTCGCCTGCCACACCCACCTTGACGCCGCCCTGTATGACGCCACCGACGGCGTGATCGAAGTTGAGCCGATGGGCAACATGCCGATCATCAAGGACCTGATTGTCGACATGGACGCCGTTCACTGGAAGAAGATCGAGCGCGTCACGCCATGGCTGGTGGCCAAGCAGCCGGTCCCTGAGCGTGAGTACATCGTCTCGGCCGAGTCGATGATCGACGTCACACAGTCGATCGCCTGCATCCAGTGCGGCGCCTGCGTCTCCGACTGCCTTTCGTTGGAGATTGACCCGCTCTTCATCGGTCCTGCGGCGCTCGCCAAGGCCTACCGCTTTGTCGGCGACCCGCGCGACGGTGCGCACGAGCAGCGCCTCAAAGACCTAAGCGAGGACAAGCACGGCATCTATGACTGCACGCACTGCTTCGAGTGCATCGAGGCCTGCCCGAAGGGCGTCGCTCCGATGAGCCAGATCATGCGACTGCGACGGATCGCCACCAACGACTTCCAGATCAATGACCGCAACAACGGCAAGCGCCACGAGATGGCGTTCGTCAACAACATTCGCAGGAACGGCATTCTGCACGAGGCCGACCTGCTGCCCGACTCCTTCGGCGGCAAGTTCCACCCGCGCGCCGTGCCGGAGCTGATCAGTTCGCTGCCGCTCGTCGTCAAGGGAATGCTGCGCGGCAAGATGACGCCGGCCAAAGCGCTGCTCCATCCGCACAAAGCGCCGGACGGCGTCAAACAGATCTTCGAGCTGGTCGAGGGGCGCGACCAGCGCAACGAGTTCAACCTTTATATCTCCGGCACCGATGCCGATAACGCGCCGGTCGTCGAAGAGCCAGCCAACGAACCTGCCGCGTAGAACGAAAGGAACCGATGAAAGTCGCCTACTGGCCCGGCTGCGTAAGCCGCGGCTTCACCCCCGAACTACACGGCTCAATGGAGCAGGTCGCACCGATCCTCGGCATCGAACTGGTCCAGCTTGACCGCGCCAACTGCTGCGGCGCCGGCGTGATCTCCGAGCACAGCCAGGAGCTGGCCGACACGCTAAACGCCCGCACCTTCGCGCTAGCTCAGCAGGAGATCGCCCAGGGCGCCGAGCTGATGATGAACATCTGCTCAACCTGTCAGGGCGCGCAGAGTGAGTGCCAGGAGCGGCTTGACGCCAGCGCCGACTACCGCGGCGAGGTGAACCAGACGCTCGCCGATGAAGGGCTTGAGTATCAGGGCGGGATCGTCAACAAGAACTTCCTCTGGGTGCTGGTCGAGGAGATCGGCCTCGACAAGCTGAAGAGCCTTGTTCGCAAGCCGCTAACCGACCTGCGCGTCGGCCCGTTCTACGGCTGTTACATCGTCCGCCCTACCGACCGGCTGGAGATCAACCGTGAGCAACCGCGCGATACGTACCTCGATCAGGTAATCGAAACGCTCGGCGGCACCGTGATTGATTACGCCGGCTCACATAAGTGCTGCGGCTTCCCGATCATCACGATGAATAAGGAGGCGTCACTTGCGCAGGCCGGCCGCCACCTCGGCGACGCCGTTGACGCCGAGGCCGACTGCCTCGTCACCCCCTGCCCGCTCTGCCACCTCAACCTTGACCTGCAGCAGCCGGCCGCCGCCAAGCAGGTTGGCCGCGAGCTGAACATGCCTGTCCTCCACCTGCCGCAGCTGGTTGGCTTGGCGCTCGGCCTTGAGCCGAAGCAGCTTGGCCTGCAGCATCACATCGTCAAGCCGACCTCGGTGATCGACTGGTCGCAGGCGGTCGTTGGCGGCGTCGACGCCGGCTGGTAGCAGCGCCGCTCAGCCGACAAGGCCGCGCGCGATCGCCAGCTCGACGATCTGCACAGTGTTCAGCGCTGCGCCCTTGCGCAGGTTGTCACCAACAACAAAGAAGTTGAGGCTTTTGGCGTCGTCAAGGTCGAGCCGCACGCGGCCCACCGCCGTCTCGTCACGGCCCGCCCATTCGAGCGGCGTCGGCGCCTCTTGAACGACAAGGTTGGGGAAGGCGTCAAGCGCGGCGATTGCCCTGTCAAGCACCACGTCGGCCTTGAAGCTGGCACGGACCTCAATCGAATGGCCAACCATCACCGGCACGCGCACGCAGGTCGGGCTGACCTGCAGCCCCGGCAGCGCGAGGATCTTGCGGCTCTCGTTCTGCAGCTTCATCTCCTCGTCGGTGTAGCCGTTTGCTTCCAGCTCGCCGAGCATCGGCACAACGTTGTAGGCCAAGGTGTTGGCGTGGACGCTTGACTTGACCTTTCGCGCGGCACTGTGGCCGTCGCCGATCAGCGCGTCAACGTCGCCGCCGACAATCGGCACCTGCGCCGCCAGCTCATCGATCCCGCTGCGCCCGGCGCCGCCGGCTGCCTGGAAGCTCGTTGCGACAATCGCCGTCAGCTCAAACTGGTCGTGCAGCGCCTTCAGCGGCAGCATTGCGACCATTGTTGTGCAGTTCGGGTTGGCGATAATCCCCCTCGTTGCGTCGTCGATCGCCTCGGGGTTGACTTCGCTGACGATCAGCGGCACCTCGGCATCCATCCGCCAGGCCGACGAGTTGTCAACGACCAGCGCGCCGGCCTGCGCAAAGCGCGGCGCCCACTCGCGCGATGTCGCGCCGCCGGCCGACAGCAGTGCCAGGTCAAAACCTTTGATCGTCGAATCGTTGAGCGGCTGCACTTCGCCGTAGCCTTCCAGCACCGTTCCGGCTGAGCGTTCGCTGGCGAACGGCACAACAGCGTCGGCCTGCACAGCGCGCTGCTGCAGGATCGCCAGCAGCAGGCGGCCGACCGCCCCGGTTGCGCCAACGACGGCGATCCTCATGCTGGCGGCAGCCCGAACGGCTCTTCGGCGCGAATTGTGTCCTCGCCGCTCAACTCAAAGGCGCTGTGCAGGGCGCGGACAGCGTCCTCTACCCGGTCGCCGGCGATTACGCAGGAAATCTTGATCGGTGAGGTCGAGATCATCTCGATGTTGATTCCTTCATCGCCAAGCACGCTGAAGACTTTCGCCGCGACGCCGGGGTGTGACTTCATTCCGGCGCCGATCACCGACACCTTGCCCATCGCCTCGTCGGTCGCGATCTCGCCGATTGCCATCGTCGCCTTCAGCTGGTCGAGCGCGGCTTGCGCGGCGCGCAGGTCGTCGCGCGGCACCGTGAACGACATGTCGGCGGCATGCTCGCTGGAGACCGGCTCGTTCTGAATGATCATGTCGATGTTGACGTTGGCGTCGGCCAGCGCCGTCGCGATCTGACCGGCGGCGCCAGGCGTGTCGGGCACGCCGACGACCGTGACGCGGGCTTCGTCGGTGCTGTGGGTGACGGCTGTGACTAGGGGATGTTCCATTGTTTGATTCTCCGCGAGAATAACGGTACCGGGGCCGTCCTCAAAGCTCGACCTGCAGTGAATACGAACGCCGTGGTTGCGGGCGTACTCAACGCTGCGTAGCTGCAGCACGCCTGCCCCCGACGATGACATCTCAAGCATCTCTTCGGATGAGACGACAGGCAGTTTGCGCGCATCGGGCACGATCCGCGGATCGGCGCTGAAGACGCCTGCCACATCGGTGTAGATCTCGCACTCTTCGGCCCCCAGCGCAGCAGCCAAGGCAACGGCCGTCGTGTCGGAGCCGCCGCGGCCGAGCGTCGTCACATCCTTCGTTGTTGAGACGCCTTGAAAGCCGGCGACCAGAACGATGTCGTCATTGTCGAGCGCTTCGCTGATCCGGTCGGCGCGCACGTCGAGGATCCGCGCCTTCGTGTGCGTCGTGTCGGTGACGATCCCGGCCTGCGAGCCGGTCAGCGAGATCGCGTGATGACCAAGGTCGTTGATCGCCATTGCGCAGAGCGCGCAGGAGACTCGCTCGCCGGTCGACAGCAGCATGTCCATCTCGCGCGGGTCGGGGCTGTCGGAAACTTCGTAGGCGGCCTCGATCAGCCGGTCGGTCTCCTTGCCGCCGGCGCTCAGCACGGCAACAACGCGGTGGCCTTCTTCGCGGCGGGCAACGATCCGCTCTGCGGCGCGGCGAAGCTGGTCGGCATCGGCCACCGAACTTCCTCCAAACTTCATCACGATCGTTGCTTTCGACATTGGCGCCAAGGATACGAGCGGGCGCGGTCTGTGTGCGGTTGGCAGCGACCGCGCTCAGACGGCGCGGCGGCCAATCATCGCCCGGCCCAGTGTCACTTCGTCGGCGTACTCAAGGTCAGCGCCGACCGGCAGCCCTGATGCCAGCCGCGTCACCGTCACCTCAGGCGCGCGTTCGTGCACGCCGCGCGCGATCGCCAGCGCCGTCGCCTCGCCGGTCGTTGTCGGGTTGGTCGCCAGCACGATCTCGGTGATCTTCGGGTCGGCTTTCTCGATCCGCGCGTACAGCTCGGCGATCTTCAGGTCGTCGGCGTCAATCCCGTCGATCGGCGACAGTGCGCCGCCCAGCACGTGATAGGTGCCACGGAATTCGTGCGTCCGTTCGACCGGCACAACATCGCCCGGTTCTTCAACAACGCAGATCAATGACTGGTCGCGGCGCGCGTCCTGGCAGATCGTGCAGAGCGGCCCTTCCGACAGGTTGCAGCAGACCTCGCAGAAGCCGATCTTCTCTTTCACTTCGCGGATTGCGTCGGCCAGCGCCAGAGCCTCGACCGGCTCCAGCCGCAGAATGTGGAAGGCCAGCCGCTGCGCTGTGCGCGAGCCGATCCCCGGCAGCTTTGAAAGCTCGGTGATCAGCCGCTGTACGGGAGGAGCAAACATCGGCTAGCTGCTTAGGGCGCCTCGGGGCCGGGGTCACCGTCGTCGCCGAACGGCTCGGCGGCCGGCTCGGGCGCCGGCGGTGGCGTCGGCTGTGGCGTGGCGTCGGCGTCGGCGTCGGCTTCGGGCGCTGCGGCCGATACGTTGGGGTGCGGCGCGATCTCCTCGGCGTCGAAGGTTTCAACGAGCAGCTCAACCAGCGCCTCGCCGCGGATCGCCTCGGCCTCCTCAACGCCGCCGAGGTCGCGCAGCTCGTAGTCAATCCTGATCGGTCCGCCGAGCAGTGCTTCGAGCGCGTCGGCGACGGCGGCCCGCGCCTCGGCGTTGTCGGCGACCATCCGGCGGTTGAACGAGTCGTTCTCGCCGAAGGCGACAATCAGCGCGCCGCCACGGATCTCAACCGGCTGGGCGTGCTGCAACGCGGCGCTGACCATCGCCTGTTCCGTAGCGATCGTCTCCAGCAGCGCCGCCCAGATCTCAATCACCTGGCCAATCTCCACCTGCAGCGCCGCGCTTGGCGCCGCCGCCGGCTCGGGCTCGGGCGCCGCCGCCACAGCCTGCTGGGTTGCCGCCACCGCTACAGGCTCCGGCGCGGCAGCGGCCGCTGCCGGCTCTGGTGGGGCTGCGGGCGCAGCAGGCTCTAGCGACGCTGGCGGCGGCTCGGCCGCCGCGGCAACCACAGGCGCCGCGGCAACCGCGGGCGCTGCAGCCGCAACCACAGGCGCCGCGGCAACCACCGGCGCCGCGGCAATCGCCGGCGCCGCGGCAGCAGCGCCGCCCTGCGCCTGCTCCAACCGTCCGATCCGCGCCAGCAGCGCCTTCGTCGACGCATCAACCTCCGGCGTTGCGGCCTTCACCAAGGCCAGTTCAAGCTGTGTGCGTGGGTCGCCGCCGTCGCGGATTGCCCGCATCGCGGCGCCCAATAGGTCCAGCAGCCGCACGACGTCTGCCTCCTCCACCCGTTCTGCCTGCTCGGCCAGCCGCGCATCGCGGTCGGGCGTTACGCGCAGCTCGCCCGGCACTTCGCCCAGCGTGCCGACAACCAGCAGCTCCCGCGCATGAACCTCAAGGTCGCGCGCGGCAATCTGCAAATCTCGCCCTGTCTGCGCCAGCCTCGCGGCGACCTGCAGCGCGGCGCGCGCATCATGCGCGGCGACAGCATCAAGCGCGCCAAACAGCAGGTCGTCGTCGGCGACCCCCAGTACCGCCAGCACATCCTCAACGGCGATCGAACTGCCGGTGTAGGTGACGAGCTGTTCAAGCGTGCCCAGCGCATCACGGAATGATCCGGTCGCGTGGCGCGCAATCAGCGCCAGCGCGTCGGCGCTGATCTCAATCTGCTCGCTCTGCGCGACGCGCTGCAGCACAACGGTCAGCTGCTCAACGGTCGGCCGGGCAAAGTCAAAGCGGTGACAGCGGTCAACGGCGGTGTCGAGAATCTTCTGCGGCTCGGTCGTTGCCAGCACGAAGATCGTGTTCGGCGGCGGCTCCTCCAGCGTCTTCAGGAAGGCGTTCCAAGCCTGCGGCGTCAGCATCTGCGCCTCATCGATGATGTAGACCTTGGAGCGGCCGCTGACCGGCGCGTAGGCGACGCTTTCGCGCAGCTCACGAATGTCGTCAACCGAGTTGTGCGAGGCGCCGTCCATCTCGATCACGTCCATCGATCCTGCCTGCTGAATCGCCAAACATGACTCGCAAACGCCGCACGGCTCGGCCGTCGGCCCCTGTTCGCAGTTCAGGCAGGCGGCGAGAATCTTCGCCATCGAGGTCTTGCCGGTGCCGCGCGAGCCAACGAATAGATAGGCGTGATGGACGTTGCCTCGGGTGACGGCGTTGGTCAGCGTGCGAACAACGTGCTCCTGGCCCACAACGTCGGCGAAGTTGCGCGGGCGGTGACGGCGGTATAGCGAGGGAGCGGCGGACACGTTGGTGGTCGAGTCTAGAGGGAGCAGCGGCCGTTCCGGCGGCGGCGCAGGCGCGCTTTGACGCAGTTTGCGCCCAGCCGCCAAGTAGGCTGAGGCGATGAACCCGGACCTGCTTGACGAGCTGAACGAATGGCTCCGCATCCCCTCGATCTCAACCGGCGGCGGCAAGCCCGAGGATCTGCGCCGCGCCGCTCAGTTCGCCGCCGACCGCGTCACTCGCGCCGGCGGCAGCGCCGAGCTGGTGACGATCGGCGGCGGCAACCCGCTGGTCGTTGGCGAGCTGGCCGCCAACACCGCCAACAGCGCCGACAACGCCAACGCGCCGACCGTGATCATCTACGGCCACTACGACGTTCAGTCACCCGGCCCACTCGACGAATGGACCAGCCCGCCGTTTGAGCCTGAGGTCCGCGGCGAGCGGCTCTACGCGCGCGGCGCCGCCGACGACAAAGGCAACTTCTTCGGCCTGCTGACAGCCGCCTGCGATCTGGCGCAGAGCGGCGAGCTACCGGTCAACGTGCGCGTGCTGGTTGAGGGTGAGGAGGAGGCAGGCGGTCAGTCAATCGCTGCTTGGGTGAAGGACGATCGGCGCGGCGCCGACTGCGCGATCGTCTTCGACAGCGCAATGGAGGATCAGCAGACGCCGGCGATCACAATCGGGCTGCGCGGCTGCATCAGCACCTTCATCACCGTCACCGCTCAGCCGCGCGACCTGCACTCCGGCCTGTACGGCGGCAGCGTCCGTAACGCGCTCCACGTTCTGCACGGCATTCTGGCGCCGCTGCTGCCTGATCGGGACGGCGAGCTGCGGCCCGAGCTGCTGGCCGGCGCAACAGACCCGTCGCCGGCCGAACTTGAGTCATGGGCCCGGCTGCGGCCCGGCCAGGCGCTACTTGACGAGGTTGGCGCGACTGCGATCAACGACCGCTCCGGCGAAGAGTTTCGGCTGCGCAACGGCGCCCGCCCGGCATTTGAGCTGAACTGGATTGAGGGCGGCGCGCCGCGGACCGTCGTCCCGGCGCAGGCGCGGGCCTTCGTAACACTGCGCTTGGCTCCCGGGCAGGATCCCGAGGCGATGCGCGACGTTGTTGAATCGCTACTAAGCAGCGACCTTCCGGCCGGCGTCGAACTTGAACTTCAGTCGCAGCTCGGCTCGCCCTCGTTGTTCGACGCCGAGCTGCCGGCGATCGCGATCGCCCGTGAGGCGATCACTCGTGCCAGCGGCATGGAGACGGCGCTGATCCGCAGTGGTGGCTCAATTCCTGTCGTCGCCGACTTTGCCGCCGCCGGTATTCCGGTGATCGTCAGCGGCTTTGGCCTTGCCGAGGATGAGATCCATGCGCCCAACGAGTCGTTCGTCGTCGCCAATCTCGACCTAGGCGAGCGCTGCGCGCGTGAGCTGCTGCTGGCGCTCGCGGCGCTGCCGCGGAGCTAAAGCTGTGAGCGCCGCCCGCAGCCGCCTGCAGGTCGGTGCCACCGTCGTCGCGCTCGCTGCGCTGGCTTGGTTGATCGTCGGCCGCGGTCTTGTCAACTACGACACGCTTTACGCGCTCGACTGGGGGCGCGAGCTATCCGACGGGCGCAGCCTGTTCTTCGATGCGCCGTTCACGCCGACGCTGCATCCGTTCGGCATTCTGCTGGGGATCGTCCTCGCGCCGTTCAGCAAGACGGTCGTTGCCGGCGTACACGGCGTCGCCGCAACCGACATCGTGATCGTCCTTGCCTTCATCGCGCTTGGCGCGCTGCTGTGGCTGACCTACACGCTCGGGACGCTGTGGTTTGGCCGTTGGGCCGGCCTGCTGGCGGCGCTGATCATGTTGACGCGCAGGCCGCTGCTTGACTTTGGCGCCCGCGCCTACGTTGACATTCCCTATGTCGTTTTGGTCCTCACCGCCGTCCTCGTTGAGAGCCGCCGTCGCCGCGCCGCAACGCCGGTGCTGCTGCTGCTGGCAGTGGCAGGCCTGATCCGGCCCGAGGCCTGGGCCTTCTCCGGCGCCTACCTGATCTACCTCTGGTTCAGCGGCGAGCACCGGCCGCGGCAGGTTGCCGGCTGGCTGGCGCTGGCGGCGATCGGGCCTGTGATCTGGCTGGTCGGCGATTGGCTGCTGGCCGGCAACGCGCTCCATTCGCTCTCCGCAACGCAGCAGAACACGCAGGCCCTGGACCGCGCGACCGGCCTGAGCGGCTTGCTGACGACGGCGCCGCGGCGGCTCGGTGAGATTCTGCGCGAGCCGGTGCTGTTCGGCGCCGTCGGCGGCCTTGGCTTTGCGCTTTGGGCGCTGCGCGAGCGGGTCCGCACACCGCTGCTGGTCGGCGCCGTCGCTTTGGCGGCGTTCAGCGTCCTGGCGATCGCCGGGCTGCCGATCAACGGCCGCTATCTGCTGCTGCCGGCGATCATCGGTGCGATCTTCTGCGGCGCCGGCGTCTTTGGCTGGCGCGAACTGGCGGCCGATGACAGGCGCAGGCAGCCGTGGGCGATCTTTGCTCTGCTGACGATCGTCCTGCTGCTGATCTTCACCCCAGCGCAGGTCGACCGGATCTCAAACCTGCGTTACGCGCTCAACCGCCAGGAGCAGATCCAGGGCGACCTGCAGGCACTGATCAAGCAGCCGCCGGGGCTGATCACACAGTCCTGCACGCCGATCTCGGTGCCAAACCATCGGCCGGTGCCGGCGCTGGCATTGTGGCTGAAGCTGCCGCCCGAACTGATCTTCAGCGCCGAAGATCGGCGCGTCCCGGTTGGCCAGTTCATCGCACCCGCCAACGCCGCGGTCGCGAGCGATTACATCCTCGACCCGCGCGACCTCAACCGACGCGTGATCAGCCCGCCGGCAAGCTTCCGCCTAGTCGGCGGCAACCGCTCCTGGCGCGTCTACAGCAGCTGCCCGCGGCCCGTGCGCTGACGCGCCGCTAAGGCGTCGTTAGCGGCGGCGGCGTAGTAGTAGTAGTCGTAATCGTCGTCGGCGGCGCCGTTGTCGTCGTCGTGACCGAGGTCGTAAGCGTGCTCGGCGTGGGCGTCGAAACGCTGTCTGTCTTGTTCTTGTTGTCGCCGGTCAGAACCAGCGCGGCGATCACGCCGGCGACGATGATCGCCACTGCGCCCATCACCCACGGCCACGGATTGCTCTTCTGCGGCGGCTGACCGCCCGGGCCCTGCTGGTATCCCTGCTGCTGCGGCGGCTGCGTGGCCATTATCTGGTTCCTCTAGTTGCCGGTGTAGTTGAGTGCAAACTTAGTCTTGATCTGCAAGGCGGAGTCTGCGCCGTTCAGCGTGCAGACGAAGTTGGCGTAGTTGCCGCTTACCGTCGGCGTGCAGTTGAAGCCCTGAACGGTTACAGGCATCTCAGCCTGCTGGCGCGCAACGCCCCGCACCACCGCCGTCGCCTGCGCGCAGCTGGCGAGCGCCGTCTGACTGCTGGGCACGTTGGTCGCCTTGACGTTGGCGACGGTGCTGTTGCCAACAACGTTCGGCACGCCGGCGACGTTGCAACTGCGCGAGATGTTGATCGGCGCCGTCGTTGTCGTGGCGGTCGTCGTGGCGGTCGTTGTCGGCGTCGTGGTCTTTGTGCTGGTCTTCGTCAGCGTTGCCTGCGTTGTCACCGAGTCGGTGTTCGATGAGTCACCGCTGCCGGTGATCAGAATCGCGGCGATCACGCCGGCAGCGATGATCGCAATCGCGCCAAGGATCCAGGGCCAGGGGTTACGAGCGCCGCCGCCGGGCTGCTGCCCAGCTGGCTGCGGGTTGTACTGCTGCGTTGCGTCTTCTGACGGAGGTTGAGTTCCCATTGCTGAACCGTAGGCAGCGCGGCGGACAGATCAACAGCGACCCGACCGCGCAGGCTGAACGCTCGGTATCGTAACCAGCCAACCCTGCACAGCGCAGGCAGTCAGGGCGCGTAGCTCAGCGGGAGAGCGCTCGCTTCACACGCGAGAGGTCGCTGGTTCGAAACCAGCCGTGCCCATCCAGAGCCCGAGAACTCGGGGTGTGGTTCGATACCAGTTGGCTCAACCACTGGCGCTCCTTTCTCCTAGCTACGGCCCCTGATACTAGGGATGCGGAAGCGACCTTGCGGAAAGTTCCGCGCGGAAGCTCCGACCTTCGGGCCTCGTATGATCTCACGCGAGAGTCAAGGATCGATGAACCCCAAAGTCAAAAACAGCAGCTTTTCTGACGCCAAGAAGGCGAAGAAGGACGAATTCTACACGCAGCTCGCCGACATCGAGCGGGAACTTCCACGACGAACGGGACAACCTCCACGGCACCCACCGCCACGTCAGCAACGAGCACCTACAGGTCTACCTCGACGAGTACGTCTTTCGCCACAACCGCCGCGACACCCCGATGGCCGCCTTCCAGACCCTCCTCGGGCTCGGCGCCGGCCACGACCCCAGCACCTACGACCAGATCACCCGACGCGCCGCCTAACCCCACTTGGAGCCAACCGGATATGCACTTGGCAGATAGACGGCGCTCGCCACCTACTGCTAGCTCGAGGCGCGTGAGACAGATTTAACCGACGTGCCCTTGACAGCGCTAAGTATTAGCGCTAGCAATTGTACGCAGGGTTCTTACTGAGGATGAGGTGAGGGGTGGAGCGATGAGCGAGATTTTGCACACTGAAGACAGCCAACTGCACAGGGAGTTCCGGTTCAGCCGAATCGGCGTCTTGGTGGGCGCATTATGCGCCGCGGCGGCACTGGCGGCCACCGCTGCAGGCACCGCAGGCGCGACAGGCATCAACGGCACCAACGGCGCGACTGGCAACTCGGCGACCAGCGGTTCCGGGCTGACCGCCCGCATCGCCCACACCACACGCGGCCCACGCGGCTGGCGCGGCTACACCGGCGCGAAAGGCGCGAAAGGCGCAGCAGGCCACACCGGCGCGAAAGGCGCAGCAGGCCTCACCGGCCTCACCGGCGCGGCAGGCACCGCAGGCGCGGCAGGCGAGGCAGGCACCGCAGGCGCGGCAGGCACCGCAGGCACCGCAGGCGCGGCAGGCACCGCAGGCGCGGCAGGCGCCGCAGGCGCCGCAGGCGCGGCAGGCGCGGCAGGCGCGGCAGGCCTCAACGGCTTCGTACAGTCGGTCTACGTCTACAGATTCGGGACCCAGGCCGTGTATCCATCCGAACCCATTGAGTTCAACCAAACTGGTCCTATAACGGCCGCGTTCACCCACGACAAAGATGGCACCTCCGGCATGGCCGGAGTGATCGGGATCAACCAGGCTGGCAGGTACAAGATAACGTTCTCCGTCTCGGCCAACGAAGCCAACCTGCTCGCGCTGCAAATCAGCAACGTGACGTTCTTCAAATACCGAGCCGCCGGCGCCAACCAGCAGAACAACGGCCAGGCGATCGTGGCTAACCTCAGCGCCGGTGACTTCGTCTTGGTGCGCAACGCGACCGGCAGCCTCATCAACCTCTCGGCGGCCGGTGATGGCGAGACCGTGACCGCCTCCCTAATCATCGAGAAGTACAACTAAGCTCGTGCCACCCGCCACGGCGGCCACGGGGATAGTGCTCGCCCTGGCCGCCGTCGGCCTCACGGCGTGCGGCTCGAAGGACCCGACGATCCTCAACACGGAGAAGGTCGAGCGTACGATCGAACGCGCGGCGCTCAAGGAGCGTCGCATACGCGTCCAGGTGAGCTGCCCGTCCGGGGTGGTCCAGAAGAAGGGCATCGTGTTCACCTGTCGGGCGGTCGTCGCCGGCGGCGGGAGCACCCGGTTCATCGTCACCGAGCTCGACGACGCCGGGCGCGTTCGCTACGAGGGGCAGTAGGAAGCGCACGAGGGGAGTCGAGGTTGTCCCGTTCGTCGTGGAAGTTCGTGGCGACGGTCCGGTGATGGTTAGCGAATAGTGGAAGTCGGCCTCGCCGCCGTGGCACATTGGACATATGCCACGTTCGACAGAGCAGAAGTCTGGGATGGGTTCTGTAACACCCATCCCAGAGGAGAAACCAAGCCATGGGATTGGGGGCGACCTCGATCCCAGCTCGATCTTCTCGATCTCTGATTGGGGTTTCGACACTGTTGCGATGTCGTTCCGTCCAAAGTCCAGTGCTGCGCTCTGTGCGATTAGAACGCCAATCCCCGGCGGCGAGCTGCTCAACGATCCCGAGCGCGGCATGTGCGTGAGTGACCTGAACGGGTACCCGGCGCACGTATCGGTCAGCGCTTCAGGCAATTGGTCAATGAAGCTCGACTTCGCTTGGATCCAAGGCTTCCCCGACTCGGGCATGATGCGCGTCGAGGGCCGAGCGGCCGCGCTTATCGCGCGCGATGCCCGCGCTGTTGGTCTTGTTCGTCCCGAGCACCTTTCCAAAGTTGAAGGCTCGGTGCTCCGGTTGGGTTGGTCTGTTCTCGGCAGCGAGGTCTTCGATGTGTCGCGCTTGGAGTTTCGGAGATGGGACCTCGCGGTCGATCTAACCAACGCAGCTGCGCCGGTATTGGGCTCTCGGACGATGGAGGCTTTAGCGGCGGTGCGGTTGCCATATTGGGGCAGGGCTGGCGTGCACCATGATCGCGGCCGTAGCGACATCGTTACCGGCGCGGCTTGGCCAGCGACGGGGCGCAGGCAGTTTCGTGTGTACGACAAGGGTGTCGAGCTAAAGCATCCGCGCCATCGGCAGCTCGGCGCGGATGGCAAGCGGCACGAGAACCCTCGCGCCTGTGCACCAGGCTCTTGGCTGCGGATGGAACGCCAGATCCGCCCAACCAATCCGGACCACTTCCTTACGCGCTCCGAGATGGAGAGCGCGGACCTGCGGAGCGCCTTCCTTGGCCGCTGGGCATCGCTACTTGACTGGCCGTCGATCATGGTTGGCTCCCCTGAGGCGTCACGCTCGCGGGTGTCCGACCTGTTCGCTGACGGTGTGCTTGGGCCGCAGGCAGCCAAGCGCTTACTTGGCGAGACTGCTGCGGCAGGCGAACATCTCGACGGCCGCCTGTACGACAGCCATCAGGCCTTGGCCTCCAAACTTGGCGACGTTGGCATCGTCCTCGCTGCGAATCTTCCGGCCTCTGAGAGCGTCGAGCTGAGCGGGCTGCTTCGGGCAGCGTCCGACTGTTGGCCATGCGGCAGCTGCTGAGTGCGAAAACACGTCGAGGCCAAGGGATCCAAGCGCGGGAACCGCAGGCCCGTCGTTCTGGCTGGCGCTCATCACGCTGCCCTGAACGGCGGTCGCGGCCTCTGCGTCGGGCCTTGACCTCGATTTGCGGGAGCCGCTGCTCGAAGCAGCCGCGCCCCCTAGCCCACAACACGGCCGGCCAGCTAACCGATCGGCGGGGAAGGAGCTGATTAGAGGTTGCCCTCGTTGCGGTCTGATTGCAAGTTGTGAGCGCTCCTGCGGCCGTTATCCGCCCTGTTACCCGCCGCAAGCAGCAGCGAGCGGGTAACGGGAGCGGGTAACGGGTAACGCGGCCCATTGTCAGAGACGGTCACTAAGCAGCGCACCCATCACGCGGTCGTCGTCGGTGTGGGCGTAGTGGCGCCTAGTGGTTCCGATGTCCTTGTGCCCGAGCGCTTTGGAGACGACGTCGATTGGGACGGGGTGCTTGGGGTCGTTGAGGGCGACGGTGGCCCAGGCGTGACGGAATACGTGGGGCGTGACCTTTGAGCAGTAGCCGTCGATGCTCTCAGTACAATTGCAGCGTTTGAGCCCTACGCCAGCTGCTACTGCCCGGCGGTTGACGATCTTGTTGAGACTGCTTGCGTGGAGAAGCCTTCCGGTCTTGCTTAGGAGCAGGTAGGCGGTCTCTTCGTCAGCGAGCGCGGCCGCAACGCGGGGGTTGCGCTGTGCCTCCTTGAGCTGCCACTCGCGGTACTCGCGGATGACGGCCCGCAGCTTCGGGGCGATCGAGAAGTCCGCCCTTCCTCCGCCCTTCACGCGGCGGATCTCGACGCAGGGCTGCGACGTATCCAAACCCATGATGTCGCTCCACCTGACGTTGCGTACCTCTTCACGGCGCGCCGGGACGTAATAGAGAAAGTTGAGCAGAAGCCGCCCGCGCATATCGCCCTTGGCGTCAAGCAGGGTTCGCAGCTCATCGCGCTCAGGGACAAAGCCGCGAGTGATCGTAACCTGCGGCGAATTGAGGCCCGCTGAGGGGTCAACGCTCGGCCAGCCGCTGGCCTCGCGAGCGTGGTGGTAGACAAAGCGAACCGCGCTCAGGTACTTCTTGCGCCGTGAAGCGCTCAGTGGCTTGCCCTTCCGTCCCATCGGGTAGCCGTTTGCCTTGCACCATGCGCAGACTTGCCTACTCTCGGCCGGGTTCTGTCCGCCAGGATCCTTGAGGTGGTTCAGGAACGCGCGCACGTGCTCACGCTCGACCGTCAGCATGTCGAGCTTGAAGGCGCTGTGCAGATAGTCGGCGTAGTGGAACAGGTCGGCTTTGTATTCCGATTGGCTCTTGGGGCCGACGTCCTTGAAGTTCACGGCTATGGCCTCCTCGATCAGCGTCGCGTCGCGCTCCATCACTGGGACACCTTCACGCTGAGTTTCGCGGCAAGTCCCGCACTCTGCTGACGGTTCGCTGCGGCCCCTGACCACCTGATACGGAAGCTGCTGACTACTTGATGATCGGTTCCTATCCACTTCTTTACACTATCAGCCTCCGCCGAAAAGCTGGGTGAAAAAAGTAGCTTATTTGCAGGGCTTTTGGAGGAATTTCTCCTTGGTTCACTTGGTTCGCAGAGTGGTACAGGTCGCTGGTTCGAAACCAGCCGTGCCCATCACTGGCCTGGAGGTCCGAGCTGATCGGCTCAGGCGTTCACGCGTCTTGAGAGTTGTTGCGAAGCGGCGCGGCACGCACAGGGTTCTGCTAGTTTGCCGCTAACGGGCTAAGGAAGGGAAGTCCCGCGATAGGAAGGGAAGTCCCGCGATGATTGTCAGCCGCAACTTTGAGCGTCGTTTGGTTCCTGCCGTAATTGCTTCGGTCGCATTGTTGCTGTCGTTCGCGTCGGCCGCGCACGCCGTCGACCGGATCTCTGTGATCCCTGGCTTCGACCGTCCAGTCAACGCGATCAGTGAGCCGGACAGCAACGGCACCCGCTACCTTGGCGGATCCTTCACTTCGTTCCAGCCATGGAACACCGGTAATGGTGCGCTGGTTGGAGCGTCAAGCGGCGCAGTGAATCCCTCCTTCCCGAAAGTCACCGGCAACATCAACGCAGCAGCAGCCGACGGCTCCGGTGGTTTCTACATCGGCGGCGACTTCACTTGCATCGGCCCGAACACCAGCGGCAGCTGCAACGGTGCAGACGATGTTGTCCGCAACCGTGCGGCGCACATCAACGCCAACGGCTCAGTCGACCCCTCCTGGAACCCGAACCCGAACAGCGCCGTGATCGCGATTGCGGTGTCAGGTAGCAACGTCTATCTTGGCGGCGACTTCAGCACCGTTGGTGGCATCGCCCGTAACTATGCGGCGGCGGTAGGAACTGACGGCGCGCTCACCTCCTGGAACCCAAACCTGAACAACTTCGTGACCGCAATTGCGGTGTCAGGTAGCACCGTCTACCTTGGCGGATGGTTCACCACCGTTGGTGGCACCACCCGTAACTATGCGGCGGCGGTAGGAACCGACGGCGCCCTCAGCACCTGGAACCCCAACTTGGGCGGCGGCGTGAATGCGATTGCGGTGTCAGGTAGCAACGTCTACCTTGGCGGCGGCTTCACCACCGTTGGTGGCATCGCCCGTAACCGTGCGGCGGCGGTAGGAACTGACGGCACGCTCACCTCCTGGAACCCAAACCTGGACAACTTCGTGTACGCGATTGGGGTGTCAGGTAGCAACATTTACCTTGGCGGCGACTTCAGCACCGTTGGTGGCATCGCCCGTAACCGTGCGGCGGCGGTAACCACGGACGGCACGCTCACCTCCTGGAACCCGGACCTGAACAACCGCGTGAACGCGATTGGGGTGTCAGGTAGCAACGTCTACCTTGGCGGAGAGTTCACCACCGTTGGTGGCATCGGCCGTAACAGTGCGGCGGCGGTAGGAACTGACGGCGCCCTCACCGCCTGGAACCCTGACGTGAACAACGCTGACCTGAACAACCCTTTCGTGAACAGCTACGTGAACGCGATTGCGGTGTCAGGTAGCAACGTCTACCTTGGCGGCCAGTTCACCACCGCCGGTGGCATTCCCCGTAACCGTGCGGCGGCGGTAGGCACTGACGGCGCGCTCACCTCCTGGAATCCTGACGTGGACAACACCGTGTTCGCGATTGGGGTGTCAGGTAGCACTGTCTACCTTGGCGGCCAGTTCAACACCGTTGGTGGCATCACCCGTAACTATGCGGCGGCGGTAGGAACTAACGGCACGCTCGACCCCTCCTGGAACCCGGACCTGAACAGCACCGTGCGGGCGATTGCGGTGTCAGGTAGCAACGTCTACCTTGGCGGCTACTTCAGCACCGCCGGTGGCATCACCCGTAACCGTGCGGCGGCGGTAGGCACTGACGGCGCCCTCACTTCCTGGAACCCGAACCTGAATGACCGCGTGAACGCGATTAGGGTGTCAGGTAGCAACGTCTACCTTGGCGGATGGTTCACTACCGTTGGTGGCATCACCCGTAACCGTGCGGCGGCGGTAGGCACTGACGGCGCCCTCACCTCCTGGAACCCTGACCTGGACAGCTACGTGAACGCGATTGGGGTGTCAGGTAGCACTGTCTACCTTGGCGGCGACTTCGGCACCGTTGGTGGCGTCGCCCGTAACCGTGCGGCGGCGGTAGGAACTGACGGCATCCTCACATCCTGGAACCCTGACCTGAGCGACGCTTTCGTGAACAACTCCGTGCGCGCGATTGGGGTGTCAGGTAGCACTGTCTACCTTGGCGGCAACTTCCACACCGTTGGGGGCATCGCCCGTAAGTATGCGGCGGCGGTAGGAACCGACGGCACGCTCACCTCCTGGAACCCTGACCTGAACAACGGCGTGAACGCGATTGGGGTGTCAGGTAGCAATGTCTACCTTGTCGGATGGTTCAGGACCGTTGGTGGCATCGCCCGTAACTATTCGGCGGCGGTTGGGACTAACGGGGCGCTGCTCGGCCTATGGCCCATTCAGCCCATGCTGCTCTCTGTCACGAAGTCCGGTAGCGGCTCCGGGACGGTTGCCTCGTCGCCAGCGGGCATCGCCTGCGGGACGACTTGTTCAACGATGTTCGCGCCTGGAACATCGGTCACGCTGACCGCGTCACCGGCAGCCGGTTCATCATTCACTGGCTGGAGTGGATCTGGATGTTCGGGCACATCAACGTGCACCGTGGTAATGAGCGCAGCGCGCGCCGTGAGCGCGGAGTTTGCTGTTGTGCCGCCCGCATTCTTTAATTTGGCGGTCTCAAAGTCCGGCACTGGCGCCGGAACGGTTAGCTCATCACCAGCTGGAATTAATTGCGGTTCAGACTGCTCAGAAACGCTGCAGGATGGAACGTCAGTGACGCTGACCGCAACTCCAGCTACCGGTTCATCGTTTACTGGCTGGAGCGGATCTGGCTGTTCGGGCACATCAACATGCACGGTGGTAATGAGCGCAGCGCGCGCCGTGAACGCAGCGTTTGCTGTTGTGCCGCCCGCATTCTTTAATTTGGCGGTTTCAAAGTCCGGCACTGGCGCCGGAACAGTTACCTCATTATTAGCTGGAATTAATTGTGGTTCAGACTGCTCAGAGATGCTGCAGGATGGAACATCGGTCACGCTGACCGCGTCGCCGGCGGCCGGATCATCATTCACCGGGTGGAGTGGTAGCTGCTCGGGAATATCAACGTGCACGGTGACAATGAACGCTGCGCGCACCGTAACCGCGGAGTTCACCATGCCACCGAATGTCATCCCGACACCGACGGTGGCGGTTGGCGCGAGCGCGTTGGTGTCAAGTGTGCGCGTCCCCGGGCCTGGCACGCTCACTCAGGTCGTTACGCGCAGCTCAGCCCGGACCGTGCTGACCGTCTGCAAAATAAGCGGGAAAGCAACAAAGGCAGGCGCAGTCAAACTGTCCTGTAAACTCAGCGCTGCAACGCGCACCGCGCTTCGCACACGATCACTGCGCGTCAGCGTGAAGACCACGTTCACACCAGTCGGCGGCCTGCCGGCAAGCAAAACGCAGGTCGTGACGCTCAAACGCAAACGCTAAGCGCCCGCCACGGGGCAGCGGCTCACTACCGCGCTCGCCAAGCCCCAGAACCAGCGCGCGTGCCTTTACGTGCCAAAACCCCCGTCAAAAAGAGCGTTGAAGACGAAATTAGCCGGCGGCAGTTTCGCTCAGCTTGCGCGTTCACTGAGCCTACGCTTGCGCTTTGCTCGCTTCACACGCGAGAGGTCGCTGGTTCGAAACCAGCCGTGCCCATTCACAATCGCCCTTGATTACAAGCGATTTAGCCTGTAATCGTCGTCGTTGACCAAGTTGACCCCGCCGTACTCGATGCGCTCCATCCAGTCTTCGAACGTCAGCGCGTCCTCTCCGTGCTCTTCGATGTACTCGTCCTCCCATGCTCCGGCGCAGTTACACACGACGCCGAAGGAGTCGCGTGCGAGGCCCCAGATGCGTCCGATGCGTGCCGGGCTCAGCGGCGGGTCACCAACAGGCTCCTCACGCTGCTTCGTGTCCCGGCAGTCAGCGACAGGCGAAGGTTCAGCGGCTTCGCGCCTCGTGGGATGCGCACGGTGATCGTGCGCGCCTTGCGGCCCACCGCGAAGCGCTGCGTCCGCAGACCGGCGGCGCGCACGACGAGCGTCGCCGGGAGTGAGGAGACAAGCTTCAGGCGCATCGAGCCCGCCGCGCGCTTGACGGAGCGCGGGGCCGAAACGGTGAGGAATAGCGGGCGGGCCGCGGGCAGCACGACCACAACCGACGCCCGGCCCGTGCGACCCGCTCCGTCGCGTGCGAGCAGGTCGACGCGGTGGCGGCCGGCGGGCAGACCGGTCGCGCTGATCCGCTCGCCCGTGCCGAGGACGCGCCTCCCGGCACGCCAGGTCAGCCGCCGCCCGGTGAGTGCGCGGGCCCGATCGTCGAAGGCCTGGCCCGACAGCACGAGCGGGGCGTCGTTCGGCTGCTTGAGGCGACGGGCCGGGCTCAGGATCGTCACGACCGGCGGCGCGCCCGGAGAGCGGAACCGCGGTGAGGTGACGGACGCCTCGCGAAAACCGTCGTTGACGGTCACCCGCACACGTGCGCGCGCAGAGCGCGAGAGGTGGCGGGCGGGGAACCGTGCGATGCCGCGGCTCTGGCCCGTCCAGACCGTCTCGAAGCTCCTGCCTCCGTCGGCCGAGTAGTCGATCGTCGCGAGCAGCCGGCCGCCGTCGGCGTCGCGGGCGCGCCAGCGCACCGTCGCGGTGCCGCGGCGGAAGGCCGGCGTCCCGCGCATCGCCACTGTCGGGGCGTTGGTGCTCCGCGCGCGCGTCGCGAACGTCGTCCCGGTCTTCACGATCGCCACGCTGGTGACCCCGGCGGCTGGGATCACGCCGGCCAGCGTCAGCGAGGGCGGTGACCCGTCCGTATGAGCGTCGGCCTGAAGCATCGCGACGTCGACTACCGGGGTGCCTCCGGCGCCCAGGCCGACGAGGTGGTACGCCGAGTTCGAGCTGGGCTGGGGCGGCGAGCGGCCCGGACTCACGGTCACGATCGACGCTTCGCCCCCGGAGGCGAAGCCGCGCACGTGCAGCGCGGCGACCGCCGGCCGCGCGGCCGCGCGTGCCCGCGCCGGGGGCGCTCCATGCGCCGCCGCGTGATCTTCGGCGTGGGATGCGGACGCGGCCCTCGCGATGTCGAAGCTGCCGAGGATCCGGTTCCAGTTGCGTACGGAGATCCACGAGTTGCCGTTCACGAGCGGGTTGGGGAGCTCGCCCCTGGGCATGCAGTAGGACATGTAGTCGAACCACTCCTTGGGAGGGGCGAGGATCGCGTAGTGCCCGCCGTTCCTGCCCGTGCCGATGTCTGTGGCGAGCCCGACGCTCTGCAGCAGGCCTCGGCCGTCCGGGGGCCACGCCTCGCCCTTCTGCCCGTCGCTGTTGCCGCCGCACTGCGTGTCTGCATGGACGCGTCCCAGCAGATGACCGAACTCGTGCGACACGCTCCTCATCGGGTGGTTGCGCTCGACGACCGCATCCTCCTCCATGTGGAAATCGCCGAAGCACCAGTGCGCGCTCTTCTTCCCGCGGGCGACGCCCGTGTTGACCCCGATGTTCCAGGTTCGATCACCCGAACCCTGGTCGCAACCCCAGTCGCTGACGCGCTCGGCGGCGGCTCCGTTGGCGGCGTTGGAGCAGGCTTTGCGCGCGGCATCGCCGGGTTCGCCCGCCGGCGCCGCCGCCATACAGCGCGTCTGGTCGTTCGCGACGTCGGTGATGTCGATCGTCGCCTGGTAGGGCATCACGCGCAGCGGCAGCGGGAGCATCATCCGGGTCCAGTTGAACACGGTCACCGGATCCGGCTGGCCGACACCATTGACCGTCAGCTGGAGCGGCTTCACGGTGACCTGCCGTGCGCTCACGAACGGGATGCTCTTCAGTCCCATGTTGTCGTTCCGGACGCAGGCCGCGCTGCCGCAGGGGGCGACGACGGGGGACCCGCCGCCCAGCGAGGGCAGGAGGTTGGCCCTGATCGTCAGCGCGGCGTGCGTCCAGTTCTGCGGAAGCCTGAAGGTGTAGGCCTCGGTCTCACTCGCGGCCTCGGCCGCCGTCGCCTGCTCCGGGCCGAGCTTCAGGCGCCGCAGCCCGCTGATCGGCGACAGCGGGCTACCGGGGAGTGCCTTCAGCGACCCGAAGCGGTCCCGGTAGGCGCCGCTGAGCGTGAGCGGGACGTTCGGCACGCCACCGGTCGGGCCGAACGCCAAGTTGGCGTACACGCGCACGATCGTCGGCCCATCGCGCCGCAAACGGGCCGTGCCGGGGATCTCCGCGTAGGGGATCGGCGACGCGGGGTAGTCGAGGTACCGCTGCGGCAGGACCTCGGACTGCGTCCCCTGCGTGATCTCGAGCGATGTCACCCGGGCGTCGTACTGCTGCGGGCAGGTGCCGCGCACGGTGACCGTCGCAGTGCGATCGGCGAGCCCGGGGGCGCCAGCCCGGATCGTGAGCACCGTCGGCGGCACCGGAACGCCCGTGGCCGGCCCGGTCACGACGAGGTTGACGGTCTCCGCGCCGGCGCCGTTCGGGAACGTGACCTGCGACGGATCGAATCTCGCCAGCACGCCGGCCGCCATGCCGGTGACCGACAGCGAGACGGGGCCGGCGAACCCGAAGTCGCGCACGAACTTCAGCGGCACCTTCACCGAGCACGGCGCAAGGTCGACCTCGGGCGGTCCCGCTCGCGTCATCGTGAAGGCCGAGCGCACGCGCACCTGTTTGGTGATGGTCCGCGGCGTCGGGCCCGCGCCTAGGCTCGGCGTGGCCGTGACCGTGATCTCCGAGTACGCGTCCGACGGCGGCGCGTCGACCGCCGCGGTCAGGGTGAGCTCCGTGGTCGTGCCCGTTCCGGACACCGGGTTCGGGCTGAGCGACGCGCTGATCCCCGCGGGCAACCCGGACACCGTGAACGAGACGTCGCCGTCCGAGGCGTTGTGCCGGTTCAGCTCGACCGGCAGGCTCACCGATGTCCCCGCCAGGACGTTGGCGACCGTCTGTCCCGGGTTGAGCGTGATGTTCGGCGCTCCGGGCCCGTCCGGTGTGACGATCGCGAGGTCGTCGAAGGCGACTGACTTGCCCTCCGACCCATCACCGCCGTCCGCGACGATCTCGAAGTAGTCGATCGTCGCGGCTGGCGCCGCCGCTGTGACCTGCTGGGTCAGCGGCGCGCCCTCGGTGACGGTGACGAACGGGCTCTGGGCCTGGAGCACGCCATCGGCGTTGTAGGCCAGCAGCCGGACCTTGACGGTGTCCATCGTGCTGAAGTTGACGAAGTAGCCGACGTAGGCGCTGACCGAGCTAGCTGACGTGCTCAGCACACCCCGGAACCGCGGGATCGGGAAGCCCTCGCCGCAACCCAGCAGTCCGATGCAGTCGTAGACGGCCTCGTTGGGCGAGGAGTGCGCCTGCAGCGGCGCGGACTTCACGTACGGCTGAAGCCACCCGCCCCCGGAGGGGAACGTGACCCCGCTCGACGCCTGGTACTGGTTCGAAACCCTCGTGGTAGCGGCGAGATCGTCGAAGCTGACGGTCTTCGTGACCGCAGCGGCAGAGCCCATCGGCGTCAGCGCGAGCGTGGCCGCGGTCGCCGCGAGGAGCCACAGTCCCCGCAGTCCCCGCAAGCGCTGCTTGCCAGAGCGCACCGAACGAGCATGCTACATGCGACGCGCAAACGCAAACGCAGTTTCCGCGCAAGTCCGCCGGACGCGGCAGAACGCGGCTGCAGGTCGGCGTCGTCGACGATCCGCTTGAACGCGAGATGAGCGGTGCAATAGGTCAGCGCCGTGATCGTGCTGGGGGGCAGCGCCAGCTCGCTCGGCTTGCCGAACTTGCTGTCACGGACGACCGGCAGATCGTGCTCGTGCTCGATGTCGCCGCGGTCAAGGCGGAGCGCTTCGCCGATCCGCATCCCCGTCACGGCAAGCAGCCGTGCCCATCACTGTTCCGCGTCAGAGGCTCAATTGACTTCCTCCCCACACCTGAAGGCGGGGGATTCCTTCGGTTCGCGGTTCACAGCCTGGACTTGCTTCGCCGAAGGCTCCTCGCGCTGTCACGACCAGTCCGGCCGCGATACTGCGTACCCGGCCAACCTATTGAATGGCTCGGACGTAGCGAGCCGATTCCTCCCCACGGCTAAAGCCGGGGGTTTCCTCGGGGGGTTCGATGAAGGCGGAGCGCTTCGTCGAGCCTGTCCAAGAGTTGAGCTGTCAGGATGCCAGCTGGCTCCCCGACCCGCTCCACTGCGATTGAACAGACCTGCTCAGCTTGGGCTTTCGAATCGAGCCTGAGGCCACTTTGCTGCGCCGGGAGAGCGACCTGAAATGGAAAGACGCGATCGGTGTTCGCCGTAATCGGAACAACGGTGACGACTCCTCTGCCGATCCTCTCAGCTACCCGGTTCGCTCCGTCGTTACTGACGACCACAGATGGCCGACGCTTGCTGGCCTCGGCACCCCGCACGGGCTCAAGATCAACCATCCGGATCTCACCGCGGCGCATCAGCCTAAACCGTCAGCTGCAACTGCTTCCCAAGCAGCGCCGTCGTCGGCTGCCCACTCCGCCCAAGCCGCCTCATAGGCGACACCAAGTTCAGACGCTTGAAGCAGTCGCACAGCCTTGTGGACCACTGCGGAACGCGACCCAACGCCCCGCTCGGCCGCATAGGAATCAAGAAACTCAACATCTTCATCGGGGAGACTCACACTGACTCTCATACCGCAACCTCACCTTGGACCCTAGTTCTGCGGCTGGCGTCCGAGGATCGTCGGTAGGGTAGGTATGGAGGTGGGCGATGCCGTTCCGCGATCGAGTGGACGCCGGCCGAAGGCTGGGACAGGTGCTGCTGCCGCTGCGAGGCGGGCGGGTCGTGGTGTTGGGGCTTCCGCGTGGCGGTGTGCCGGTGGCCGCTGAGGTCGCCCGGGCGCTATCGGCGCCGCTTGATGTGATCATGGTGCGCAAGTTGGGTGTGCCTTCGCAGCAAGAGCTGGCCATGGGGGCGATCGGCGAGGGGGGCGTGCGGATCGTCGACGAGACCGTCGTGCACGCGGCCGGCGTGACCGCGTCCGAGTTCGCCCGAGCGGAGGATGTTCAGCGCGTCGAGTTGGATCAACGCGCCCGGCGCATCCGCGGCAACCGCACCCACGTGCCCCTCACCGGCCAGACGGCGATCATCGTCGATGACGGGGTTGCGACCGGTTCGACGGCCCGGGCGGCCTGCCAAGTGGCACGTGCCCTCGGTGCGCGCCGTGTCGTGCTGGCGGTGCCGGTTGGTGCGCCGGGGACGATCGAAGAGCTGCGCCGGGTCGCCGACGACGTAGTCTGCCTGGAGACGCCCGCCTTCTTCAGCGGGGTCGGGCAGTGGTATCAGGACTTCCGCCCTACCACTGACGCAGAGGTGGACCGGTTGCTGGCCGAGAGCTCGGGCGCAGCGTCATCGGCCCGCACGGTGGTGGTAGACCCGGTCGGAACCGACCGGGAGATCGACCTATTCGCCGGTTCGCTGCGGCTCGCCGGCCACCTGACTGTGCCTGGGGGCGCGCTAGGGCTCGTGGTCTTCGCACACGGCAGCGGGAGCAGCCGGCACAGTCCGCGCAACCAAGCGGTCGCGGAGGTTCTCAACCGCGCGGGATTGGCGACAGTGCTGTTCGACCTGCTCACCGGGGACGAGGAGCGGGACCGGGCGAAGGTCTTCGACATCGGGCTGCTCGGGGCACGTCTCGACGCTGTGACGCGATGGCTGCGCGCTGAGCCCGAAGTGCATTCCCTTGCGGTCGGGTACTTCGGGGCCAGTACCGGCGCCGGGGCAGCCCTGTGGGCCGCTGCCGAGCCCGGCAGTGACGTCGGCGCCGTCGTCTCACGGGGCGGTCGGCCGGACCTCGCGGGCCCTCGGTTGCGCGACGTGCGCTCGCCGACCCTCCTGATCGTCGGTGGCCATGATGGGCAGGTGCTGGAGCTGAACCGACAGGCCGCCGCGCAGATGCGATGCGAGCACCGCGTCGCCGTGGTGCCCGGCGCGACACACCTGTTCGAGGAACCGGGGACACTGCAGGCGGCCGCGGAACTGGCCCGCAGCTGGTTCCTCATCCATCTCACGGGCCTGCCCGTCGGCACGCGGGCCGATCCCGAAGGACTACACCGCTCGCGAGCGGATGGCTCGCAAGCTCAAGACCAAGCCCGGTAAAGCGGTCTACAAACGACGAAAACACGTGGTCGAGCCAGTTTTCGGTGAAACCAAGCAGGCCCGCGGCTTCCGTCAATTCCACCTACGTGGCGAAGCGGCCGTCCAGGGCGAAAACAAACTCGTCGCAGCGATCGCAGTAGCTCCAGCGCAGCGTTCTGCTCGGCCATCATCGGATGAAGCAGCCGACATCCGGTGGGCCGAGGGAGGAGAACCCCGGCCCACCATTGCCAGATAGATACGAGCCTCAGCCCGCTAGCGAGAGCGGAAGCTCCCGGTCAAGCGCCAGACCCCGGTGAAGCCGTTGAAGGCCCCACCCCTGATCGGGCTCTGCCAGGTCAAGACGTAGCGGCGGTTGCGCGGGTTGTAGGCGCCGATGCGAATCGTGCGCCTCGTCCCCGGTTTCGGCGCTCCCTGATTGAAATACTGCTTATTCCAGGCCGCCGTAAGCGCGGTCGTCTGCCCGTAGATCGTGGTTCCGGACAGCCGGAACCTTGGCCGCGGCACGGCGCGCCGGGATTGCGGGTCCGCGGGGAACGTACCGAGCCCGAACCTGATCCCCGCAAAGTTCGTCGGGCGAACGATCAACGACGCCCTCGAATTGCCCCGCGAGTCAAAGCCCCTCCGAGGCTGCCCCTGGTACGTCCCGGTGACCAGGCCACCGGATCTGCCGCCACGCAGTGAGGTGTAGCTCTTGTCCCGCGCCGAGGAATCAGGGTTACGGAAGTACCTCTTCCCGCCCGGATACCGCATGCGGAAGTACGACCCTGCCTGAACTAGGAACGTCCCGTTCAGGGCTCGGGCTGCCGATGCCCCGCTCTCTCGCGCCTGCGGGCCAGCCGCCCCGGCCGCCGACGCCCCGGCCACCAAGGCCGATGCGCCGACGACTGCTAGGGCCAGCGCCGCCCGGCGACTCCGCTTTAGAAGGGCATTCATCGGAGCTTGCCCTCCAGGTGCCAGACGCCGGTGAAGCCGTTGAACGGCCCGCCAGCGATCTTGCTACGCCAGTCGAGCTTGAAGGCCTTCGACTTCGAGCTGTAGCTGCCGGTCACCAGCGGCTTCTTCGTTCCGGGCTTGGGCAGCCCCTGGTTGAAGTACTGCTTGTTCCAGGCCGCGGTCAGCGCCGACAGGTTCACGCTGATCTTCTTGCCCTTCACCGTTGCCGAAGGCGCAGGGCTCGGCCTAGCACCGGGGGCCTCCACCCGCAGTGTCGCCAGACCAAAGAGCGTCCCGAAGAACGCCGTCGGAGTGATGATTGCGTCGGCCTTCGAGTCGCCGTTGTCGGCGAAGGTTGAGTCGGCCTGATAGGAGCCCAGCCTGATCCCCCGCTGCCTGCCGGGCTTCAGCAGCGTGTAGCTCTTATTGCCCGCTGTCGAGCTGGCATTATCGAGGTAGGCGCCGGTCGGCGTAGCCAACCGGAACCAGGACCCGGCCGGCTTGCTCGACCACGTTCCCGCATTGATCGCAAGCGTGCCCTTGAGCTTCGCTGCCCCTGCAGGTGCCGTCAGCAGGCCGGCGGCCGTCACGGATAGAAATATGCCGAGCGCCGCCCGGCGAATTGTGAGTGTCATCAGTTAACTTCCTTCTCTTTTGCGGTTGACTGTGCTTCAGGGTCGGTGGAAGCGCTCCCTGCGCTCCGGAATCCGGCCAGAAGAATGAGGGCGATCACGAAGATTCCCGGCAGCACGAAGAACCAGGGGAAGAGCCTGAAGTCGGGCAGCGCGGCGACCGCCTGATAGTTGACGACGTTGTCGCTCATCGCCGCGATCATCGGCGTGAGGTTCTGAAGGATCGGGATCCATCGGTGGTCGAGCTCAACCACGGCCGGGAAGCGCTCGGCTATCTGCCGGTCGGTAAGGCCCTTCTGCTTCAGCGCGGGAATCAGGTCGAGCCGCAGCGAACCCTGCCCGGAGGCGATCGTGCCGAAGTACCCCTGAATCGTCTCGACCTTCGGGCGCGTCTCGATCTCGGTGAAGGCGGCGACCATCTTTGCCCCCTTTGGCGCCCGCTCAAACATCTGAAAGGCGGCCGGTGCCAAGATCAGGCCGACACCAATCGCCAGCGCTACCCAGCGCACCCACCGCCACGAGCTTGGGCGCAGTGCCGCCAGCCCCCCAAACACCAGCAGGATGACGCCGGGGATGACGAAGAACCAAGGGAAAAGCCTGAAGTTCGGAAGCGCGGCAACCGCCTCGTAGTTGGGGATCTGCGCCTGCATCTGGTCGAGCATGCTGACCATGTCCTGGTCGATTGGCCCCCACTCACTGACGAATGAGGCGAAGGCCGGGTACTGGCGGTTGAAGGCTGCCTTGTCGGCTCCGTCCAAGTAGCGGGCGACTCCGTTATCGCCTTGGCGGACGCCGTCGCGGATCGTGGCGATATTTGCCTTGAAGCTGTTCATCCGCGCGTCGGTCATGAACGGCTGGAAGCCAGTGATCATCGTCGCGCCCTTCGGTGCGCGGTCGAACATCTGGAAGATTGCCGGCGCGGCGATCAGCCCCAGGCCAAGAACAGCAAGCAGAACAACCGCCCAGCGTCTGAGCACCGGGCGGCCGTTGGGGGCCGTGACGCTCATGCCGGGTTACGGGCGGGCGGGCGCGGCGAGGTTGGGGTTGCTGCAGCGCTCGCAGACCTCCGCGGGAATGATCCCGAAGCGCATTAGCTGGGCGAAGACGGGGCAGAGGAGGCAGAAGCCGGTGGCCGAGAAGATGAAGGCGACGACAGCCAGTACGCCGAGCACCACGTAGCCGGCGGTCGTCAGCCCGAGGCCGACGGCGAGAACCGCGGCGCTGACCGAGAGGACCACGCCGATCGCCTGCGCGAAGCGCATCGGCGGCCCGGCGATCAGCTTCTCCTTGAACGGCAGGGCTGGCGTCAGGACCTTGGTCGCCAGCAGCGCCAGCGGGCTGAACCGCGGGCCCGCAGCCACCCGGGCGATGAAGCCGTAGGCGATGACCAGCGTGAGCCAAGGAATGTCGAAGACGATCGTCGCCAGAGCCAGCACGACCACGCCGCCGGATACCAACCGGACCGAGACCTCGTTGACTAGATCGGGGAATGAGGAGAGCTTTTCGTCCATCGATCTGGCAATATAGCATAAAGCAGATCGGGTTTAGTGAGTTTAGGCGGCGGCGAGCGGGTGACGGACGGGCCGGCTCATCGCAGGTCGATCCGATCGGCGACGCGTTCAAGCACCGCTAGTGCGTCGTCGGCGCCGTCCGCGACGCCCTTCTCGAAGTCGATCGCGCTCTCGCCCATCTCGTTCGTGAGGTGGGCGATGCAGACGACCCGCCTGCCACGCGCCTGCGCGTAGGCGTACAACGCCGCGGCCTCCATCTCGACGCAGGCCACGCCCGCCCGAGCGTGGCTGTCGATCGCGTGGCGGGTCTCCCGAAACGGCGCGTCGGTCGTCCACGAGTTACAGAGGACCAACCAATTTGGGTCCGCACGCCAGTTAATTGCGACAGCCCTCATGTGTGCGCTTAGCGTGGCCTAGATGCCACGCCGCAGAGTGCAGCCCAGACAGAGTGGGACCTTTACTCGGAATGGCTCGGCGATTACCAACAACGCCTGGAAGGTTGTCTGGCTTCCGGAAGCTCTCAAGGAGTACGACGACCTAGTCAAAGACAAGAATGAACGCGTCGCAATCCAGCGAGCAACCGAAAAGCTGGAAGTCATCGGTACCAGACTTGGATTCCCACATCAGAGCGCCGTTAAAGGAACAGCGGCTAGCATTCGTGAACTTCGGCCCCGCGGGGGCGGCTCGCCTTGGCGATGCCTATATGCGCAAGTGGAACGGGACACGCTCGTAGTACTCGCCGTAACCCCCGACGGGGCGAAAAGCCGCCGCCAGTTCAAGCAAGCCCTGGGGCGAGCGGAGAATCGCCTGAAGAAAATCAAGCCGTAAGGCTGGAATTCTGGCTTGCCCATAACAAGCATGATATAGTCTCTACTAGAGTCGCCGAAGGAGCAAAGGGGGAACGATGACAAAACTTTCCGAGATGATTTCAAACGACGAAGTACATGCCAAGGATATGGAGGACCCGGAGTACCGCTCAGAGTGGGAGCGGACAACCCTAGCTGCCGCCGTGGCCCTTCACGTTCTCAAGTACCGCGAGCAGCACGAGCTCTCACAAACCAAGCTTGGCGAACTACTCGCCATGAGCCAGCCTCAGGTTGCGCGGATCGAGCGAGGCGACCACACCCCCAGCCTCGCCACCCTCGCGCGACTGTGCGTCGTGCTCGACACCGAATTCAATATTGATATTCGCCCGAGCGGCCGGCCAGCCAAGCTCACAAACGAAAAGGCCCGCAAGAACGCCTCTCTCACAAGCTTCGCAGAGGCCAACGCCGACATCGTGCTGTCGGTCGCCTAGCGTCGCACGAGGTTGTCCCGTTCGTCGGGCTGCTGAACAATCTCGACGACTTCCTGCGCCGTCCCGCTGCGCTG
Source organism: Solirubrobacteraceae bacterium (assembly GCA_039745115.1). Taxonomy (GTDB): domain Bacteria; phylum Actinomycetota; class Thermoleophilia; order Solirubrobacterales; family Solirubrobacteraceae; genus F1-60-MAGs163. The sequence goes on from JBCJRT010000005.1 coordinate 46,091, forward strand.
ACCCCGAACTCAGCGCAGCTCTCTGGAGAACTGAGGAGCCTTCACCGAACCCCAGCCGGAGGCCCAGTCGTAGTAACGCGTCGCCGGGCAGCATCCGACCGGCTTGTTGTTGCCAAGATACTCCGGGCCGATCATCACGCCGAGGTCGTTGCCGACCTTCGTCACATCGCGAAATACAGCGTCGCGGGTGCTCTTCTTCCCGGCCAGCCGGTAGATCCGCGGATTGATATGGCCCAGCCGGGGCTGGCCGGCCCGCTTGGCCTGCTGATTGGCGATTGCGAGGATGCCGCTGAACAGCGGTGCTGCCGCGCTGGTGCCACCGACCGTGATCCAGCCCGCTCCCCCGCAGCCTTCGGTGGCCGTGCAGTAGATCGAGTATCCCGGCGTATTGTCGGCGAGCATCGCGATGTCCGGGGTGGCGCGGGCGCCGGTGTTGGTGCCCACTCCGGGGCCGCGCTGCCAGCTCGGCTGGCGGAAGATCAGGCTCGGTCCGCCGGTGCCGGCACCGAATTCAATCGGGGCGTGGTTCCAGACGACCTCTTCGGTGATCCGGTTGCGGCTGTCGAGCGTGAAGTTAGTCCCGCCGACACCGGTCACCCACGGCGAGCTGGCGGGGTAGCCGGCCGACGGGAGGGCGATCGCGGCGCTGTTGCCAGCTCCCGCCGAGCAGCCGGTCGATCCGGTGTCCCCCGTCGCCACAGCGACGGTGATCCCCACCGCGGCCGCCTGCTTGAAGGTGCGCTGGAGCGCACGGATGTCGGGGCCTTCTCCGTACTCGCCGATCTCGCAGCTGCCGATCGAGGAGGAGATGACGGTCGCCCGGCGCGAGGATGGCAGCGCGACAGCGCTGGCGTACTGCCGGTTCAGGCCGTAGCTGGTGGCGGCCCCCTGAAAGACGATGATCTCCTTCAGGCCGGGCGCCACGGCGGCGAGCACCTGCAGGTCGAGCGTGTTCTCCGGGCCCGGTGGAAGATTCCGCTTGATGTTGACCCGCTTGATCGTTGTCGGCGGCGCGCGGAAGCCAAAGCAGGCGGCTGCGGCTGTCAGGTCGGACCGCTTAAAGCCGTCGATCTCAACCAGCGCCACCCGCTGGCCCTGGCCACGGAAGCCCCGGTCGTGGAGTCGGCTGATGCCGTAGGCGTCGAGGTACTGGTTGGGGGTGTAGGCGGGTATGTACTGCTCATCGCTGACCGGAGCCCCGTTGGCGCGGCCCGCCGCGCAGCCAGCCTGAGTACCGAGGTTGGCCCGGATCGAGGAGCCTGCGGCGCGCATTCGATAGTTCACCACGCGCGACTGCTCCGGCGTTAGCGGCTGGAGTCCGCCGGGCGGCAGCTGCGCAGCCTTAGCCGCTGACGAGTTGCCGTGCGCCACGGCGCGGTCGCTCAGCCCGTCGACGCCGACGACGACGCCCTTCAGCTCAGCGGGAAGGCTCGACCGGCTGACCGGCGCAACGAATCGCTCGCCCGCCGAAGAGCGGAAGGCACCGATCCGGGTGGAGAAGAGCCGCTGGGCCTGGGCCACCGTGGCCGACGTGTCAATCGAGAAACCGCCGGGGGCGACCGCTGCCTGTAGTCCGCGGCTGCGCAGCCAGCCGATCACGCGGCCACGGTCGGCGGCGGAGGGGCCAAAGCGGCGGGCCACCTCGGACTGGCTGAGGTGACGGCCGAAGAGTGATGATCCGGGATTGGAGACGGCGGTGGCGTAGCGCGTCAGGCCAGCGTCATCGGCGCGCAGCAGCAGTGAAAGATCGAGCCGCTTGCCAGCCGCGGCCGCGCCTACCGACCGGCCCTGGCTGCTCGACACGCCGGCTTGGCCGAACAGGCTGGCGCTGGCGGTGGGGGCAGCCGATGCCGTCGCGGCTGCCGTCAGCGCGCCGAGAACGGCGGCGAGGGCAAAAAGATAAGGACTCTTGGTTTTTCGCATCTGGCGAAACTAACCACCACAAACCCGGCGCGTCAAGGTCAGAACCGCGCCCGCTCAGTCATCCCACTCCTGGAGCTGCCCGGCGGCGTTGTCCTTGCCGGACTTCCACGAGTAGTCAATCGCCTCGCCGTCGTTGGCCGCGCTGATTGTGACCTTGCCGAGCTTGATGCATTGCGGGTTGTCGCTGGCGACGATCTTCTCGGTGAAGCGGTAATCGCTGCCGCTCTTGCCGTTGTAGATCAGCGCGCCGGAGCAGGCACCCGCGCCGTCAATCCCGGGGAAGAACACGGTCCCCGAAACCGACCCGGTGCGCAACGTGTCCAGTTCCACGTAAGCCTGGAAGGTGGAGTCGCCGCTGCCCTTCAGCGTGCCCTTCCAGCTGCCGTCGATCACGTTCTTGTCGGAGCTGCCGCTGTCGGAGCTGCCGCAGGCAGCCAGCGCCAGCGAGGCGCAGAGGATCAGGCTGACGGTAAACGCTTGGCGAAGGATCATCTTGTAGGTCCCATTCGATCGAAGGTGATTGGACCGCAGTCGAGCTGCGCCGCGCGACCGTAACAGTTATCGCCGCCAGGAAGCTGCGCCGCGGCCGGGCCGAGCAGCTTGCGCCGCTCCACTAGGCTCCCGCCCGGCTCATCGCCGCGGCGTTGCTGCGAGAATGCTCACTGTGCGCCGCAAGTTTCTCTTCCTCGCGGTAACGGCCTGCGCCTTGACTGCCGCTGGTCTGCCGGCAAGCGCGCTGGCAGCGGGAAAGCCGTCAGTTGACGCCAACGTTATCGGCGGCGTCGACGCCACGGCCGGCGAGTGGCCGTCGATCGCGGCGCTGATGGTCCGCAGCGACCCAACCCCATTTAGCGCGCAGTTTTGCGGCGGCACGCTGATCAACCCGCACTGGGTGCTGACCGCCGCGCACTGCGTCACCGAGCCTAATTCGACCACGCCGATTGATCCGGCGACTATCGATGCGGCGGTCGGCGCGCTGAGGCTGTCGGACGTTACCGCGGCGCAGCGAACCACGATTCACCGGATCGTCGTCAACCCCGCTTGGAACCCGGTAACCAACGGCAACGACGTTGCCCTGCTGCAGCTGACGACCGCATCAGCTCAGCCACCGACCAGTTTGCTGACAGCGGCCGATGACGCGTTGGTGACGGCCGGACGGCCGGTGCGAATCGCCGGCTGGGGCTGTGTGGCAATCCCGGCCCCCAATTGCACTGCCTTCACCGACACCCTGAAGCAGGCAACAACAGCCATCGTCGCGGACTCGCTCTGCGCTGACCCGTCCAGCTACGGCTCTGGTTTTATCGCGGCCCAAATGATCTGCGCCGGCAACTACTTCACCGGCTCGCCCGACACCTGCATCGGTGACAGCGGCGGCCCGCTGACGATCGTTGGCGCCAGTGGTGCGACGGTGCTGATCGGCGACACCAGCTTCGGCGTCAGCTGCGCCCAGCCCCTATACCCCGGTATTTACGCGCGGCTTTCGACCTACCGCAACTGGATCTCCTCGGAGCTGGGAGTAACCGCGCCGGCGGCGCCGAACGTCACAGCCGTCCACGGCCTGCAGCGCGGCCAGATCAACGTCAGCTGGAGCGAGCCGGCCGATGGCGGCCGGCCGATCACCGGCTACCGGCTGACGACGCTGCCCGGCGGCGCCGTCAGCGAAATCGGGCCGGGCGAGCGCGTAACGACGGTCAGTGGCCTCTCGCCAGACAGCCTCTACAGCTTCGAGCTGCGCGCCGTCAACGTCTTCGGTGAAAGCGAACCCGGGCGATCAGCGTCGGTTTACCCAAACCCATTTAGCGCGCCGGCGGCGCCGCCCGTCACAGCCGTCCATGGCCTGCAGCGCGGCCAGATCAACGTCAGCTGGAGCGAGCCGGCCGATGGCGGCCGGCCGATCACCGGCTACCGGCTGACGACGCTGCCCGGCGGCGCCGTCCGCGAAATCGGGCCGGCCGAGCGCGTAACGATGGTCAGTGGCCTCTCGCCAACCAGCCTCTACAGCTTCGAGCTGCGCGCCGTCAACATCGCCGGTGAAAGCGAACCCGGCCGCTCGGGCAGCGTTGTCGCCAACCCAGTGACCGTCGCAACTGTGATGCAGCCACGCAGCATCTGGGTCAGAACGGCTTTGAGGCTCGGCCTGGCGGCGAAGGTCCGCTGCCTGCTTCCCTGCCGTGCCAGCCTGTCGCTGACAGTCAGCGTGGCAACTACGCACCGTTACAAGCTCGGCAAGCAGCGCACCGTCGCCCGCGGCTCAGCAACGCTTCAGGCGGGCCGGCTCACGTCGGTGCGCCTGCGCTTCACTACGATCGCACGCAAGCGGCTGCGTTCAGCACGCCGCCTTCGATTGACGCTGCGATCAACCGTCAGCTCGACCGGCTACGCGGCCGCCAAGAGCTATCGCATAGTGACTTTGCGCTGAGCGCCGCTCGCCGCCAGCAACCACCGGCCGGCTAGCGCGTTCGCACGCGCCCGGCGGCCAACGCCTGCATCAAATCGCGCAGCGACGGCCGCGCCGATCCGTCGGGACGGACCAGGCCGCTGTCCCAGCCATCAGCGACTCCCATCCACTGATAGATGTAGATCCGCTTGATCCGCGGCTCGTGCTTCAGCAGCGGGCCGAGTACGTAGCGAACCGACTTTGACTGCAAGGCCTCCGACGAAGGCCGCTTACGTAGATACTCGTTGGGGCCGCGATACCGCACCAAAGCGCCGGTCTCGGTCAGCCACAGCTGCCCACGAACACTGGCTGCCAGCTGACGCGTGAAGAAGTTACGCCGCCCGCTGGCGTCGCCGTAGTTGTGCAGCCCCCAGATCAGCTTGCGGTCGTTACCGACGTAGCGCTTCAGTCGCGTTACGTAACTGACCATCTGGCTGCTGTCGAGCAGCGTTGCCACCAGTGTCGTGCAGCTAGGGCACTGCTGGCGAATCGTCTGGTAGTAGGCCGCTACGCGCTGCGGCGCATGGCAGGTCGGCTGGCTTGCGCAGGCGTTCACTTCGTTCCAGCTGGCGAACTGAGTCACCCACGGAAAGCGACGATGGAAGTCGCGGAACATCTTCGCGTAGTTGGCGACGCTCATTAGCGGGCCGGGATCAGCCGTCTTCCAGGAGCGTCCGAAGGTGACCAGCGGGTCCAGCCCCAGCTGACGAAAGGCTGCAAACTGGCGGTCCAGCGCCGCCGACCCCTCAGCAGTACTGCTGGCATCCCACGGCACCGTTACCCGCAGCTGCTTGATCGTCGTCTGAGCGAACAGCGGGCCTAACATCTTGTCCGGTCGCTGCTCGCCGATCCCAACGATCGGCACCGAAGCTGCGCTGGCCGCGGTCGGCAATGCAAAGCAGGCCAGCAGAAGGCCGCTAGTCACGAACAGCAACAGGGCTCGGGGGCAGGAGAAGGTCATCGGGCTGTCCGCAAGATCGCAGCTCGCGTCACTTTCAAGCTACCGGCCCGGCTGGCGCCGTGCGCCGGATCAGCCAGACGTGGCCGCTCGCGCGCAGCGCCGCCGCCGCCGCCATCAACCTTGTCGCCAGCTTGCTGCTAGGGCTACTGGCAATCGTTGCCGGCCGGGCGCTTGGCGGGCTTCTTTAGCTTGGCGGGCTTCTTTAGCGCGCCGTGCCGTGCCGCGCAGCGGGTCGTGACGCGCTTCGCTGCCAGCGCCTGCATCACAGCGGTGAGCGCTGGCCGCGGCTTGCCGTTCGGGCGCACGAGGCCACTATCCCAGCCGAGCGGAGCGCCTTGCCATTGATAGACGTAAACGCGATCGATCCGCGGGTTGCGCTTCAGCATCGGTCCGAGCAGATACTTAACCGACTTCGCCTGCAAAGCCTCCGACAGCGGCAACGCCGCGATTACCTTGTTGGGGCCGTGATACTGCGCCAGCGCGCCGGCCTCGGTCAGCCAGACTTTTCCGTGAACACTGGCCACGAACTGCCGCGTAACGGTGTCCTGACGGCGACGAACATCACCGTAGTTATGCAGCGCCCAGATCAGCTGGTGGCTGTTGCCGACGTAGCGCTGCAGCTGCTTGACGTACTCGACCGGACGGCTGCTGTCGAGCAGCGTTGCCACCAGCGTCGTGCACTTAGGGCACTGCTGGCGAATCGTCTGGTAGTACTCGGCGACCCGCCGGGGCGAAGCGTGGGTCGCCTGGTTGGTGGCATTTACTTCATTCCAGGTGGCAAACTGAGTTACCCACGGGAAGCGACGATGGAAGTCGCTAAACATCTTCGAGTATTTGGCGACGCTCATCAGCGGGCCCGGATTGGTCGGGTTCCATGACCTTCCGAAGACGACGAGCGGCTCCAGCCCAAGCTGACGGAAGCTTGCGAACTGCTGCGTCAGCGCGGCCGACGATGCCGCTGTCTTACTGGCATCCCACGGCACCGTGATCCGCACATGCGTGATCGTCGTCTTCGCAAACAGTGGGTTCAGTTTCCCTGGCAGCGGGCCGCTGAGCACGCTGGCCCGCTGCTCGCCGATCGCCAGCAGCGGCTTCGCGGCAGCGCTCGCCCCGGCCGGCAACGCCAAAGCAAGAAGCAGCAGGCATACGACCAGCGAGGTCGGCATTAGACGGGCGCGCGAGGAGTCCATTGCTACCCAGCACGGTACTGACCCGACCAGCGCAACGCGCCGCATCGGCCCGGCGCCGCGCCGCCCGCGCACGCCAGCGCCCGTCAGTTCCGCCCCGCCCACAGCGACCGCACAGCTATCGAAACCACCGCGCAGCTGCCGCGCAGCTATCTCAGCCAGATCCCCGGGCTCGACTGGCTAACCGGCTGGCCATCTCGAGAGGTTCAGGTCGGCGAGCTCTGTGACCTGACCGTTGGCCCGCTCGCTGCCGTCCTAGTCGACAGCCGTCACCTAGGCGCCGCCTTGGATCTCAAGGATCCGGGCGTTCGCGTCGAGATAGCGAGTAGGAGTCCGCCTCGGCGGCGGGTTCTGTCGTGCCGGCTCTCCCCGCAACTGTGCTTTCTGAATGCATGTTGGCTTCCTTCCGTGGTGGTTCGTCGGCCGGGCGGGAGTCGCGTCGTGTTGGCGTGCGGGGCGGGAGCCCGTTGGCTTCGTTCTGGGTGGTCGCTACGCTTGGGCTGATGACTTCTCGAGCGACCAAGACGGTTGACGTTGACGAAGATCTGATCGAGCGCACGCGTGATGCGATGCATCGGTCGGGCGATGTCGCTGACGCTGACGTGGTCGAGTTGGCGCTGCGCACGTATGTGGGGCGCCAGGCGCTTGAGGTGTCGCAGTCGCTGAGCGAGCTGGACGAGGCCGAGGCGATGCGGATCGCGGTGCAGGAGACGCACGCGATGAGGCGTGAGCGCCGCGGCGCTGCGTGAGCTTGCTGGTCTTCGATCCGAACGTCTTCGTATCGGCGTTCATCTCCCCGCGGCGCTCGCCCGCGCGCACGCGCTGCTGGTGGAGGCGTTCCTCGATGGGCGGGTGCAGGTGCTCGTGTGCGTGTGCCTGATCGACGAGCTCGCGGGCGTCCTTGCTCGCCCCAAGTTCGCGCGGCACTCCGGTGACGGGCGCGCACGGGACTTCGTCGCCACGATCAGCGATCACGCGATCGAGGTGGGCGATCCTGTGATGGCCGCTGGCGTGACCGCGGATCCGGACGACGACTATCTCATCGCGCTCGCCCGCGCGCACGACGCCCAGGCCGTCGTGTCGGGTGACCGTCATCTCCTCGACGCGACCGATGTTGGTGTCGGCGTGTGGAGTCCACGTGCCGCGGTAGGGCACCTCGGCCTCGACACATAGCGCGCCAGCGCCGCGCGGGTACGGATCGGGCGCGAGCGCTGATTCAACCTCCTGTGGCTGCTACCGATCGTGAGCGTGCGGCCGTGCACGCCCGCGCAGACTGATGCGTTTCCGTCTGACCCCGTCGATCTCGGTTGTCATCGCCGCGTTGTCGATCGAAGCGAAATCGAGTGGCGCAAACGCCGCAGGATCTCTGCGTCGTCACGCACCGCCAGTCCTCGACCTCGCCCGGCGGCCCGCTTGCAGCTTCGTCGCGATCCGCACCAGAGCGACGCCTTCAGCGAGGCGCTCGTCGGGAGTCATCTTCCGGGCGCGCTCGATATCCAGCTCGTGGGCCTCGCGCGCGCCCGCCGCCCACAACTCGCGGGAGCGAGAAAGATCGCCATTTGCAGCGGACGGAGCCATCTGCACAGGGTAACGTTGCGCAAGGTCAATCAAACTGCGTCAAGGGCCCAGAGGCGGGAAGACCGCCGTTCAAAGTTCTACGAGCAGTGGAACAACCTCTGCTCAAGCCTACCTATGGCTACTTGCTATCTCGCTTCTTTGTACCTCCCAAGCGCCGCTGCGCCACCACGCCCACAAGTACCCCGGCCAAGGCGACCGCCGCCCACGCCGAAAACATCGCGGCCACGACGACAAAGACCACTCCCACCGCAACGGCTTTCCAGACAACAGCTTTTGAGGGAGCCATACCGCAAAGTAATACTTGATACGTGCCGCGAAAGCTAGGACGCGTTGCGAGCGATCAGCACACGTACATAGGGGGCAAAGTGCTCGAGCTGCTGAGAGGGCGCACAGTCCAGACACGGCTTGTCTCACTCTCTGGAGTTGGGGCAATCGGAACTACTGAGGGCGGGTGCTGGGTTGGCCTGAGCGACAGCATCGGCCTGCTGCTCAGGCCAGCCCGGCGGCAGCCCGGTCGGCGGAACCGTGCTCGCCGCCCGCACCCTCTTCGCCGGCGAACAGTCGGTCAACCGCGAGTTCTTCAGCCTCGCCACCCAACGCAGCGGCGGACCAGCACTAACCAACTGGCGCTGCTGCCTCGAGGCCGGCGACAGCATCGCCCACTTCGCGCTCGGCTACACGCTCTACGACCTCGGCCGCTACCACGAGGCCTACCGCCACCTGCGCTACTACGCCCAAATCGCCCCCGCCAGCGCCTGGAACTGGTGCTGGCTAGGCAAAGCAGCCCAGGCGATCGGCGAGACCGGCGAAGCCCGGTCTGCCTACGAGCGCGCCTGTGAGATTGAGGTCGCTGATGACGAGGACGGTGACGCGACCGACGCGGCGGAGCTGTCGGTGGGTTGGATGAGGGTTGAACTGGCGGCTTGAGCCTCAGCCGGGGTAAGCCAACAACAGCGGCTGACTGGTTTCGCCCCACTTAGTCCGAGCTGGAGTGGGATACTGGCAACGGCTTAGCCAATCGTTATGAAATCGGTCCCGAACATAGGTACACATCGTGTGCTGGACGTGCTTTCCGAAGGCCTGCGCGAGGGCGCCGAGCTTGACCTCGCAACCCAGCACCTCTCGCTATTTGCATACTCGGCTCTCAGCGATAGGTTGGCTGAGATCAGTCAAACGCGCCTACTCATTCCAGCCGAGGGCGCAGGCACATCGCTGCTCGGAACCGCCGCTGATCGTGGCCTACGTAACCAGCTGCGCTCGCGCTTCCTTGCTCGTCAGTGCCGCTCATGGCTAGAGAGCAGCGCAAAGACGCATACGACACGCGCGGGCATCCCCCAGGGGCTGGCTGTGACAAGCAACGGGGGCGGTCCAGTGGAGGCGGTCCTTGGTTCGTTCAGTTTCTCAACTGAAGGGCTCGGCATAGCGCCCGGCAACCCTCTCAGCATTATCGAGCGCACTGAAAGTCCAGAAGAGGCAGAGCGGCTAGCAGCTGCTTTCAATCAGCTCTGGACAGAAACCGAATCCGCAGACGAGACGGCTCCGGACTCAATCATTAAGACGCTAAGCCTGATCGCATCGCTCCATGCTCCGGCAGTTGTTTACGCGGCGATCCTGTCCCACGTTTTCGGCTCGGAAGAGTTGGATCTCGACGATGAACGGGTCATCAACTCCGCCACCGGGATCAAGGAGACAGAGGTCTGGAAGAAGCTCTATAAGTTCCAGCGCGATGGTGTCGTCGGTGCAATCGACAAGCTCGACCGATTCGGCGGCTGCATCATCGCTGACAGCGTTGGCCTCGGAAAGACCTTCGAAGCCCTCGCAGTAATCAAGTACCACGAGCTGCGTAACGATCGGGTGCTAGTGCTCGCGCCGAAGCGGCTCCGTGAGAACTGGACGCTTTACGCCTCCAACGACCGGCGCAACGTCCTTGCTGGCGACCGCTTCAATTACGACGTCCTTAACCACACAGACCTTTCCCGTACTCGCGGCAAGTCTGGTGACATTGATCTTGCCAACATCAACTGGGGCAACTACGACCTCGTCGTGATCGACGAGTCGCACAACTTCCGCAACAAGCGAAGCCCAAAAAAGGACGGCGAGGACCGCTACCACCGGCTGATGCGCCAGATCATCAAGGAGGGTGTCCGGTCACGGGTCCTGATGCTCTCGGCAACACCGGTCAACAACCGTCTCGCTGACCTCCGCAACCAGATCGTCTTCGCAACGGAGGGCAACGACGCAGCGCTCGCGTCGGAGGGCATTCGCAGCATCGATGCGACGACCCGCCTGGCGCAGAAGCAGTTCAACCGCTGGCTCAAGCTCGAAGAATCGGAACGAACTTCAGCAGCACTGATTGAAGCGCTCGGTTTCGACTACTTCACGTTGCTCGACCGCCTCACGATTGCACGCTCACGCCGTCACCTCGAGAAGTACTACGGAACGCTCGAAACCGGCGAATTCCCTAAACGCCTTAAGCCAATCAACATCAAGTGCGACATCGACCTGGAGGGCGCGCTGCGCCCGATCGCCCAGATCAACCAGGAGATTGGTCGGCTGTCACTCGCAGCATACGCGCCACTGCGCTATGTCCTCTCTCACAAAAAAGACGAGTACGACCTCAAGTACAGCACCCGCATCGGTGACGGCACAAGCATCTTCAAGCAAGCCGACCGCGAAGAAAACATGATCAATCTGCTGCGGATCAACATGCTCAAACGGCTAGAGAGTGCCGTCAGTTCGTTTGCGCTGACGCTCGAGCGGCAGCTCAAGAAAGTTGATGAGATGATCGCTCGGCTCGATGACAAGCCGGACGAAGTGGAGGAGCTTGCAATCAGCGACGTTGACCTCGGCGATCCGGACATGGAGAGCCAGCTCGTCGGAAACAAGATCAAGGTACTACTCAAGGACGTTGACTTCGTGCGTTGGCGCCAAGACTTGGTAGAAGATCGTGATCGCCTTAGAGCGCTATTGGCCTCGGTCAAGGAGGTTGACGCTGATCGCGATGCCAAGCTCGCCGAGCTGCGGGAGATGATCACTGCGAAGTGCGCCGCGCCGATCAACGCCGAAAACCGCAAGCTGATCGTCTTCACCGCGTTCTCCGATACCGCTACGTACCTTTACGACAACCTTGCCGGCTGGGCTAAGCAGCAGCATGGCCTTGAATCGGCACTGGTCACCGGTTCAACGGCAATCCGGACAACCATCAAAGGTATGCATAAGGATATGGGGACTGTCCTCTCGGCTTTCTCGCCGCGATCGAAGGAACGGCCGGATGATATGGCCGGCGAAGGTGAGATCGACCTGCTGATCGCTACCGACTGCGTTTCCGAAGGTCAGAACCTTCAGGACTGCGACTGGGTGATCAACTACGACATCCACTGGAACCCGGTCCGTATCGTCCAGCGCTTTGGGCGCATTGACCGGCTTGGATCGATCAACGACTGCGTTCAACTAGTTAACTTCTGGCCGAACATGGAGCTTGAGGAATACATCAACCTTGAGCAACGCGTCAGCGGCCGGATGGTGCTGCTCGACATCTCCGCAACCGGCGAAGAGAACCTGATCGACCAGCAGTCCGGCGATCCGATGAACGACCTCGAGTATCGCCGAAAGCAGCTTCTGAACTTGCAGGACACCGTTATTGACATCGAGGACATGTCCTCCGGCGTATCAATCACAGACCTGTCGTTGACAGACTTTCGCATCGACCTTGCGCAGCAGGTTCGTGACCATGCCGAGCTGATTCAGCAGCTGCCGCTCGGTGCAATCACCGTTGTGAAGGCTCCCGACGAGTCAGTCCCGCCCGGAATCATCTTCTGCCTCCAAGCTGTCGGCGCTGCCGCCGAGCAGGCATCGGAGCCTGGCTACCCACTCGCCCCCTACTACCTCGTTCATGTCGCCGAAGACGAGACTGTCGCCCTTCCGTTCAGCCAAGTCCATCAGCTGCTCGGGCGGCTAAAGCATCTCTGCATCGAGCATAACCACATCGACCCCACAGCTGAGGCTGCGTTCGATCAGGCAACCGCGGCGGGAGAAGAGATGGAAGATGCACAGGCGCTGCTTTCCGCCGCGGTCAGCGCGGTCACCGGCAAGCGCGAGGAGCGTGCAGCAGAGAGTCTGTTCGTTCCCGGCGGAACGCACACCTTGCCGGGTGACTTCGCCGGCAGCAGCGATTTTGAAGTCATCGCGATGGTCGCCGTACTCGCCGGTGACGACAGTTGAGCGCTGCCGACGAGCTGTTCGCAGCGCTTGAACTGCCACCAGCAGCGGTCGTCAGCGTAAAGATCACGAAGAAGCAGCTGCTCGCCCAGAAGTCACCGACCGCCGCCGACAAACGCCAAATCCGCGATGGGATCATGGCGGTCCGCTGGATTGGCAGCCTCAAACCACAGACCGTCGGGATCCCCGGATTCACCGATGACGAAGCCGAATACCTCGAATTAGCGGTCATTCAGGCGGAGCTCAAACCCAGCGCCGATAGCGCCCGCATTAGTCGCACCCTCCACCGCGCCGTCCCCTACCCGGTCCTGTTGATCACGGAGAGCGATGACGCCCTCGTAATAAGTGTTGCCCTCAAACGTAGGTCACGGGCGCAGCGCGACTCATTTGTACTCGAGGGCGACGGCGAGGTGATCAGTGCCGATTGGTCTCAGCCGATCGAAGATCCCCTTTGGGAAAGATTCCTTCAGGCGTTTGCACTTTCCAAGCTCCCGCGCACAAACCTGCGTGCGCTCTACCGCGGCTGGCTCGACGCCATAGTTGCCGTCCGCGCCGCGCGGCAGGGCAGCCAGTTTGCCATTCCAGCGTCAGAAACAGAGGCAACCGAGCGACTTGAATCCCTGAGAGCAGTGGAACGGCTATCAGCCGAGATGGCAGCTCTTCAAACCGCCGCCAAGAAGACAAACCAGAAGCGCCGACAAGTGGAGATCAACTTGAAACTCGCAGACCTACGACAAGACCATCGCGCGGCCCTTGAACGTGTAAAGATCGGCGACGACTGATGGAACCAATCGAACCCCAAGACGACGAGAGTAAGAGCAGCGACATCGTCGCCGACAACATCAGCCATCTCGCTGCCCTCTTCCCCGCGGCGATCACCGAAGGCAAGATCGACTTCGAAGTGCTGCGGCAGCTGCTCGGGGACAATGTCGACGAGGCGGATGAGAAGTACGGGCTGTCTTGGCACGGCAAGCGCCAAGCCCTGCAGCTCGCCCAAACTCCGTCTACTGGAACGTTGCGCCCGTGCCCGCAGGACAGCATCAACTGGGACACGACCCAGAACCTGATGATCGAAGGCGACAACCTAGAGGTCCTCAAGCTCCTCCAGAAGAGCTACGCCGGCAAGGTCAAACTGATCTACATCGACCCCCCTTACAACACCGGCAAAGACTTCGTCTACAAAGACAACTACCGCGACAACATCAAGAACTACCTCGAGCAAACCGGGCAGACCGACGAAGAAGGCCACAAAACCAGCAGCAACACCGAAGCCAGCGGCCGCTACCACACCGACTGGCTCAACATGATGTACCCGAGGCTGGTTCTCGCGCGATCTCTGCTCAGATCGGACGGGCTCATCTTCCTATCCATCGACCAGACCGAACTTGCACAACTCCGGCTCGCGTGCGACCAAGTCTTCGGAGAAACGAACTTCTTCGCCGTTCTTACGCGTCGCGCAATGCACACAGTTCGCAACTCAAGCAAAGACTTCAACCTCAACGCCGATTACGTGCTTGTTTACGGTCGCCAAAAGGAATGGTTTGGCGAAGATTCTTCTAGATACATTCGCCAGCAGGTGGATAAATCTTCAAGCTACCCGAACGATGATGGTGACGGCAAAGGCCAGTACAAGCTTGATCCCATAACAGCCCGTAACTTCTACACCCCGTATACGTACACATTCGCTAACGGAGTGGTTTGGACGGCGCCCAAAGGTAGGTACCCTAGTTTTTCTCAGGAATCGCTGAAGCGGCTTGAGACGGAGGGAGCAATCGTATTCAGCGGCAAAGAGCCCAAGGCCAAGAGGTACCTGGCTGATGTACAGGTTGGACGGCCGCCGGACGCGATCCTTTCACCGGAAGCTGTGGGATTCAATCAAGACGGAACCAGAGAGCTGGCGGAGCTTTTCGGCGAGAGCCAAGTCTTCTCCCAACCGAAGCCAACTGGCCTTGTCACCTTTCTCGCAGGCTTGGCGGACGACCCTGGCGGCATCGTTCTCGATTTCTTCGCCGGGTCAGGCACAACTGCCGACGCAGTCATGCGCCTAAATCATGCTGACGCGGGCAATCGGCGATTCATCACTGTCCAGCTGCCCCAAACCCTAGACCCCGCAAGTCACGCTGAAGAGACAGCTGCTGTCTTCTGCGACTCACTCGAAGTTGAGCGAAATCTCGCCGAGCTAACCAAGGAGCGTCTGCGCAGGGCCGCAGCGAAGGTTGCCGAGGAGAACCCTGGCTACAAAGGCGACCTCGGCTTCCGCGTCTTCAAGCTTGACTCCAGCAACCTGCGCGAATGGGACGAGAACCCTGACGACCTGCCCGCAAGCCTCGAAGAGGCAGCCGAACACGTCAAAGCAGACCGCACAGACCAAGACGTTCTCTACGAACTACTGCTCAAGCAAGGGATCGATCTCTGCGTCCCGATCGAAACCAAAGAAATCGCCGGCCACACAGTCCAATCGGTCGGCGCCGGAACCCTCATCACCTGCCTAGACCAGCAGATCAGCCAGGACGACACAGAACCACTCGGCCTCGGCATAGCCAACTGGCACAAAGACCTGAACGCAGCGGGCGAAACAACCTGCATCTTCCGCGACAGCGCCTTCCCCAACGACATCGCCAAAACCAACCTCACCGCAATCCTCCACCAACACAACATCAACACCATCCGGAGCATCTAAATGACGGGAATCGAACCAATCGGCGCCAAGGAACCAGCATCAGAGTCCGTGGACGTCATAGCGGAGAACATTGAGGCGCTCCGGGGCCTCTTCCCAAATCTCGTCACCGAGGGCGCAGACGGTGCTGTCGTTGACCTTGACGTGTTGAAGACAATCGTCGGGGATAAGACCGCGTCCGAGGGCGATGAGAAGTACGGGCTGTCTTGGCACGGCAAGCGCCAAGCCCTGCAGCTCGCCCAAACTCCGTCTACTGGAACGTTGCGCCCGTGCCCGCAGGACAGCGTCAACTGGGACACGACCCAGAACCTGATGATCGAAGGCGACAACCTAGAGGTCCTCAAGCTCCTCCAGAAGAGCTATGCCGGCAAGGTTAAGCTGATCTACATTGACCCCCCTTACAACACCGGCAAAGACTTCGTCTACAAAGACAACTACCGCGACAGCATCAAGAACTACCTCGAGCAAACCGGGCAGACCGACGAAGAAGGCCACAAGACCAGCAGCAACACCGAAGCCAGCGGCCGCTACCACACCGACTGGCTCAACATGATGTACCCGAGACTCGTCGCTGCGAAGATTCTGCTCAGAGCGGATGGTGTGCTTTTTGTAAGTATCGGTAGCGCCGAGCTTGCCGACCTAGCTCATTGCTGTGACACGATCTTCGGCGAGAGCAACCGCTTGGGCATAGTTTCACGGATCACGAAGACAACCAGCGATGCTGGTACCTTCTTTGCGCCCAGCATCGACTACCTCCTCGCGTATACACCAAACGTCGAGCTGCTCGACGAATTCAAGGTTCCGCTATCAGAGTCTCAGG
This sequence comes from Solirubrobacteraceae bacterium, assembly GCA_039745115.1. GTDB lineage: Bacteria > Actinomycetota > Thermoleophilia > Solirubrobacterales > Solirubrobacteraceae > F1-60-MAGs163. The sequence goes on from JBCJRT010000005.1 coordinate 61,892, forward strand.
TTGCGGACTACAAGCAGAGCGACCGCCGTGGGCCATACAAGCTGGTCGGCTTCTATCAGGCCTCTCTGACTCTTGAACGCAGCCGCAACGCCCGGTATGAGATCAAGGCTCCAGATGGATCACTCTGCTTACCTCCGGAAGGAAAACGCTGGCGAACAGTAAAGGCGACGTACGATGCGTTAGTGGAGGCGGGTGAGATTGAGTTCGTTGCTACAGACTCGTCGCCACTAATTGATCAGCATGGAGAGCAATCGAAGTTCAATGTCTACACAAAGCAGTATCTGGAGCGTAGACAACAAGAGGGTAGGACGCCGCGCGATTTCATCGATGACGCGCACAACCACCTAGGTAGCAGAGAAGTCATCGCGCTTGACATGCAATTTGATTTCCCGAAACCAACACGGCTCGTAAAACACCTACTCAGCTTCATCTCTCGCCAAGATCAGAAGGGTATTGTCCTTGATTTTTTTGCGGGTTCGGGCACTACCGGTCACGCGGTGATGGCGCAGAACGCTGAAGATGGTGGTTCGCGCCGTTACATCCTTGTGCAGCTACCGGAACCACTTTCCCCCGAGGTCAAGGAACAGAAAACCGCAGCAGAGTTCTGTGATGAGCTCGACAAGCCCCGCAACATCGCCGAGCTAACCAAGGAGCGCCTGCGCAGGGCCGCAGCGAAGGTTGCCGAGGAGAACCCCGACTACAAAGGAGACCTGGGCTTCCGCGTTTTCAAGCTTGACTCCAGCAACCTGCGTGAATGGGACGAAAACCCTGACGACCTGCCCGCAAACCTCGAAGAAGCAGCCGAACACGTCAAAGCCAACCGCACAGACCAAGACGTTCTCCACGAACTGCTGCTCAAGCAAGGGATCGACCTCTGCGTCCCAATCGAAACCAAGGAAATCGCCGGCCACACAGTCCAATCAGTCGGCAGCGGAACCCTCATTACCTGCCTAGACCAGCAGATCAGCCAAGAAGACACAGAACCACTCGGGCTAGGCATAGCCAACTGGCACACAGAACTAAACCCAGCCGGCGAAACAACCTGCATCTTCCGCGACAGCGCCTTCCCCAACGACATCGCCAAAACCAACCTCACCGCCATCCTCAACCAACACAACATCACCACCATCAGGAGCATCTGAATGACCGTAATGAAGCTTCACTTTGATTCCGAGCTCGACTTTCAACACGACGCAGTCGAGGCAGTCTGCGAACTCTTCAACGGTCAAGAGAGCTGTCGCACCGAGTTCACCGTGACGCTGACCCCGTCGGGCGACCAGCAAACCCTGGAGCTGGGCGATGCCACAGGCGGCGTTGGAAACCGCCTGAAATTATCTGACGAGGACATCCTAAAAAACCTCCAGAGGATTCAAACCGAGAACGGCTTGCGACCGGCAGATGTCCTCGGCTCGGGAGATTTCAGCGTCGAGATGGAGACAGGGACGGGAAAGACGTACGTATATCTGCGGACAATCTACGAGCTCAACAAGCGCTTCGGCCATACAAAGTTTGTGATCGTTGTGCCGTCGATCGCAATTAAGGAGGGGGTCTATAAGACGTTCGAGATGACGAAAGACCACTTCAAGACGCTGTACTCGGGAACGCCGCTCAACTACTTCCTTTACGACTCTTCGAAGCTTGACGCGGTTCGCAACTTCGCTACCAGCTCGACGATCCAAGTGATGATCGTGACTGTTGGCTCGATTAACAAGCAGGCGACCAACAATCTATACAAGGACAGCGAGAAGACCGGCGGATACGCTCCAATCGACCTCATCCGGGATGCCGACCCGATCCTGATAGTTGACGAGCCGCAAAGCGTTGAGGGCGGCCTGGGAGGCAAGGGCAAGGAGGCTCTTAAAGCGATGCGCCCGCTCTGCACCCTCCGCTATTCAGCGACACATGTCGAAAAGCACAACATGGTCTACCGGCTCGACGCAGTTGACGCCTACGAGCGAAAGCTGGTCAAACAGATCGAAGTCGCATCGGCCACGATTGAAGGCGGCGGCAACACTCCGTATGTGCGGTTGGTCTCGACTTCCAACAAGGGCGGGACGATCAGCGCCAAAGTTGAGATCGACGTAGAGAAGGCCTCTGGCGTTAAGCGCAGCCCGAAGACAGTCGTCACAAACGATGACCTCGAGCAAGAGACTGGGCGCGAGCTGTACAAGAACATTCGCGTCGGTGAGATACGCGCTGGGAGCGGCAAGGCCAACCAGTCGCTCGAGCTACACGTTCCCGGCGGCAACGTTGTGCTGAAACCCGGGCAAGCATGGGGCGATGTCGATGCCGAAATCGTCCATCGCCTGATGATCCACCGGACAATCAAGGAGCACTTCGATAAGGAGCTAAGGCTTCGCGATCAAGGAATCAAAGTCCTATCGCTGTTCTTCCTTGACCATGTCGCCAACTACCGCGGCTACGACGACGAGGGCAAGCAGATTCAAGGGCCGTACGCCAAGATCTTCGAAGAAGAGTTCGTGAAACTCGCCGCCAGCGCGAGCTACTCAGAGTTGTTCGACGATGGGGATACCGAGCAGGCCGCACGGCAAGCCCACGACGGCTACTTCTCGATCGATAAGAAAGGCAGCTGGTCCGACACTTCCGAGACGAACGAGGGAGGTCGCGAGGCGGCTGAGCGTGCTTACAACCTGATCATGAAGGAGAAGGAGAAGCTGCTTAGCTTCGTGACGCCACTGCGCTTTATTTTCTCCCACTCCGCGCTTCGGGAAGGGTGGGACAACCCGAACGTCTTCCAGATCTGCTCGCTGCGGGAGATGGGCACAGACAGGCAACGCCGCCAGACAATCGGCCGTGGCCTGCGGCTCTGCGTCAACCAAGACGGCGAGCGCGTCCAGGGCTTTGAGGTCAACACGCTGACGGTCGTCGCAACCGAGGATTACGCCTCTTTCGCTGAAGGCCTCCAAAAAGAGATCGAAGAAGAGACCGGCGTCCGCTTCGGCGTCATCGAGCCACATCAGTTTATTCGCGTGGCCACGAGCGACGCGGACGGAAACGTCGCACCGCTCGGCCTTGAGCGCTCCGAGGCGCTTTGGAAACACCTCAAGCAGGCCGGCTACATAAACGCAAAAGGTCAAGTACAAGAGGAACTGCGATCCGCACTCGACACCGGCGACGTTGACCTTCCCGCTGAGCTGGAGCCCCACGCAGACCAGATCGTCGCGATCCTCAAGAAGTACGCCAGTGGACTTCAAATCAAGAATGCCGATGAGCGGCGCACAATCAAGACGCGAGAGAAGGTGCTCAACAGCCCTGAGTTCAAGGCCCTGTGGGACCAAGTCAAAGATAAGACAACATACCGCGTCGACTTCGATAACGAGAAGCTGATTGCGGACTGCATCAAGGACCTGCGCGACGCTCCCGAAACACCAAAGACAATCCTGCAGATCCGGAAAGCTGGCATCTCGATTGGCGATGGTGGCGTCACGGCAACGGAGCTCGCGGGGGCCGAAACACTCAGCATTAGCGACGCCAATATCCCTATCCCCGATGTTTTGACCGACCTGCAGGACCGGACCGGGCTGACGCGCCGCAGCATCCTGAAGATCCTTCAGGGCAGCGATAAGCTTGACGAACTTAAACGCAACCCACAGGCATTCATCCAACTGACCGGTGAAGTGATCAATTTCCGCAAGCAGCTGGCACTCGTCGACGGGATCAAGTACCAGCGACTCGGTGACGAGCATTACTACACTCAAGAGCTTTTCGAGCAGGAGGAGCTGACTGGCTACATAGAGAAGACGCTCGCTGGCACCGAAAAGTCTGTTTACGCAGCAGTTGTCTGGGACTCGGAGGTTGAACGGACCTTCGCCACCGAGCTGGAGAAGAACAGCGCGGTCAAGGTCTACGCAAAGCTCCCTGGCTGGTTCAAGATTCCAACGCCGCTCGGCTCGTACAATCCTGACTGGGCTGTACTAGTTGAGCAGGATGGTGATCAGCGCCTCTACTTCGTGGTCGAGACGAAGAGCGACCTGCTCGAGCTGCGCGATAAAGAGCGCGCCAAGATCAAGTGCGGCGAGGCTCACTTCGCTGCCCTTAACGACGCTGGTGGCGAAGCCAAGTTCAAGAAAGCGACGACCCTAACGGAAGTTCTTGCGACTTCGGGATAGGGTTGGGTTAATGGCGATATTTGAAGTTAATCCAGAGAAGCAGCTCTCCAGCTTTCGGCGAGTGCTCGGCGGCACAGGGCAACTCTACGAAGCTGAGATCGAAGAGCTTATATGGAACAACAGCGAGGAGCTGACCGGCGAGGGCCTGTTCCCAATCGCTCGTCAGCCGATGGTCGGCGGTGGCGGCAAGCCCGACATCGTTGCCCTGGACAGCAAAGCACGTGTCGTCGTGATCGAAATCAAGCGCGACATTGACCGCGGTCAACTAGCCCAATGCCTTGAGTACGCAGGCTGGGCCCGCGGCACAAACCTTGATGAGCTTTCAGGCATCTACCACGGTGGGGAAGAGCAGTTCTTCAATGACTGGAAAGAATTCACCGACGGCGACGGTTTGAGGCCAGTCACCCGGGACCCGCAACTGATTCTAGTAGCGAGGGAGTTCGAGGGCCGCACCAAAGATGCTCTCGATTTCCTGACCAGCAACGACACTCCGATCACGCTCGTAACGATCGCCGTACACGAAGACCAAGCTGGCCGGCGATTCCTTGAGGTTGGCGGTGTTGCGGAGCCAGCTGGAGTAGCGGCCGATGGTGGGGTAGCAAGTGATCCGCAGCCGGACTGGCCGCGGATCACTCCAGCAGACCTCATCGAAGCCGGCCTCATCGAAGTTGACGACCAGCTGGTCTGGGAGCGACCACAGCTCGGCAAAAGCTACAAAGCAACGATCACAGCTGGCGGCGAGATCATGCTCGAAGACGGACGTACATTCAGCTCTCCATCCGGCGCGGCTTGTGCCGCTGCGAACATCCCTGCATACAACGGTTGGACCGCTTGGAAAGTTGTCCGCACCGGCAAGATGTTCAATGACCTCTTGGCTGAAGCAAAGCTTGCCAAGCACGGCCACGCGTACGGGACTGGTGGCAAGAAGTACAAAGCGATGCTCGCTGAGATTGAGGCGCGCGGGTCTGGGACAGCGGGCAACGCAGTGAGCTAGTGGCTGACGGCCGAATGAGTTCGGCGCTTATTGGGCTTAGCTAGGAAGCGCCATCGAGGGCCGCTTCGCCAGCCGCCGCGTTAACTTCAACCGCCGTCCGAACCGCAAGATCCAGATCGTCGTAACTCACGGCCGCCGCGGCGACTGGCTCAGCTTCAAGCGCTCTGATACCGATAGAGTGTTGCCCGAGCTTGAGCAGTCGGCGATGCGGCACCACCCAGAACTCCCACTGTCTCACATCAAGTGGCCGGTAATCCTTTGGCTCCGTGCAGGTCTGGAGCGCGAAGACCCAGGCGTCAACCCGGTCGGATGGCTCAACCGACTCGTACACGCCCTTCTTGGCGTCCCAGCAGGAGCTGGCGTCGACGCTCTTGAAACTCCAGCGCGGCGTAGTCGGTGAGGTGCTCGTCCAGCTCTGGAGATAGCCCGCCGCCTTTGCCTCAAACCTGCCGCCGTGTCGAAAGCCCACGGACTCGCAGCGGCGTTTCTGGCATTCTCCACACATGTCCCCTATCTACGTCGAGCGCGATGGCGGTTATGTCCAAATGACTGAGCAGCACTATTTGTCAGAAGCGGTGCTTCAGGAACTGCTGGCGTCCAACCCTGAGCTCCTCAACGGCGACAACGACGCAAGTGATCGCAGGTGGCTACTCGTCAAACGCGAGGTAGGTGTTCCGGATTGCGCGGAGACCGACAGCGGGCGTTGGAGCGTTGACAATCTTTTTCTCGATCAGGATGGTGTCCCAACCCTGGTCGAGGTCAAGCGGAGCACCAACACACAGATCCGCCGCGAGATCATTGGGCAACTGATCGAATACGGCGCGAACGCAGCCGTCAACTGGAGCTCCGAGTCGATTCGTAGCGCGTTTTACTCCCGCGAACGGGATGACGGTGCGGCCACGGCCGAGGACGAACTGGACCACTTCCTTTCAGGGGAAGACACCGAGAGCTTCTGGGAGCAGGTGAAGACCAACCTGGCCGCCGGGAAACTTCGCCTCATCTTCGTTGCTGACGAATTCCCGAGGGAAACAGTCCGCATGGTGGAGTTCCTCAACGGGCAGATGAGCCCGGCCGAGGTGCTTGCTGTCGAGGTGCGCCAGTTCGTTGAAGTGGATGGTGATCGCAGAACACTCGTTCCCCGGATGGTGGGCCAGACCGAAGCAGCTCGAGTAGCTAAGACGCGCCGCGGTTCCAGTAGTAGGAAGCCCAAGATCACAGAAGAGGAACTGCTTGAAGGTTTCGATCGCTCCCCGCCGCAGGTCGCGGAGAGGATCCGCGATCTCTACTCATGGATGCGGGACAACGGAGCCCGACCCTCATTTGGGTCGACGGCCATCACTCTTTGGCTTGGGGATAACGAAGACAGAGAAAAGGCGAACCCCGTCGCGCTTCTATTCCAGCCCACGCGCGGCGACGGTTTGTTTGTCCCCTTCAACTTCATGAGCAACAAGCGGTCAGAGGCAGAAATGGTCCGCATGGCCGATCTTCTCGAAGACGTTTCAGGTATGCCGGATGCGGTCGCGCTGGCAAGGGAGAAGAGCCTTATTACTTATTGCGTCATACAGACGTCGGACGTACTCAGCACAGACGAAGGTTTGGTTGCCCTGAAGGCAGCACTGTTAGCCGGCGCTCAACCGCCGCTGGGCAGCGAGTAGGTATCCAGCCTTGGGCGCGCGGCGCCCAAAACCGAAACTACCATCGGGATGGACCGTTCACCCCTACCTCAGCCCAGCCGCCACGCTACCCCTCCCCCTGCTCACGCCGCTCACGCTCAGCCACCTCCTGCGAGAGCTCAAAGAGAGCGTCGGCGCGGGCCTCAATCTCCTCGCGCATCACCAGGCGATCAAGCCACCGCTCGGGGATTGCCTCCACCCCATAGATCGCGCCGGCCAGCTGGCCGTAGATCGCGGCGGTGGTGTCGGCGTCGTCGCCGAGGTTGACGGCGGCGAGCGCACCCTCTTCTCAGCTCGAGGTGCTGTCAAGCGCCCAAAGCGCCGCCTCCAGCGATTTTGGTGAGAAGCCGGTTCCTTTGATCTGCGGCGGCTCGTGATCGCGAAACGAGCCGCGGACGACCTCCTCGATCTCCGGGTGGAGCGGGCCGATCGACGTAACTGTTTCCTCGCGCAGGCCAAGGGCGGCCTCCTTGCCGAGCCCGAAGAGGGCGACCATCATCATCCACGCCAGGCAGCGTGCCGCGTCGATTGCGCGCGGGTCGCCGTGAGTAGTGCGGGCTTGACGGCCCGCGTAATCGAGCAGCCTGCTCGGGTTGCAGACCCAGACGAGCGGGATTGGGGCCAAGCGCATTAGTGGCGCGTCACCGGCGCCGCCCGGGTCGGCGTCGCCCGGATATGGCTCGCCGGTAAGTTCAAAGCGGGCCAGCGCCTTCGAGGTTGACCCGCCGATGTCAAAGCAGCTGCCGGTCGACGAGTTGTGGCCCTCGCGCCACCAGCGCAGGTAGCGCTGCAGCTGGTCGGCTGGGTCGAAGTCGCGCTTTTCGATCAGGCTGTCAGCGAGGCAAAGCGCCATCGAAGTGTCGTCGGTCCAGGCGCCAGCGGGCAGCTTAAAGATGCCGCCGCCGGTCATCTCGGTTACCGGGGCGAAGCTGCCCGGCGCTTTGAACTCAACAGTGGTGCCGAGCGCGTCGCCGACCGCTAGGCCAAGCAGCGCGCCCGAGAAGCGCCCCTGCTCAATCTTCAAGTCTTTATCCATACTTCAGCGGTCGCGCCTGCCGCCGTAAAGCTGACAGAGCTGGAACCCCGCCCCCAGCTAATCCGGCGCCAGCCGCCCAAGCGGCCGCACCATGGCGAGCATCACGAACGCTGCTATCAACGTGATCACGCCGAGCAGGGCGAAGTAGTCGACGTGGCCGAGACTGTCGTAAAGGCCTGCGAGCCGGCCGCCGATCGCGTCGCCGACGCTGGTCGCTAGGAACCAGACGCCAAGCGTCTGCGAGACCGCCTTCGGCGGCGCCAGGCGGGTTGCGGCCGACATGCCGATCGGGCTGATCAGTAGCTCGCCGAGCGTCTGGATCGCGTAGACGGCAAAGAGCCACATCACCGCGACCTTGCCGTCGATCGAGGCCTGCGCGGCGAAGACCATCACCAGCATCGACAGCGCCACAAGGAAAAGGCCAAGCGAGAACTTCACCGCCGTTGGCGGCTGACGGCCGCGTAGCGCGAGCGCCGTCCAGAGCGCGCCCATGATCGGCGCGAGGATGATGATCGCGATCGGGTTTACCGACTGGAACCAGCTCGAGGGGAAGCTGAACCCCAGCACGCTGTTCTTCGTGCTCTGCTCGGCGAAGATCGAAAGGGTCGAGCCAGCCTGGTCGTAGACGAGCCAGAAGACCGCAGCCGCGACGAACAGCGCAAGCAGCACCAGCACGCGGTTGAACTGCGGCCGGTTGGTGCGCTCGCGGCGCAGCGTGCGTGTAAACCAGACGACCGGAACGACGAGGATCACGAGCGTGATCAGCAGCTCGATCGCGTTGGCCGAGGCGCGGATCACGAGAAAGTCGAGCGCCACGATCGCCGCCACGACGACCGCGCCGGCAGCGAATCGGCGGTAGAAACTCTTTCGCTCGGCGCCGTCCATCGGGTTGCTGGGCGCGACCCCAAGGCTGCCCATGCCGCGCGTGCCGACGATGAACTGAGCGAGCCCGGCGAGCATGCCGGCCGCCGCCACCCCGAACCCCAGCTCCCACGCAACCTCCTGCCCGAGATAGCCGCAGACCAGCGGCGAAAGGAAAGCGCCGAGGTTGACTCCCATGTAATAGAAGGAGAAGCCAGCGTCGCGCATCTCATCGTGCTTGTCGTAAAGCTCGCCGACCATCGCCGCCATGTTCGGCTTCAGCAGCCCCGTGCCGATGACGATCAGCAGCAGCGCGAAGAACAGCCCCGGCCCGCCAAGCGCGGCGAGCACGATGTGACCGGAGGCGATCACAACGCCGCCAACGATCACGGCGCGCCGCGCGCCGAGCAGGCGGTCGCCAAGCCAGCCTCCCGGCAGCGGCGTCAGATAAACGAGCGCTACATAGATCCCGTAGATCCCGGCCGCCGCCGCCACGCTCATTCCCAGGCCGCCGCTGGACTGCGGCGCGATCAGGAACAGCACCAGCAGGGCGCGCATCCCGTAGAACGAGAAGCGCTCCCACATCTCGGTCATGAAGAGCGTGATCAGCGCCCGCGGCTGGCCGAGGAAGGTGCGCTGGAACGGGTCGAAGGCGACGCTTGCCGCGCTCATTGCAGGCAGCCGCTGAGGTTGCTGGAGTTGTTCATCCGCTCCGGCGGCCGCGTGTTCGGCCCGGCGCGCAGCACGCTTACGCGCTCAGCATCCGCGCGCCAGCAGTCGTTCGCGTCAACTTCGACCGCGTAGTGCGCCGTGAAGACGTCGCCCTGCACGCCCAGGTGGGCGACGCAGCTGTAGCTCCGGTCGCTGCCGCGCTCCCGGCAGCTGACCGACCGCAGATCAACGAGCGGCCCCTCGTCGGCGAGCTGCTTCTTGATTGAGACGATCAGCGCGTCCTCCAGCTGGCGCCCTTCGCCTGCGCCGGCCGCGCCGCAGCCGGAAGCGGCGACGATTGCGGCAACAAGGACCAGGGCTGACGCGTAGCGGCGCACAAGCGCAACCTACACCGCTGGGGGCTGCGGATGTGAGCGCTGCCGCTGCCCGCGCTGGCGCAGTTAGCTAGCGGCGCGCAGCTGGTCGCGCCGGTTGGCGCGGACCGACAGCCAAATACCGCCGGCGAACAGCAGGACCACGACCGCCAGGCTGGCGGCCGCCGGCAGCTTGTAAAGGTCCTGCGTCAGCAGCTTCAGCGCGACGACGCCAAGGACAATGGCAACCGTCTGGTTGAGGTAACGGAAGCGCTTGATCAGGTCCTCAACTAGAACAAAGAGTGCGCGCAGGCCGATCAGCGCGAAACCGTTCGCCGTCCAGATAATGAGCGGATCTTCGGTGATCGCAAAGGCCGCCGGGATCGAATCGAGCGCGAAGGCAATATCGGCGGCAACGACCGCCACGAGCGCCAGCGCGAGCGGCGTAACTATCCGCTTGCCGGCCTGCTTGAAGCTGAACTTTGAGCCCTGATAATCACCGATTGGATAGAAGCGGCGCAACAGCCTGACGAACGGCGTGTGGTCGGGATCTACATGGTCGGCGGCGCCGCCATACATTTTCCAGGCAAGGAACAGCAGCAGCAGCCCCAGCAGGTAGGTGACGAAGTGGAAGTTCTGAATTAGCTCAACGCCGACGACGATCGCCACGCCGCGCATCGCCAGCGCCAGCACGATTCCCCAGAACAGCAGAATCCCGCGCTGCGCCGCCGGCACTGCGAAGTAGCCGAAGATCAGCAGGAAGACGACAAGGTTGTCGAGCGACAAGGTCCGCTCAATCAGATAGACGGTGACGTAGTTAACGCCTTCAGATGGCGTCAAGATTAGGATCATCGGGATCGTCACCAGCAGCCCAACAATCAGCCAGCCGATGCTCCAGATCATCGCCTCACGGCTGGTCGGCTGGCGGCCGCGAGCAAAGACCAGCAGGTCAACCAGCAGCAGCGCGCCAACGACCACGATCACAACACCAACCGCCAACGGATCGGTGCCGAGAACGGCAAACGGACTGATTATCATCTCAGACACCGCGCCTAGTGTTACAAACCTCGCGCGCCTCTCATCCGAAGAGGAGTTGGAACAGGTACTTCAACAGTCGGATCGTGTTGGGAAGACCCATAAACACTTCAGCTGCGATGTAGATCAGAACGAGCACTCCGATGAAGTTGAGCAGGCGGTCGATGCCGCCCAGCAGCAGGATGCAGAGTTTCAAAGCAAGCCAGCGCGCCGCCCCTCCAACGTTCTGAAGCCCGCTTCGCGCTGCGCTGTCGTCCGCAACCATTACTCCCCCGTTCCGATCGCTACTCGGGACGGAAGGTCGCACCGCGGGCCGCAAAGCTGACACGGCTACCGCGTCAGCAGGCCGAGCAGCGCTCTGCCGCGCCCGCGCCGAAGCTCAGGCCTAGGTCGAGGCACGCGACTGCCCCGGCGCCGCCCCCGCGCCCCCGCCGCCAGCGCCCTGCCGCGCGCCTGGCTTGCCAGCATCGCCCGCCGCACCTGCTTGCGGCGCGAGATGACGCAAAGAATCAGCACGATCCAGCCGACCGGGTTCCAAAAGCCAAAGAACAGGAACGCCGTCGTGATCGCCGCGCCCTGCATGAAGCTGAAGCCAACGAAGCGCAGTGCTAGCGCGCCGAGACTGATCAACAGGCCGAGCAGCGCGCTGAGCAAGAAGAAGATGTCGGTCAGATCCATATTGATCCTTCGTCGTCGGGGCTTGGGCCTTGCAGCTCTTCGAGCTCGGCATGTACCTGCGGCACGGTCTGCCCACCGAAGGCCTGGGTAAGCAGCGGCGCCTGCTCGGTGGCCATCTCGCGCAGCGCCTTCAGCGCCGTGATCAGCTCTGACCCGTCGAGGTCGTTGCCGTCAAGCTCCCAATGCGCCGACACCCAAGCCAGCGGGTAGCCGTCATCGCCGTCACTCTCCGTCTGGAAAATCACAAAGCGGCCAAAACGCGCCTCACGGTTGCGTTCGCTAAGCCAGAAGTAGATCCCGGCCTTCACCTCCGGTGTCAGCTTGATCCCAATCGCCAGGTCGGCCTCAATCTGGACGATCGTGCGGCCCTGCCATTCGGCGGTGCGAATAAAAAGGATCGTGCCGGCCGCGCTGATCCCAATCTCAGTCTTCTCTTCATCGAACGAAAACGGCAACTCGCTGCGGTAAAGAATGCCGGTGATCTGGTCAAGCGTTTGCGATGGGGTCATCGTTATTCCAATCGATCGAATGAAGCTTCTCTGCCAAGGTCGCCGCCGATCGGCCTGATCTGACGAGCCGCGCTGCCGTTGTCAGGTTGTTTGCGGTCGTTGCGACTAGATGAATGCCAGCCCGCGCTGTAGCCGCGGTAGGCAGCGGCGGCCGGCGGCTACTTGAAACAGCTCGCAAGGAAGCTGACCAGCGGCGGTGTCATCACCGTGTCGCCGGGCCTGCCGATCTGTGAAGCGATTTCGTTGTGGGTCAGGCCGCTGGCCTTTATTGCCCGGTTGCCACCGATGCCAAGCTGACTAAGCCGCGCGATGTAAGCGTTAGAAATAGCGATCTGGGCGCGGCTGCCGCGGAGCGCCACAATCGCCCTCGGCGTGCCGACGCCGCGGCGGGCAATCAGGGTCGCTGAGGTTGTGCGTTTGAAGTCGGGCGCGTTACCCAGAGCGTTGGTCCACCACCTCGTGTTTGGGTCGGGGGAGCCGAGCTTGTTGAAGCCCAGAGTGTCAAGCGGGCCCTGGCAGCGCAGCGACTTCGGCGACAGGCCGTACTTCGCAAGGTAGGTCGGCTCGGTGGCAATGTTGGCGACAAGATCCGCTCCCGCCGAATGCCCGAGCGCCGCGATCCGCGACGGGTCGCCTCCGCGCGAAGCAATGTTCTTCTTGATCCAGGAGATCGCGGCGGAGACATCCTCAAAGTGGGTTGGCCAGCGCCACGGGTTTGGCTTAGTGACGTCAGTCAACCGGTAGTTGACGCTGACCAGCGCCCAACCCTTTGAGTTGAACAGGCGGGCCTTTACCG
>JBCJRT010000006.1:0-68438 GCA_039745115.1 Solirubrobacteraceae bacterium
CCAAGCCGATCACGCCGCAGCTGCTGGCCGACGCCAAGGGCGGCCAGATATGCACAGTCTTTGAGCAGGGCAGCCGCAGCCCGCGCGCCGTCTGCGTTACACGCCGCGATGGGCAGTGGCAGCTGCGTTCGCGCGGTAAGCGCATTGCCGGCACGGTCAGCCAGCCGCGCGAAAGCGAGCTGCGGCTTAGCTTTGAGCCTGACGCAGCGAAGCTGCGGGTCGGCGCCGCCGACTGGTATGTCGCTGCGAGCGCCGCTGGCTGCGCGGCGACGCAGGCCAAGCAGGCACGGCAGCAGCGGGCCTCGTGGTCTGGCATCGCGAGCGTCTTAGCGTCGGTGCTGACAATCCCCTGCGAGCGTCGCTTGCCACGTGTTGGCACCTATCCGGGGCGCGTATGGCGCGTCGTTGTGACCGGCTGCCGGCGCCACGGCGCCTCACAGGTCAAGCGCGGCCCGTCCGTCAAACAGATCGCACTGACTTACGACGATGGTCCCTCGATCTACACTTCGGGCTTCGTTCGCGAGCTTGACAAGCTCGGCGTGCCGGCAACCTTCTTCATGGTCGGTCAGCTGGTTTCGGCCCGCGCTTCGCTGGCGCGACAGATCCTTCGTAATGGCTCAATGATCGCCAACCATTCGTGGAACCACGCCAACCTTGGCGGCGGCGGCGCCGGCGCCAGCAGTCAGCTGCGTGACACCAACGCCGCAATCCGCCGCGCGACCGGCTTTACGCCGTGCCTGTTCCGGCCACCGTACGGCTCAACCGGCAGCGATCTCGTGCGCCGCGTCCGCGCGCAGGGAATGACGTCGGTGCTTTGGAACGTTGATCCGAGCGACTGGCGCACACCGGGAACGGGGGCAATCGTCAGCCGCGTGCTCGCCCAAACTGGTAGCGGCGCAATCATCCTCTTGCATGATGGCGGCGGGCCTCGTTCGCAGACGCTGGCGGCATTGCCGCAGATCGTCCGTTCGCTCAAGCGGCGCGGTTATCGCTTCGTCACTTTGACCGACCTGCTCGGCTACTCCGAGCGCGTCACGCTCAGCAAGTAGCGCCCGCGCTCAGCGCCGCGCCGTGCTGGGGGACGGGCTGTGCGACTTGAGGTAGGCCGAAATGCGTTTCTTCGGTACGACAAAGATCCGCTTGCCGGTCATGTAGTTACCGGTGTCCGACGATCGGCTGGGCGGCGGCCGGTAGACGTCAATGTGGCGACCGTCGATCGCCCCGCCGGTGTCATCGGCGCGGAACCAGCCGTCCTTGTTTTTCGACTTATAGGCAGCGACATAGACGAGGCTGCCGAGCGGGATCAGGTGAGGGTCGACGGCGACGCTGCGGTAGTAGCTCAGGTCGCGCGACGGGCCGGCGGCAAAGCTGATGTTCGTCGGCCGGATATAGCGCATGCCGGTGCCGTTGTACCAGCCGCCGCGTTCGAGCGGGAAGGTGACCCTGCCGCTCTTTGATCGCCAGTAGCCCTCGCCGCGCCAGAACGGCGCCCACGAGCCGCCAACACCAAAGCTCGCCGCCTTGCCACGCGAGGTGATCCAACCGCTCGTGCCGAGGTTGTTGATGTGGTAACGCCTGCCGTTGGTGCCGATCCCGTCACCTTCCATCGACAGGCCACGGGCCGAGTAAAGCCAGTCGATACGGCTCTTGCGCGCCAGCCCCGGCGTGTTGACGCGCAGCCCTATGAACCAGCTTTCCGGCGCCGGAAAGTATTCGGTGATCGTGACACCGCTTAGCCAAGTCTCCCTCTTCAGCGCCGCCGCGGCCGTCGACGGCAGCAGCGCCGTCAGGGCTGTTACTGCAAGCGCGGCGGGCAATGCGGCGCGCAGATAGCGATGTGCGCGAAGCGAGGTCATCAGCTGCCTGACACGGTAGCGAACCGGTCGGCTCGGGTGCGAAGGTAGCGGTGCAGCGGCTTCGGCGCCACCCACTGCAGGGCGGAATAGCAACATCTGCCGGTTCCAGGTGTTTTTAGCTGCAGCTGGCCTGGACCACTGGCCGCCGTCACATTCAGCAGGGGCGACGGTCTTAAAGGAAGCACTCGGAGCTCTGAAATGACGTTCAGAAAAAGATTATCGGCAGCATCGCTGGCCCTGACCGCAACGCTGGTCGCGGCAGCCCCAGCCCTCGCGGAAGGGCCGTCGGCCGCTGCCTTTACGCCCAGCGCTTCGCTCGCAGCAGCGACCAATAACCGGATCGGATTGCATTCAATGCTGTTCCCGGACACACCCTTTAGCGCTCAGGAGGAGATGTTTCGCCAAGCCAAGGCGGCGGGCGCCTCATACATCCGAGTTGACCTTTCGCTGAGCGCGATCTTCACGCGTGGCGAGTACAGGGGGTACCCGTTCTACCGGACCACATGGACCCAGACCGACCAGTACGCGACGCTCTCCAACCGCTACGGCGTGAAGGTGTTGGCAATCATCTACGCGACGCCGTGGTTCATTGCCGATTGTCCGCCGGGAGTAACGCAGGCTGACGCCTACCACTGCCCGGTCGCCGACCTTGCTCGTTACCAGCAGATGGTTAGCGAGGTGGCTTCGCGTTATGCCGGCGTGATCAACGACTTTGAGATCCTCAACGAGCCTGACATCGGCCGTTACTTCTATGGCAGCCCCCAGCAGTACGCCGCGTTGCTTGGCGCCGCCGCCGACGGTATTCACGCCGCCAATCCGCGGGGAAGGGTCGCGCTCGGCGGTATCTCGAAGATCTCGACGACGGCCTTCACGGACGCTGTGCTCGCAGCCGACGCATCGCTGCCGGCGAAGATCGACATCAATACGATCCATCTGCGCTCAACCTCATCGACGGCTGCTGCAAACGTCGCGCGCTGGCGCGCCTACTTCAACGACCGCGGAATGCGCGGACCGCTGTGGCTTACCGATTTTGGCTACCCGGCGGACGGCGTCTTCCAGTACGACTCGAAGTATCGCGGTGCTGGCGAAGCAAGCCAAGCCGCCTACCTTGAAGCGACAATGCCGGTAATCGTCGGCGCCGGCGGTGACATGATCTTCGTAACGCAGCGCGACTGGGGCAAGGATCACTTCGCTTCGGAAGGGATCCTTAGCGCGCCGAATCCGCTTCCCGCGAACCCTGTGGTGACGCGTAGGCAGTCCTTTGCGGTGGTGCAGCGGGCTGCCGCCTCGCTTACCGCGCCGCCGCCGCCGGCCGCTCCCGGGATTACGAGGATCTCAGCGCGGCAGAGTAGCCGCGTCCGGTTGACCGGCGGCAAGGTTGCGCTGCGCTTTGCTTGCGCCGATGCGACCGATTGCCTGGCGGCCCGCTTCCGTCTCGTCTTTTCAAGCCGACGCGGCTATCAGCTGCGAACGCCGGTGATCAAGGCAGGTCGCACGCTGATCACTACCGTGCCGCTGTCAGCCAGTTCCGTTCGGTCGCTGCGACGCTCCGGCGGCAAGGGGCTCCGCTTCAGCCTGACCAATGCCGGCGGCCTGAAGCTCCGCCAGATAACGCTGATCCGCTGACGGCGGCCGGCGTGCAGTCGCGCCGGCCGGCGGGCGGCTATCCTCGCCGTCTCGCCCTCCTAGCTCAGTTGGTAGAGCACTTCCATGGTAAGGAAGGGGTCATCGGTTCGAGTCCGATGGAGGGCTTCACGGAAAGCGCCGCTCACGCGGTGTTTTCTCGTTTTCAGGCCTCCGCAGCTCTAATGGAAGCGTTTGGAAGCTGCCGAGGGGGCTGTACAGAAGAGGGTCCCGTTAGGAACGCGCTGTGGCGGGGCCGAGGCGCCGCGCGGCGTACCAGACGCTCATCTGCGGTGCACACGCTGCTCGTGCGGCGAGCAGGCGAGCAGTTTGATACGCGAAGTCACGCGCACGTCCGGCGTGAGGTTGGGTGCCCTCGTAGAACCGCCTGAAGTCGCCGAGCGCGGCTTTGCGGCAGTCGCGTTTGAGGTTCCGCACCTTGACGCCGCGCTCGACCCACCCGACTTCACGGTGCACCCGTCGCGCACCTGGCGACAGATCATGAAGCCACGACGGCTCGCCGAATAGAACCCACCCCCCTGGCCGGATGTGTTGCGCCACGTTCCTGATGACCTTGGCCTGCTGGTTGCTGTGGTGGAGAGCATCGAAGACGAGGGCGGCGTCGAACGTCTGGCCAAGGTCGAAATCATCCATGTCTGCAACGAGCGCGCCGACATCAACGCCGCAGCGGTTGGCACGCGCCTTAGCGATTGCAGCACTCGCGGGCGCGATGTCAATGCCTGTCGGGCGAAAGCCGGACTCGGCGAGAAACACGGTTGTCCAGCCCACACCCATGCCCACGTCAAGGATGCTCGCACCCGTCGGGATTCCCAGGGCAGCGAGGGCGTAGCTGATTGTTTGCCACTTACCCCAGTAAGCGTGACCCCAGTTGTAGCCAAACGGCTTGGTCATCACCTCGGGGTCATACCTGCTCGCCTCGGCTGTCGCGATTTCCGCCAGCTTGTTCTCGTCCATCGTTCAACCATATCGTCCAGACTTCGCAAAGTGAGGCGGCGTGATTTCCCGCACCGTCTCCCTTTTACGCAGGGTTCAAAGAAGCCGTGCGCTGAGATAAATCGTTACCGCGAAGCGGAGAGACAGGCTTACCGCCGCCTCTGGAAGCCTACGAGGCCTCGAGCCACCCGCAGTCGCCGGAGGACGAACGCCGAGAGTCCTAGACCTCCGGCGCAGGGCGTAAGCCGCCTCCAGCCGCCGGGAGCTTGCGGCGAAATGGTAAGGAAGGGGTCATCGGTTCGAGTCCGATGGAGGGCTTGGGGAGATTTGTTATGTTTCTCCGATGGAGAACGCGCCACGGGTCGATTCGACGCTTCAGGCTGCCGTCAAAGACAGCCAGACAGTGACGCCGTCCGGCGATCCTGTCGGCGATGACATCGACGGGTTGATGACCTGTTCGCCGCCCACCCATGTCGACCACCGCGGGCGCGTATTTGAGATCTTTCCGGGCAGCTCGGACTTCTGGCGTGAGCCCGTCGTCTACTTCTATTGCGCCACGCTCAGAGCCCTCCAGATCAAGGGCTGGGCACTGCACCTAACGAAAGATGACAGATACACGATCATCCGGGGGGAGATGACTGTGGCGCTCTACGACGCCCGTGAAGGCTCGCCCAGCTACGGCATGACACAGCAGGTGACACTGTCCGAGCAGGGCATCCGACAGCTGCTAATTCCTGCCGGTGTGTGGCATGCCGATGTGAACGTCTCCGAAGCAGAGACTCAATTCGTGAACACCCCTACGCAGCCCTACCAGCATGAGAACCCCGATCGCTTCCTGCTGCCCTGGGATTCAGCGGAGATTCCGTATGACTTGGCGCTGTTGTTTCCGGTGCAGACCCGCAGCCGCGTCGCTGAGATCAACGGCTAGCGCGAGCCCTCCTTAGCTTTCGCAGCCAAGCAACGGGCCGGCGCAGGGCCCCGGTTAGCCGCCACGAGCGGCTGCCCTGGATCACCTGCAGCCGCTCGTCAGAGCGCTCGAGGGCGATCACTGTTTGATCAGCGAACTCCCTAATCTCAGCCAGCTGTGCAAGGGCTTCGTCGCGCTCGACGACAGCCTGTGAGGCGACTTCCCGCAACTCAGTCAGCTGTGCAAGGGCTTCGTCGCGCTCGGCGACAGCCAGTGAGGCGAACTCCCTAAGGACGTCGCGCTCGCGAGCCAGAAACGTTTGAGGCTCGACAGTCAGCCGGCGCTTTAGCTGTTCCAGTTCGACCGCTGTCGGCGGCGGCGGCGGCGGGCCCGGTAGGCAGGCCGCGGCGCGCTCAACCTCCCGGGTCACCTCGCCGGGATCGTACGATTGCTCCGCGTGCGCGGAAAGCGCCGCTCCGTGTTTCAGGACAAAAGTCCTCCGGTTCCGCTCGAGCAGAAAGCTGCGGAACGCTTCGGTGGTACTGAAGCTACCGGTATGCCCAACCCTAGACTGCGGTTCAAGGACAATCCTCCAGCCTCGGGCGCGCAGCCGGAAGTTGAAGTCAACGTCGCCGTAATACGCCGGGTAGAAACTGTCGTCGAGTCCGCCAACTGACTCCCACGCGGCTCTGCGCACTAGCAGGCCGGCCGAACCGTGGTGGGTGATGGTTCGCGGCTCAACATAAGCGTTCGGATCACTTGATCCGTTGATCAGCGCGGGCGCCGCGGTGCCGTCGCGCCAAATGACCCAGCCGGCGTCCCGAAGCTGGCCGTCGTGACCGATGTTGAGGGCACCGGCAGCGCCGACATCGGGGGCTGATTCCACAGCTGAGACGAGCGGCTCGAGCCAGCCCGGCTCGACCACCACGTCATCCTGCATCTGCACGAGATACTCGCCGCGGCTCAGGCCGAAGCCGTGGTTAAATGCGCCCGAAACGCCGAGGTTCATCGGAAGCTCGCTGATCGTTATCGACGGTTCGAATTCCCGAGCGATCTCCCGGACCTCGTCGGTCGCGTCATTTAGGACCACGATCACTTCGGTCGGCAAGTCTTCGCTTGCTGTCGAAAGAAGCGCATCGAGAGCCTGCCTTAAAGCCGGATTGCGGTAGGCCGGAATTACGACGCTAACCCGGACTCCGGCATCGTTCTCCGGGGCTGCATAGTCGCGCATCGGAGCCGGTTAGCCCCGCCCCCCGGGGAGGCTTTCGTGGGCTGTCTCGTCCGCCATCTTTTGACGAGGCTACCCTGCACCGCGACCGGATGTAACCTCGCTGTCGCGATGATGACGCTCTTTGCTTCGATCCCAGCGACCGGTCTCAGCGTTGATTCGGCCTCGTTCCTGATCGTTGTTGTTGCCGCCGCTCTAGCCGCGCTTACGGTCGCCGTGCTCGGGCCGCGAGTCGCGTTGCCGGTCGTCGTTCTGGAACTGGTCTTCGGCATCGTGATCGGACCGCAGCTGCTCGACCTGGGGCAGCCCGATGAATTCATCAAGTTCTTCGCCAATCTCGGTCTGGGAATGCTCTTCTTCTTCGCCGGTTACGAGATCGACTTCGCGCGGATCCGCGGCGCGCCGCTGAAGCTGGCGGTGGCCGGATGGCTTCTGTCATTGCTACTCGCCTACAGCATCGGCGGTGCGCTGGCGCTGGCCGGCGTCGTGCTGTCGCTGCTTTACACCGGCTCGGCGATGGCAACGACGGCGATCGGCACGTTGATCCCGATCATCACCGACGCGGGCGAGATGCGGACCCGTTTCGGCACCTACCTGCTGGGCGCCGGCGCGGTCGGCGAATTCGGACCGATCCTGATCGTCACACTCGTCCTGACGACGACGACGACGAAGAATTTCGAGATCCTTGCCGTCTTCATCGCGCTTTCCTTGGCCGCTGCGTTCATCGCTGTTAGGGCCGTTCCGCGTTCTTGGGGGGCGGTCGAGCGAGCGCTGGAGTCAAGTACGCAGCTGCCGGTGCGGTTCGCCGTCGTGCTGATCTTCGCGCTGGCAGCGCTGGCAACGAATCTCGGCCTTGACCTGCTGCTGGGCGGCTTCGCGGCGGGAATGATCGTGCGCCTTGCGGTGCGCGGCAAGGAGGTGTCGGTTTTGGAGTCGAAGCTGATTGGGATCGGCTATGGCTTTCTGATTCCGTTCTTCTTCATCTACAGCGGCATGAACTTCGATCTCGACGCGCTTGTCGGCAGTACGGCAGGGATGCTCAAACTGCCGATGTTCGTCCTGCTCTTCCTTGTCGTTCGCGGCGCCCCGGCGATGCTGCTCTACCGTTCGCAGATGGACCGCCGCGACCGCGCCGCGCTGGCCTTCTACTCATCAACGCAGCTGCCGCTGGTCGTCGCAATCACGACGATCGCGGTCGAAGCCGGTGACATGGCCAGCTCGACCTCCGCCGCCCTGATTGGCGCGGCGATCATCTCAACCCTCGTCTTCCCACTGATCGCGATGCATCTGCGCGGCGATCGGCCGGGGCAGGAGGCTGATCCGGCGGTCGAAGCGCGCCGGACCGATGAGGGATTCATCGACGCGTCGGCTACCAGTTAGCCTGCTTCCAGTGACCGCGTCGCCAGATAGTTCGATCTATGTAGCGGGAACCGGCAGCTTCGCGCTTGAGGTGATTGAGTTCGCGGCTGCCGCTGGCTTCGAGGTCGCGGGGTTGGTAGAGCCGATTGACAGTTCGCGAATCGGTGGCAGCGCCCATCGTCTCAATGTGATCGCCCCGGACTCTCCACCTAGCCCTTCGGCCCGCTTCGTTGTTGGGGTTAGCGCTAACCGTCAGTCGATAGCAGCTGAGCTAGAAAGCGCCGGCTGGAGTGCTGTCACTGTCGTCCACCCATCTGCAGTTATCAGCTCCAGCGCCGAAATTGGCAAGGGCGTCGTGATTGGGCCACTGGTTGTGATCGGCGCCGCAAGCGCGATTGGCGACCACTCGCTGATCGGCCGCGGAGCGTTGGTTGGTCACCACACGAAGCTTGGGCAGGGGACCGTCCTCTACCCGGGCGCCAATGTTGCCGGCCTGGTGACATGCGGAGAAGCTGTGATGGTCGGGATGGGCGCCGCGGTTGCGGATGGACTTCGCGTCGGTGATCGAGCAGTGATCGCTGCAGGCGCGGTCGTTGTGCGCGATGTAGAGAGTGGCTGGCGGGTTCAGGGCGTTCCGGCGAAGCGGTTCGCTGCGGCGGCCGCGGCAGGGCGATGAAGAACCCACTGAAGGCAGCCTTGGCGAAGGCGCTTGATCGTCGAACAGCCGAACTGCGTGAGCAGGTCGATCGCCTGCAGGCTGAGGTGTCCGGGCTCTCTGAGCAGTCAAGTGAACACCAGTTCCGAACTGAGGTTGCGCTTCGCTACCTGATCAGCGAAGAGGCAGAGAACGGCCGGCGGGTCGCAGCGATGCGCGATGCCGCCGACTATCAGCTGCCGTACGAAGAAGCTGATCCACTAGTTTCGATCTGCGTGCCGCTGATCCACGAGCGGATCGATCTCTTCCTCGAGCGTGCTTTGCCCTCGGCGCTAGCCCAGAGCCATCAAGCGATTGAAGTCGTCGTCGTCTGCGATGGTTTCGATCCGCGGACCGATTCGCGGCTGCAAGCGATCGGCGATCCTCGTGTCCGTTTCGGTTGGTTGACACAGTCGCTGATCAACCCTGATCAGAATCGCAGCTGGATGTCGGCTGCAACGCTCAGCCGTGTCGAGGCCCGGCGCATGTCGCGGGGTCTGTGGGTAACCGAACTGGATGATGACGACGCGCTACCGCTGGACGCAGTTGAGACGCTGCTAGCTGCAGCGCGCGAAACTCGCGCTGAGATCACCTGCGGCAAGATCGAGCAGCATCACCCCGACGGGTCGTCGACGATGATCGCTGGCTTCCCCCCGGAGGTGATTCCGGATTGGATTGGGCTGAGCCCGGATTCCAAAATCCGCGCATCGTCGGCGGCTCTCGCTCATCACGCTCTCAATGGCATCGCGCGCCAGCGCACCGAGGATTTCTTTGGATTACCTGGCGACTTGGTGCTGCTGGCGAAGATGGTTAGAGCTGGCGTCCGCTTTGCTGCGATCGATCAGGTTGTTTACGACTACTACCCCGGAAGGCTCTGGGTCGACAGTTAGCGCTAGCTCTCTGACTGCTTGGCGTCGAGCTTCTTGAAGTAGGCGGTTCCTTCAATGCTGCCCTTCGGCAGGATTCGCCGCAGCCAAGCGGGCAGCCACCAGTTGCGCTTACCGATCAGAACCATCAATGCCGGCACCAACAGGCAGCGGACGATCGTCGCATCGATCGCGATAGCGAACGCCAAGCCAAGTCCGAATTGCTTGGTCGTTGGGTCGTCGGCCAGTACAAAGGCGCCGAAGACGCAGACCATAATCAGCGCCGCTGAGGTAATAACGCGGGCGCTGCGCGACAGGCCGCGTACGACCGCCGTCTCGTTGTCGGCGCCCTCCTCGTACTCCTCCTGAATGTGGGTGACGAGGAAGACCTCGTAATCCATCGACAGGCCGAAGAGGATCGCGAACATCATCAGCGGCACGAACGAGACGATCGGTACGGCGCCGCTAAGTCCGATCAGCTCGGTGCCCCAGCCCCACTGGAATACAGCGACGAGCATGCCGTATGAGGCGGCGACGCCGAGCAGGTTCATTGCCGCCGCCTGAAGAGGGACGAGGATCGAGCGGAAGGCGATCATCAGCAGCAGGAAGCTGAGCGCGACGACGATCAGAATTGACACCGGCAACTTGTCCTGAATCATCTTCGCGATGTCAATGAACGCGGCCGTTGTGCCGCCGACATAGGCGTTGACGTCACTGCCCTTAAGTGCATCGGGGATAACGCTGGAGCGCAAACGGTTGACCAGCGCGACGGTCGCATCAGATGGCGGCGACGACTTCGGCACGACGGTGATCGTTGCCGCATTCCGCTTGGCATTCTGAAGCGGCGGCGAGACCGAGGCAACACCTGGGTCGGCGGCGATCGCCTTCGTCAACTTGGCCAGATCGGCGGCGTCGCTCGGCGCGGCTGACATCTTCGTGGCAACGAGGACCGGTCCATTTGCCCCGTCTCCGAAGCCCTGAGCGACCAGGTCGTAGGCGCGGGTTGTGTCAAGGTTCTTGGCGCCGGCCGCCACGTCGGGCTGGCCCAGCTCCAGGTGTAGCGTCGGGATCGCCAACGCCAGCAGGATCGCTGCGGCGGCAAGCATTGGCGGCCATGGCCGGCGGGCAATGCCGCGCGCCCAGCGCGCCCAACCGCCAGTGTCGTGGTCGGCTTCCTGCGAGGCGCGGCTGTGCAGGAACGGCACCTTCAGCGAGTCAACCTTGCTGCCGGCCAGGGCGAGCAACGCCGGCAGCAGCGTCAGCGCCGCGAACATCGCGACTACGACAGCGATCGCCGACAGGTAGCCCATCTGCGCGACGATCGGGATGCCGGCAATTGCCAGCGAGCAGAGCGCAATGATCACCGTGCAGCCGGCAAACAGAACCGCCGCGCCGGAGGTCGCGACCGAACGCGCGATCGACTCGCGAACGGCCATTCCGCCGGCAATCTGTTCGCGGTGTCTGGAGATCACAAAGAGCGAGTAGTCGATCCCAACGCCGAGCGCGATCATTGTCGCCAGCGCTGGCACGGCGGTGGGAACAGGAATGACGTGAGAGAGCAGCGTGATCGAACTAATCGCCGTGCCGACACCGATCAGCGCGGTCAGGATCGGCAGGAACATTGAGACGATCGATCCGAAGGTGAGCAGCAGGATGATCAGCGCTGCGATCAGGCCGATCCCGACGCTGGTGTCGGTCGCCGGTTTCATTGTCTTTGTGCCGATCTGGCCGCCGGCGGCGCTCTCTAGGCCCGCTTTGCTGAGCGGCGCCTCGATTTTGTCAACGAGCTCGCTCACCTCTCTGACCGAGTAGTTGGTGATCGCGTGCTTCAGTCCAACGCTGATCAGCGCCGTCTTCTGGTCACCGCTGAGCGAGGGGTTCTTTGCTCCCTTTGAGCCCTTGGCCAGCAGCAGCGGCGGCAGGACGGTCGCCACCTCGGGCGAGCTCTTCGCTGCGGCAACGGCGGCAGCGATCGCGGCCTGATTGGCCGAGCTCGTCAGCGGACCCTTGTCGGCTGAGTGGACGACGATTGGGCTTGTGCCGTTCTTCTGGCTGGCGAAGCGCTCGTTGAGAACGTCGGTTGCCATCTGGCTGCCGGTGCCCGGTAGCGAGAGCGAGTCGGCTGGTTGCGGGCCGAGCTTATTCGCCTGCATCCCCAGAGCGACGACGAGGATCAGCCAGAAGGCGATGACCACCCAGCGGAAACGAACGCAGAAGCGGCCGAGGTGATGAAGAGCCGCGTTCACGTAAATCTTTATACCAGTAGGTACGGCACTCGGGATTTGCCTTCTGTTAGTTTGGCCGCCTTATGCGAGCGATCCAGATCACCGAACTGACTGGCCCTGCAACCGCACTGAGCCTCGTCGATATTGCTGAACCGGACGGCTCAGCTGGCCACCCGCTGACGCCTGGTGAAGGTGTTCTGGTCGACGTGAGCACGGCCGGAGTCGCCTTTCCCGAGCTGTTGCAGACGCGCGGCGAGTACCAAATCAAGCCTGATCTGCCGTTCGTTCCCGGTAGCGAGGTCGCTGGCGTAGTGCGCAGTGCATCTGCCGGTTCAGGTTTTAAGCCGGGCCAACGGGTCGCGGCCTTCTGCATGCTCGGCGGCTTTGCCGAGGTCGCAATTGCGGCGCCTCACTTCACCTTCGCGTTGCCGGACGAGCTTGACGACGCGCAGGGAGCGGCGCTGGTCCTCAACTACCACACGGCGCACTTTTCGATGGTCCATCGCGGCGGCCTGCGCGAGGGCGAGACGGTCTTGATTCATGGCGCCGCCGGCGGCGTTGGCACGGCCTCAGTCCAGGTCGCGAAGGGGCTTGGCGCGCGAACGATCGCCGTCGTCTCAAGCGACGAAAAGGAGGCGGTCGCGCGCGCCGCAGGCGCCGACGAGGTGGTCCGCTCCGACGGTCCTTGGAAGGACGAGGTGTTGGCACTGGGCGGCGCCGACATCGTGCTCGACCCGGTTGGCGGTGACCGCTTCACCGACAGTCTGCGCTCGCTCAATCAGAACGGGCGCGTCATCGTTGTCGGCTTTACCGGCGGTTCAATCCCCGAAGTGAAGGTCAACCGCCTGCTGCTGAACAACACTTCGGTGATCGGTGCTGGCTGGGGCGCCTCAGTGCTTGGCGACCCGGCGCTGGTCAAGCAGACAGGCGACGCGATCGACGCTTTGATCAAGGCTGGCTTTGTCCGGCCGCCGGTCGGCGCCCGCTTCCCGCTCGAAGAAGCAGCTGCTGCGCTAGAGCTGATCGACAGCCGCGCCGCAACCGGCAAAGTCGTACTTGACGTCGCCTGACAGCGGCGGCTCCAGACGGCGGGCAACGGGCGTCCGGCGATGCCCTAAGATGGCTGAGTGCGCCGTGTCGACAAGTACGCCAATCTGGTGGCAGTCTTCGGGCCTTTTATCGTTCTGATCGCGCTGATACCGGTGGCGATGAGGCACGATCTGCTGAACTGGAGTGACTTTGTTGTCTTCACCGTGATGTTCTTGGCATGCGGCCTTGGCATCACGGTCGGTTACCACCGGCTGCTGACGCATCGTTCGTTCCAGACCTACAAGCCGATCGAGTACGGCTTCGCGATCCTCGGCTCGATGGCAATTCAGGGAGGCCCGATGGACTGGGTCGCCGATCACCGTAAGCATCACGCCCACTCGGACGTTGAGGGCGACCCGCACAGCCCGCATGTCGGTCACGGCGCGGGCGTTTGGGGCGCCGTGCGCGGCCTCTGGCACGCCCATGTCGGCTGGACTTGGCGCGTGCACGGAATGGCGACGCATAGGAAGTACGCGATCGACCTCAGCGAAGACCGTGGTATGCGAGTGATCCACTATTCGTTCCCGTTTTTCATCCTGCTGTCGGCGGCGCTGCCATTTGCGCTCGGTGTTGCGATCACCGGGACGATCTACGGTGGCCTGACGGGGCTGCTGTGGGGCGGACTGATCCGCATGCTGGTGCAGAGTCACATCACCTGGTCGGTCAACTCGGTCTGCCATTTCTTCGGCAACCGACGGTTCGACGTTGAGGATCAGTCGACCAATGTTTGGTGGCTGGCAATCCCATCCTTTGGCGAGTCCTGGCACCACAACCACCACGCCTTCCCGCGCTCCGCCAAGCACGGCCTGCGGCGCAGCGAGATCGACATCTCGGCGATGCTGGTCGGCGCGCTCAGCAAGCTGGGGTTGGCGTGGGACGTCGTTGAGATCGCGCCGGAGCGCCAAGCAGCGAAGTTGGTTGTCGCGCCAGCCGCTGCCGCCGCGACGGTCAGCGCCGCGACGACCGCCTGATCAGCCGTTCGTTTGCGTCGGCTGTTCTGAGGCGTTGTCGCTGAGGATCTTTGCTTTCTCTGCGGCAAACTCGCTGTCGGTTAGCGCGCCGCCGTCGCGCAGTGCGACGAGACGCTCAAGCTTGGCGATTCGCTGACTTTCAACGTCACCGGTTGGCGTTGTCTTGTCGCCCGACGAACGCGTCATCGAGCGGACCTCATCGGCGGCCTTCGTGGTCGTCTGTTTGACGGCAGCGCCGGCGCGGCTGAAAGCTGCGCCGATCTTCTGCGTGCCAGCGCGCATCGCGTCGCCGCTTGGAGGGCCAACGTCGGGGAAGTCACGCAGCGTCTCGCGGCGCAACATGTAGGTGCCGAGCATCACCAAGATGATGAAGATGATGATGAACGATGGTCTGCTCGCGGCCGGGATTGGCGCCCAGATCAGGAACAACAGGATCAGCAGCCCGACGCCGGCAAAGGTCGCCTCGGGGTAGCGGTTGATCACCGGCGCGAGCCAGCCGCGCGTAGCCTTCGCGGCCTTCGTCGGACCGCCCAGCAAGCCAGCGATGATCAGCATCACGCCGACGACGACGGCTTGCGTCGCCATCTGGCTAAGCAGCGTGCTTTCAATATTCCAGGCCGCAGTAGCCGCTGGTTTGATCGACAGGTCGGTAACGAGAGCGTTGACGATCGCGTCACCGCCAGCGTTGCGGATTAGAACAACTGCCACGCCGGCGATGATTAGGCCGATCCCTGCCTCAAGCAGCGTGCCTGCTCGGCGGCCTGCGGCAAGCGCGACGGCCCCGACAAACAGCAGGAAGGCGAGCACGCTAAACAGCACCGACGAGGTTTTTAAAGCCTGCGTCGCCTGCTGCAGCTGTTGTAGGTCCTTCGATTCGACAACGGTCACCTGGGCTGCCCCGGGAGGGAGCTTGTTGGCGAGCGTGCCAGGCAGGCCGACACTTGAGACGATCTTGTTGAGCACTAATCCGAGATCGATTGTCACGTCGCCATTCTGCGTGCTGATAGTTGCGTTACCACCATCGAGGATCGTCACCAGCTGCTCGTGGGCAAGCCGGTTGGCGTCGGCCCAGATCGACTGAACAGCAGGCTGCTCAAGCGCCGCGTTGGCGCCCTTCGTGATCAGGTCGCGGGCGCCGGCGGCAGCGACCGGAGCTAGCGGCTGCAGCTCTTTTGGTAGCAAGGTCTTGATCTCGGCCGGGACGTCGACATTGTTGTAGAGCTGATCGACGAGGTAGGTCGCAAGCTCACTGCGGATTGCCGGGTTGGCGATCAGCTCGGAGCTTGACTTTGTCCACTGGTCGGTGTTCAGCAGCTGCTGGCGCGTCCAGTTTGCGAGCACCGCGAGGATCGTCAGCAGTGTCGCAACGGCGATCATCAGGTGGACCGAGAAGCGGCGCCCAGGCGAGCGCTGCCAAGCCGTCTGGTCGCTGGCGGCGACGGCGGTCGGAGCCTCATCGCCAGCTGCTTTCCCGGCTGCAGGCTTCGCGGCTGCAGGCTGCTCGGTCGTCTTTTCTTCTGAGTCTGAGGGCATAGCGCGGTAGCCTCGCAGATCGCGGCGACCGCCGCCACCCGCAGCCAATGCCGTTTCCCTCAACGCCAAAGCCTTCCTCACGTCGCCGCCTAACCGGCTTCGTCATCCGGATTCTCGCGCTGGGCTTGATCCAGGCGCTGACGTTGTTGGCAGCGGCGACGATCATTCCGGCGGTTGACGTTCCATCGTTCGGCGCGGCGCTTGTGGTTGTGATCGTGCTCGCAATCTTCGGCTCGGTCCTTTGGCCGCTGTTGACGCGGCTGCTGCTGCCATTGACCGTCCTGACCTTCGGGCTGCTGTCGCTGGTCGCAACAACAGCGATGGTTTGGATTTCACTAAGCCTGCTCGACGGCAGCGAGCCAACCGTGCTGGGTTCGTTCTTCGTCGCGATCCTGCTGACCGTCGTCAGCACGATCGCCGGCACGCTGCTCGACGTTGACGGCGACGCTTATCACCTGCGCGTCGTGCGCCGACGGATGCGTGGCTCGCGCCGCGACAACCAGACCGATGTGCCGGGCGTGATCTTCTTTGAGATCGACGGCTTGGGGGAGGGCGTGCTGCGCGAGGCGCTGGAATCTGGCCACGCGCCGACGCTGAAGCGCTGGCTCGATGACGGCAGCCACCGAATCGTCGGCTGGGAGTGCGACCTGTCAAGCCAGACCGGCGCCAGCCAGGCCGGTCTGCTGCTCGGCAGCAACGAGGACATGCCGGCCTTTCGCTGGTACGAGAAGGACCGTGGCGTGCTGATGGTCTCGAGCAGCGTCAGCGACACAGCAGAGATGGAACGGCGGCACAGCACCGGCACCGGCCTGTTGGCGGTGGATGGCACAAGCCGCGGCAACCTGCTGTCGGGCGACGCGCCGCGCGCCTCGGCAACGCTGAGTGTCGTGCGTGACAAAGCCCGCTCGCAACCCACTGAGTTCTTCGCATTCTTCTCAGACCCTTCGGGGATGACGCGGACGCTGGTCCTTTCGGTCCACGACATCGCTCTCGAGAAGCTCGCCTACTGGCGGCAGATCAGGTCGGGCGCGGAGCACGTTCACCGCGGCGGTATCTACCCGCTGCTGCGCTGCGCAATGACCGTCGTGATGCGCGAACTGAATACTGCGACGCTGCTGGCCGACATTGTCGAAGGGGTGCCGGTCTCCTACTCAACCTACGTCGGCTATGACGAGGTGGCCCACCATTCCGGTATCCGTGAAGCCGACGCGCTGACCGTTCTGAAGCGGCTCGACAAGCAGTTGATCCGGCTTGAGCGGGCGGTCGAGCAGGCGCCGCGCCCCTACCGGATCGTCGTCCTCTCCGATCACGGCCAAACTCAGGGCAGGCCGTTCCGTCAGCGCCGCGGCCAAACGCTTGAGCAGCTGGTCGAGGCCTCCTGTTCAGGCGACGGCGCAGTCAGCGCGCCGCCGGCAGTCGCTGAATCATGGGGCGAGCTTGGCGGCTGGCTGACCGAGCTGGGTACCGATGACAGCGTCGGCGGCCGGATGATGGCGCGGGCGACGCGAAGCTTTGTTAGTGACGACGGCGTAACGATCGGCCCGGGGCGCGAGGCACAGCAGCAGCAGCAGGCGCTGGAGCAGGCGACCGGCGAGGATCGGCCGGAGCTGATCGTGCTGGCCTCCGGCTGCCTCGGGCTGATCTCGTTCCCGCGCGTCGAAGGTCGGCTGACACTGGAGCAGATCGAGGCTACGCACCCTGGGCTGGTCGCCACGTTGGCCGCCGATCAGGGGATCGGCTGGGTGATGGCTCGCTCCGAGCACGACGGCGCCGTCGTGCTCGGCGTCAACGGCAGTTACCGCCTTAGCGACGACCACGTCGTCGGGATAAATCCGCTCGCCCACTTCGGCGCCAACGCCGCCGATCACCTGCGCCGTCACGACTCCTTCGTCCACTGCCCGGACCTGCTGGTCAGTGGCGCCTATTACCCGGAGCAGGACGAGATTGCTCCTTTCGAGGAGTTCATGGGCTCGCACGGCGGCCTTGGCGGCGCCCAGATGCACCCGTTTGCGATCGTGCCAAGCGACTGGAGTGAGCCGTCAGGCCCGATCGTCGGCGCCGCAACGATGCACCATCTGCTGAAGCGCTGGATGGCCGAGGACGGCCTGCCGGTGGCCAACGTCAGCAGCAGCGCTCGCTGAAGCGACGGAAGAGGTCGCGCCCGTATTCATTCCAGGCGGCCAGGTAATCGTCGCAGCCGGCCGCGACCAGCTCGGCCTGCCGGCGTTTTTTAGCTCCGCTCATCCCCGCCAGTAATGGCTCCAGCCAGGTATTCAGCACCTCTTCGTCAACCTCCGGGTGATGCTGGACGCCCCACGCTTCGCCAAGCCTGAATGCCTGCACGCAGACTCGGTTGCGCGCGAGGATCGTTGCCGGGGCAGGCGGCTCGAAGGCGTACTCGTGCCACAGCAGCCCGGTCAGCTGCGGCTTGGCGAAGCCGGTCACCGGGTCCGATCGGCCGGCCTCAAGCTGCTCGATCTCGAGCCAACCGAATTCGCGCTCGCTTGCCTTGAAGACCGACCCGCCGGTCACGTGGGCGATCATCTGTGCACCCAGACAGACGCCCAGCAGCGGCCTTCCGCCAGCAATCCAGTCGTCGACGACGCTGAATTCCCGCTCGAGGTAGGGGTAACGCTCGACCTCATCGATGTTCTGATCACCGCCAAGCACGACGAGGCCGCGGTACTCGTTGATCGGCCGCTGCGGCTCGCCGCCGCCGGCAACAGACCACTGTTCGATCGTCAGTGACAGCTGTGCCGCTGCCGCCGCGAAGACGCCGACCGTGTCGTCGCCTGGGTGCGTGATCGCGAGAATCTCAGCCATTGGCAGTTGCTGCCCTTTGTTTCGGACCGGCAAACGCGATTAGCGTGCCGATCACGCTGACGGCGGCGGCGGCAATGAACGCGGCAGTGTAATTATTACCGGATCCAAGCGAGGCAATGATGCCGGCCAGCGGCGCGCCAATGCCAACGCCGATGTCGAAGAATGCTGTGAATGCACCGAGCGCCGTGCCGCGCCGCGCCGCGTCGGTGTTGCGGATCACAATCAGCGCCAGCGACGGGAAGATCAGTGACATCCCGCCGCCTGCCAGGACCGCGCCCGCCAACGCCAAGGGCAGCGAGCCGGCGATCGCGATGACCACCAGCCCAGCCGCCTGTGCTAGTCCGGCGCCGAGCGCCGTCGGCCGCGGACCGACCCGGTCCGGCAGTGATCCAAGTGCCAGTCGCGTGACTACCAGCGACGCCGTGAAGGCCGTGAAGACGGCGGCGCCGTGGCCAATGCCGTGCTTGTCTAGCAGCAGTACGACGAATGCCATGAAGGTTCCGTAGGCGACATTGATCAGTGTCAGCGCAATTCCCGGCCGCCATGTTGAGCTGGGCACCCAGCGCCGCAGGCCGCGTTCGTCGCTGCTTGCCGCCAGTGCAGCTTGGTCGACCTCGGCCAGGGCGGCGGCGCTGCTGCCAAGCTCGGCCGCTGCCAGCTCGGCCGCCGCTGCCTGCTCGGTCGCAATCCCCCGCGGGATCATGCTGGCCAGCAGCAAAGCGAGGATCGGCGCGGCGAGCGCGAACCACCAGACGGCCTCATAGC
Source organism: Solirubrobacteraceae bacterium (assembly GCA_039745115.1). Classification (GTDB taxonomy): domain Bacteria; phylum Actinomycetota; class Thermoleophilia; order Solirubrobacterales; family Solirubrobacteraceae; genus F1-60-MAGs163. Next base: position 18,894 of record JBCJRT010000006.1, read on the forward strand.
CGACGGTGCTGAGAAGTAACGATCCGATCACGGCGCCGGCCGTGATCCCACCCCAGATCGACAGGCCGAACAGACCGACGACGCGGCCGCGCCGCTCGATCGGCGCAAGATCGACGATCCAGGTCACGCCGGCCGTGAATACCCAGCCTTCGCCGAAGCCGACGATCAGGCGTGAGACGACGAGCCCCGGCACGCCGGCCGGCACAAGTAGCAGCGCCGCGCCGACAACGCAGATCAGGATGCCGGTGATGTGGACCGTCTTACGACCCCGCCGGTCGGCGATCCGCCCACCAATCGGGCGCATCAGGATGCCGGTGATTGAGAAGGCGCCGATCACGATGCCGACGGCGATGTCGCCGGCGCCGATCGGTCCTTTGACGTAAAGCGGCAGCACCGGGATCACGGCGCCGATTCCAAGCACGTTGATGAAGGTCGCCGCCGAAAGCGCAATGAAGGCGACCTGGCGCGGCTGGATTGAGCGGCCGCCGCGCAGTCGCCCGAACTTACTTGGTTGGGGCAGGCTCATCTTGGCGCAGCCTAGCGACGCTTCGATGGCGGAGCTCGCCCGGCGCCAAGTCGCGCTACACTTGTTTTTCGACTCGCCTGGGGCGGGTCGTTTTTCTGCCCCAGACAGTCTTTGACGCAACCCTCAAACCGGAGTCTGAGTATGGCCCGTGGAGATGTACGCGTCGCGATCACCCTCGAGTGCGAGGACTGTAAGCGGCGCAATTATCAGACGAATAAGAGCAAGCGCAACACGCCTGACCGCGTGACGCTGAGCAAGTACTGCCGCTGGTGCCGCAGCCACACCAGCCACAAAGAGACCCGCTAGGGATTATCGGCAGTGGCGCGCAATCGCAAGAGAGCCAAGCAGCGCAAGGCCAAGCGTGACGCTTCCTCGACGCCTAAAAGCAGCGAGGGCGTCGTCCGTGGCGACCTGCCCGGCGCGCTCGGTCACTCCTCCGGTGATGTTGATGAGTTCGACGCCAAGCTCGTCGCCGGCGCCGACGGCACCCCGGCCGAGCCGAAGGTTGATCCCAGCGCTGGCGGTGTCGTTCATCCTGAAGGCCTCAGCGACGCTGAGTTTGCCGAGCTTGAGGATCGGATCGACGACGTTGAGGAGAAGATTGAGGGCGGCGACCAGCAGACGATCTCCGACGCTGAGCAGGAGCTTGAGGTCGACATCGAGTCGCGCCAAGCTGAGCTCGCTGCCGCCAGCGCAGATGGCGCCACGGTGGAGCCGCGCAAGAGGTCGATCTTCGGACGTTTCTTCGATTTTCTGCGCGCCTCATGGGCCGAGCTGCAGCGCGTTCAGTGGCCTGACCGCCGCCAGGTCGGCCAGGCGACTGCAGTCGTTATTGGCTTCGTTGTTATCGCCGGCGCCTATCTTGGCCTCGCTGACGTTGCCGCACAAACACTCGTCAACCTAATTATCTGACCTCCGAAACGATCTAGGACGCCATGTATCGCTGGTATGTAGTCAACACTCGCTCAAATCTTGAAAAGAAGGTCAAGGGGGATCTCGAACGCCGTCTCGACGCTCACGGCCAGGCCGGCAATGTCCGCCAGATCGTGATCCCGACCGAGACTAAGATCGAGATCAAAGACGGCGAAAAGATCCAGAAGGAAGACCGCACGATGCCTGGCTACGTGCTGATCAACATGGATCTCAACATGGCCGCCAACCCCGAGCTTTGGACGGTCGTCAAAGAGACGCCGAACCTGACCGGCTTCGTTGGCGCGTCAGCCGATCCGGTGCCGCTGACGCAGCCCGAGGTTGATCGGCTGCTCCATCAGGAGGTTGCCCAGAAGGTCGCCTCGAAGGCCCAGTTTACGATTGGCGAGTCGGTCAAGGTCGTCGCCGGCCCGCTGTCAGATTTCTCTGGCGAGATCTCCGAAATCAATCAGGACGCCGCGAAGCTCAAGGTGCTTGTGTCAATCTTCGGTCGGGAAACACCGGTCGAGGTTGGCTTCGATCAGGTCAAGAAGATCTGATCTTGCGCGCCCCCTCCTACTCTCTCGCAGACAGATAATTACGAATGGCTAAAAAAGTCCTCACTCAACTGAAGCTCCAGGCCCCAGGCGGCCAGGCAAGCCCGGCGCCGCCGGTCGGCCCCGCGCTGGGTCAGCACGGCATCAACATCATGGAGTTCTGCAAGGCCTTCAATGCTCAGACGCAGGAGAGCGCTGGCGTGATCACGCCGGTCGTAATAACGGTCTACGAAGACCGCTCCTTCACGTTCATCACGAAGACGCCGCCGGCCGCCGTGCTGATTAAGAAGGCGATCAACCTGGAGAAGGGTTCGGGTGAGCCAAACCGCGACAAGGTCGGCGAGATCACTCAGGCCCAGCTGCGCCAGATCGCCGAGACGAAGCTCGATGACTTGAGCGCCAACGATGTCGACGCTGCGATCAAGATCATCGCCGGCACGGCCCGCTCGATGGGCGTCGAGGTTGTCGCGTGAGCTCGCACAGCAAAGCCTTCGACGCGGCACTTGGTGAAGTTGACCGCGAGCGTGAGTACGAGCCAGCCGAAGCTGTCGCGCTGGTCAAGAAGCTGGCGCGCGCCAAGTTCGACGAGTCGGTCGAGCTGCATCTGCGTACCGGACTGAACGTTCGTCACGCCGAGGAGCAGCTGCGCGGAACTATTGCGCTGCCGCACGGACTCGGCAAGGACGTCACGGTGATCGTCTTCGCACAGGGCGAGAAGGCGCGTGAAGCCGAGGCCGCCGGAGCCGATGAAGTCGGAGCCGAGGAGCTAGCGAAGAAGGTCGAAGAGGGCTTTACCGACTTTGACGTTGCGATCTCAACCCCCGACCTGATGCCGGTTGTCGGTCGTCTCGGTCGCGTGCTCGGGCCTTCCGGCAAGATGCCCAACCCGAAGGTTGGCACCGTCACAAACGACCTGACCAAGGCCGTTGAAGAGGCCAAGGCTGGCAAGGTTGAGTACCGCACCGACCGCAGCGCGATCGTTCATCTTGTAATCGGCAAGGCGAGTTTCAGCGAAGAGGCCCTGCTCGCCAACTACGCAGCGGTCGTTGAGGAGATCGTTCGCGCCAAGCCTTCGGCCGCCAAGGGCCGCTATCTGAAGTCGATCACGCTGACCTCGACAATGGGTCCAGGCGTCAAGGTCGACACCACGCTTACCCGCGATCTCCTGGAGGCAGCGCCGGCCGCGGCCTGACCCTTCAGAATTCGCGCCACCAAAGACCTCCGGCAGGCCGTGACGACGGCCACAAGTCCGGATCAGGAGGCTCATGAACAAAGAACAGAAAATTGAAGCGGTCGCTCAGATCGCACAGCAGATTGAGGAGTCGCAGGCCGTCTTCGCAATCGACTACCGCGGGATTACGGTCTCGCAGATCGCCTCGGTCCGGGCGCAGCTCGGCGATGTCGATGCCAGCTTCCGCGTCGTCAAGAACTCGCTGACCGAGCTGGCCGCCGACAAGGCTGGCGCCGAGCACCTGAAGTCGCTGCTCGAAGGCCCGACCGCGTTGACCTTTGTTCGCGGCGACGCAGCGGCGGCGGCAAAGGCAATCTCGACCTTCAACCGCGAGACCGACCTGCTGCCGTTCAAGGGCGGCATCATGGACGGCGAGCCGATCGAGGTTGAGCAGCTCAAGATCATCGCTCGACTGCCTGCCCGTGAGGTTCTTTACGGCCAGCTGGTCGGCATGATCGCGGCGCCGGTCGGCGGGCTGGTGCGCGGACTTGGCGGCCTAATCGGCGGGCTCGCAGTTGCGCTCGGGCAGATCCAGGCGCAGCGCGCCGACGAGCCGCAGCCAGAGGCAGTGGCAGCACCCGAAGCAGAATCTGCAGCGCAGCCCGAGGGCGAAGCCGAAGCAGCATCAGAGCCTGAAGCAGAGGCGCAAGGCGAAGCATCTTCCGACAACGAGGCGGACGCTTCGGCTTAGGCCGAGCTCGCCGAAGCGATCCCAGGAGGGAATAAGAACATGGCAACAACGACAGAAGCATGGATTGAAGAGCTGAAGGGCATTTCGGTGCTTGAGCTCAATGAGCGCGTCAAAGCGCTCGAAGAGGAGTTCGGCGTCTCGGCGACCGCAGTGGCAGCAGCCGCTCCGGCCGCCGGTGGTGGCGGCGACGCTGGCGGCGAGGATGAGGCCAGCTCAAAGGTCGACGTGATTCTCACGGCGGCTGGCGACAAGAAGATCCAAGTGATCAAGGTCGTCCGCGCGGCAACCGGCCTTGGCTTGAAGGAAGCCAAGGCAGTTGTTGACGAGGCCCCTGGCCCGGTCAAGGAAGGGATTGAGCGCGAAGAGGCAGAGAAGCTCAAGACCGAGCTCGAAGAGGCCGGTGGTAGCGTCGAACTGAAGTAGTTCAGCGCCGCATTGAAGTGTCGAAGGGCGTCCCGCGGGGCGCCCTTCTGCGTTTCCACGTCGTCCGGTAGGCCTGTTGGAGTAGCGCTGTGGGCAAGATCAGAGAGGGGCTCCTTCAGCTGGAGGGGCGCCATTCATACGGCTTCGTGATGGTCTTCGTGGTGATCACGATTGTGCTCGCGATCGGACTGCCCGAGGGCAGCTCCTGGCGGTTTGCGCTGACGGTCTCTCAGGCAGTTACAGCGGTCCTTGCCTGCTGGACTTCCGAGGCGCCGAAGCGACTCTTCCGCATCGTCCTGATCCTCGCGGTCCTCGGGCTGCTCGGCGCGGCCGGGCTGATCACCTGGGGGAGTAGCGAATCGCCCGCTGCGCGGGCTCTGAACGTCGCCGGTGTGCTGCTGATCATCGGCGTGATCATCCGTGGCGTCGCGATCGACATTCGCGCCCAAGGTGTTCGCAGCCGGGCGGTCGCCGGCGCGCTGACGATCTATCTGCTGTTCGGCACGCTCTGCGGCTTCGTCTACGGGCTTGAAAGTTCGCTCGGCTCGGCGGCCGTCTTTGCGGGCACGACTGTCGATGGCAGCGGCGATGGAACCAGTGCCGACCACATGTACTTCTCGTTCGTCACGCTGACGACGGTCGGCTACGGCGACCTGACACCGGCGTCAGGAGCGGCGCGAGCGACGGCGATCTTCGAGGCGCTGGTCGGCCAGCTCTACCTCGTCGCCGTCGTCGCGACGCTCGGCGGAGCGCTCGGCAGGGGCAAGAGGACGATCAAGCAGGAGCCGGAGGCTGAGGCCGGTTCGTCGCCCCCGTCGAAATCTTCGTCGTAATCCGTTAGACTGCCCAGATCGGTCAATAGTCGAAGCCACCTGAGGTAGGGCGCCGCGCCACATACGCGGTCGTCTAGGGTGGGGTCCGTGAGCACCGATGCGCCCCGCAGGTGGGGTACAGGTATCTCTGTGCTATTGTCACAGGGCGCGCATTCACTTGGGCGCACCTCGTAGTTGCCCCGTAAGCCTCTGACCTTCAGGAGTCGCAGCTTGTCCCGCGTAGACGCTCCCCGCAGGCGCCGTAGTTTTGCGCGCCTAGCAAGCAGCATCGAAGTTCCCAATCTGATCGACATCCAGCTCCGCTCTTTTGCGCGCCTTGTCGATCCTGAAAAGGGCGGACTTCGCGAAACAATCGACGATGTTTCGCCGATTGAGGATTACACCGGCAACCTCGCAATCCAGTTCGGTGAACTGAGCTTCGAGGAGCCCGCCCAATCGATCGCAGAGTGTCGTGAGAAGGACGTAACCTACTCTCGCCCGCTCTCCGTGACGGTTGCATTCATCAACCGCGAGACCGGTGAGATCCGTGAGCAGCAGGTATTCATGGGCGACTTCCCGTGGATGACCGAGCGCGGCACCTTCATCATCAACGGCACTGAGCGCGTTGTCGTAACACAGCTGGTCCGCTCGCCTGGCGCATACGTGATGGAGCCGAAGGACAAGGAGAAGCAGGTCTTCACCGCCAACCTGATGCCGGCCCGCGGCTCGTGGCTGGAACTGGAGATTGACAAGAAGGGCAAGGTTTTCGTTCGGATCGACCGCAAGCGCAAGCTGCCGGTGACAGTGCTGCTGCGCGCCCTCGATTTCACCGACGAAGAGCTGCTCGAACGATTTGAAGACTCGCGCTACATCCGCAACACGATCGCTGCCGACCCACCGCACGCTGAGCCGCGCGCCGAAGATTTCTTCAAGCGCGTTGAGGCGCTCTCGAAGAAGCTCAAAGGTGCAACGCACAAGAACGACGCTGCGCTTGACCGCGAGGCCGTCGCCGAGCTGCTGGAGTGGACGAGCGACGATAAGCGCAAGTGGAAGGAAGCTAAGGGCGAAGAGGTTGCCGAGCTGACGCAGCTGCTGACAGAGGAGCTGGAGCGCTTTGCGATGAACCGCAACGCCGGCCTGATCGAGCTGTTCAAGAAGCAGCGTCCGGGCGAGCCGCCGAGCGTCGATGCCGCCGAGGCACTGCTGAACCAGATGTTCTTCGATCCAAAGCGTTACGACCTGACGCGCGTCGGCCGCTACAAGCTGAACGCGCGGCTCGGCACCGGTGTCGACCTCAACACTCGCACGCTGACGATTGAGGACATCGTCGCCCTGATCAAGGAGCTTGTGCTGCTGCCCAAGCTGCTCGGGATTCCAGAGGACGACGAGGTCGAGATTAAGGATTTCGCAGCCGAGGCGCAGTCGCTGCCACGCGAGCCGGTCGCCGACCACCTCGACGAGTATGAGCACTTCGGTAACCGCCGTCTGCGGACCGTCGGTGAGCTGATCCAGGACGCGTTCCGGGTCGGTCTTTACCGGATGGAACGCGTTGTGCGCGAACGCCTAACAACCGAGGATGAGGACACGATCACGCCGCAGACGATCGTCAACATTCGCCCCGTAGTCGCCGCGATGAAGGAGTTCTTTGGCTCCTCGCAGCTCAGCCAGTTCATGGACCAGACCAACTCGCTCGCCGGTTTGACGCATCGCCGCCGTCTGTCGGCACTTGGCGCCGGGGGGCTGACGCGCGAGCGCGCACCGATCGAGGTGCGCGACGTCCATCCGACCCACTACGGCCGGATGTGTCCGATCGAGACTCCGGAAGGCCCGAACGTCGGTCTGATCGGTTCGCTGGCGAGCTATGCCGAGATCTCCGACTTTGGCTTCATTACAACGCCGTACCGCGTTGTCAAGGATGGCCTTGTGACGAGCAAGATCGTCCATCTCGATGCCACGCAGGAAGAGGAGCAGCTCGTCGCGCAGGCCAACCATCCGCTTGACGAGAAGACCGGCAAGCTGCGCGGCCCGGAAGTGATCTGCCGTACTCAGGCAGGCAAGTACGTCACTGTTACACCGAAGGAAGTCAACCTCGTTGACGTCGCGCCGCAGCAGCTGTGGTCGGTTGCGACGGCGATGATCCCGTTCCTCGAGCACGACGACGCCAACCGCGCACTGATGGGCTCGAACATGCAGCGCCAGGCAGTGCCGCTGCTGGTTGCCGACGCGCCGCTCGTCGGCACCGGCATGGAAGCCCGCGCTGCGCTCGACACCGGCGATGTTCTGCTGGCCGGAATCGATGGCACCGTCACATTCGTTGACGCCCACCGGATCGTGATTGAGGGCAAGCAGCGTGAAGAGCACCTGCTCAACAAGTTCCAGCGCTCCAACCAAGGCACGCTGATTCACCAGCGCCCGCGCGTCAAGAACGGCGACAAGATCAAGGCTGGTCAGGCACTGGCCGACGGCGCCTCGACCGATCACGGCGAGATGGCGCTCGGCAAGAACCTGATGGTCGCCTTCATGGCTTGGGAGGGCTACAACTTTGAGGACGCGATCATTCTCAGTAGCCGCATCGTCAAGGATGACGAGCTGACATCGATTCACATCGAGGAGTACGAGGCTGACGCCCGCTCAACGAAGCTTGGTGACGAGGAGATCACGCGTGACATTCCGAACCGTTCGGAAGAGTCGCTGCGCAACCTCGACGACCGCGGCGTCGTCCGCGTCGGCGCCGAAGTTCTGTCAGGCGACCTGCTGGTCGGCAAGGTAACGCCGAAGGGCGAAACCGAGCTGACAGCCGAAGAGAAGCTGATCCGCGCGATCTTCAAGGAGAAGGCGCGCGAGGTCCGCGACACCTCGCTCAAGGTTCCGCACGGTGAGGGCGGCGTCGTGATCGACGTTCAGACCTTCTCGCGTGACGACGGCGACGAACTGCAGGCTGGCGTTAACGACCTGATCCGCGTTTTCGTCGCGAAGAAGCGCAAGATCTCCGAGGGCGACAAGCTTGCCGGCCGCCACGGCAATAAGGGCGTCATTTCGAAGATCGTCGACGAGCAGGACATGCCGTTCATGGAGGACGGCACGCCGGTTGACGTGATCCTCAACCCGCTCGGCGTGCCGAGCCGTATGAACGTTGGCCAGATTCTCGAGACGCACCTCGGCTGGGCCGCCGCTCAGGGCTGGTACGACGATGGCAGCGAGGCCTACAAACTTTCGCGTCAGGACGACAACCGCGTCTACGTCTCAACGCCTGTCTTTGACGGCGCAAGCGTCGACGATGTCGACACCGCGCTGGTCAAGTGGCAGGAGGAGCACAAGGGCCGGATCCAGATGGACATCGACAAGTCGAAGCCGGTAGGCACTCAGGCATCGGGCAAGTTCACGCTGTTCAACGGTCGCACCGGCGAGCCGTTCGAGCAGCAGGTGACGGTCGGCTACATGTACATCCTGAAGCTGCTGCACCTTGTCGACGACAAGATCCACGCCCGCTCAACCGGCCCCTACTCGCTCGTCACGCAGCAGCCGCTCGGCGGTAAGGCGCAGTTCGGTGGCCAGCGCTTCGGCGAGATGGAGGTCTGGGCGCTGGAGGCTTATGGCGCCGCGTACACGTTGCAGGAGATGCTGACCGTCAAGTCCGACGACACAGTCGGCCGCGTTAAGGCCTATGAGGCAATCGTCAAGGGCGAGAACATCCCGGAGCCGTCAATCCCCGAGTCGTTCAAGGTGCTGCTGAAGGAGATGCAGTCGCTGGGGCTCGACGTCAACGTCGTTTCGGAGGCGGGCGAGCGAGCCGAGATCCCGAGCGAAGAGGACGACCTGCTGCGAGCCGCCGAGGAACTCGGTATCGACCTGTCCGGTGTTCGCGCCGGCGCCGGCGCCGATCAGGCTGAGGGAGCAGAGCTGAAGAAAGACGCAGCAGCGGGTGGCAAAGAAGCCGCCGCCGAACAGACCAAGGCAGAGGACCCCGCATGATTGACATCAATAACTTCGACGCGATTGAGATCGGACTGGCTTCCTCGAAGCAGATCCGCGGCTGGAGCTCGGGCGAGGTAACGAAGCCTGAGACAATCAACTACCGCACGCTCAAGCCGGAAAAGGACGGCCTTTTCTGCGAGCGGATTTTCGGACCGACGAAGGATTGGGAGTGCTACTGCGGCAAGTACAAGCGCGTCCGCTACAAGGGGATCATCTGCGAGCGCTGCGGCGTTGAGGTAACCCGCTCGAAGGTCCGCCGCGAGCGGATGGGCCACATCGACCTGGCCTCGCCGGTCAGCCACATCTGGTTCTTCAAGGGCGTTCCGAGCCGAATCGGCTACCTGCTTGACATGGCGCCAAAAGAGCTGGAAAAGATTCTCTACTTTGCCGCATCGGTGGTCACCTGGGTCGACCAGGAGGCTCGCTGGCGCGACATCCCCGAGCTCGAAGGTCAGATGCAGTCCGAGATCGACCGTCTCGATACGGAAGAGAAGGAGCACATCAGCGAGCTGCGCAAGATGCTGGCTGCGCGCGTTAAGTACTTCGAAGAAGGATCGCAGGCCGACTTTGGCGATGATGACTTTGTCTGGGCCGAGCGGCTTGACATCAATGTCAAGAAGCTGTCGGCCGATGAGCGCAAGAAGCAGATCGCCGATTCGACGAAGGCTCTCAACTCCGACATCGACGACACCGAGGCTTACTTTGACGATCAGCGGATCCGTCTGCGCGAGGTTTGGAAGCTGTTCGCAAACAAGCTTGTGCCGTCAGACGACCCGCCGGCCGAGGGCGAGGAGTGGCCGCTTAGCGCCTACGTCGATCGTGCCGAAGATAAGGATGAGTTTCAGCCGAAGAAACTGATCGCTGACGAGACATTCTTCCGTGAACTGAAGGGCCGTTTCGGCTCGCCTTACGGCTTTGGCGAGTACTTCGGCGGCGGCATGGGCGCAGAACACGTGCGCGAATTGCTGCTCTGGAAGGAGGATTACAAGCGTGAAGGTCGCAAGCGCAAGGTCGATCCCGATCGCCTTGCCGGCACCGACCTGGTTCCGGCCGACATGCCCGGCATCGTGATGGAACACGAGCGCGTTGACCTCGAGGACGAAGTCAAGAACGGCAAGGGCCAGAAGCAGGCCCGTGCGGTCAAGCGCCTAAAGGTCCTTGCGGCCTTCCTCGGCTCCAATAACAAGCCCGAGATGATGGTGCTCGATGCCATCCCGGTGATTCCGCCGGAGCTACGTCCGATGGTTCAGCTCGACGGTGGCCGCTTTGCGACATCCGACCTGAACGACCTCTATCGCCGCGTCATCAACCGCAACAATCGTCTGAAGCGGCTGCTCGACCTTGGCGCGCCAGAGATCATCGTCAACAACGAGCGCCGGATGCTGCAGGAGGCCGTCGACGCGCTCTTTGACAACGGCCGTCGTGGCCGTCCGGTCACCGGACCGGGTAATCGTCCGCTGAAGTCGCTCTCCGACATGCTGAAGGGCAAGCAGGGGCGCTTCCGCCAGAACCTGCTCGGCAAGCGCGTCGACTACTCAGGTCGTTCGGTGATCGTTTCCGGCCCCTACCTGAAGCTCTATCAGTGCGGCCTGCCGAAGCTGATGGCTTTGGAGCTGTTCAAGCCGTTCATCATGGCGCAGCTGGTTGAGCACAAGAGCGCTCAGAACATCAAGGCCGCGAAGAAGATGGTCGACACGATGGTGCCCGAGGTTTGGGACGTACTGGAGGACGTAATCAGCGAGCATCCTGTGCTGCTGAACCGTGCGCCGACGCTGCACCGTCTGGGCATCCAAGCCTTTGAGCCGGTGTTGGTTGAAGGTAAGGCGATTCAGGTTCATCCGCTGGTCTGTCACGCCTTCAACGCCGACTTCGACGGCGACCAGATGGCCGTTCACGTTCCGCTCAGCGCCGAGGCGCAGGCCGAAGCGCGGATTCTGATGTTGTCGTCGAACAACATTCTTTCGCCGGCCAACGGTGATCCTCTGACAACGCCGACGCAGGAGATGGTGCTTGGCGCCTACTACCTGACCTACGGCCCTGATGCCGCCGAGCTGGAGAAGAAGCAGCTGCTGCTGTCAGGCGACAAGTGGCCGAAGAGCAAGCCGCGGCCGCGCGTCTTCCGCACCGCTCAGGAGGCGGAGCTGCTGCACGAGTCGCGGATCGTCAACCTGCACGACCTCGCTGAGTACCGCCCGGCTGGCACCAGCGGCGGTCACCTGCTGACGACGGTCGGTCGAATCATCTACAACGACCGGATCGAGCGTTCGCTCGAGGACGCGCTCGGCGAGGCCTTCGACCCGGACGATTACGACTTCGTCAACCAGTCGATCCGCAAGCGCGACACGGTTGTGATCATCGATTCGCTGGTCCAGACATATGGCGCTTCAGCGGTTTCGATGGTGCTCGACGCATTCAAGGACCTCGGCTTCCGATACGCGACCTTGGCCGGCATCACGATCTCCAAGAACGACGTCGTGATCCCGGAGAACAAGCAGGAGATCCTCAAGGGTTACGAGGACGAGGTCGCCGAGATTCAGGATCAGTACGACAGTGGTTTGATCACGCAGCAGGAGCGCCATGAGGCTGTCGTCGACAAGTGGACGGCGGCAACTGAAGAGGTCGCTCAGGCGATGGAGGCGAACTTCGACGAACTCAACCCGATCTTCATGATGGCCGACAGCGGCGCCCGTGGATCGTTCAAGCAGATCCGTCAGCTGGCTGGCATGCGAGGCCTGATGGCCAATCCGAAGGGCGAGATTATTGAGCGTCCGATCAAGGCCAACTTCATGGAAGGCCTGACGGTGCTGGAGTACTTCATCTCGACCCACGGTGCGCGCAAGGGAATCGCTGACACGGCGCTCCGTACGGCCGACTCCGGCTATCTGACGCGTCGCCTCGTCGACGTTGCTCAGGACGTGATTATTCGCGAGGCCGACTGCAAGACTAAGGAGTCGATCGAGCTGAAGATTCTCGATCAGCAGGGCGACCCCAACGTGCATCTGATCGGCCGTATCGCCGGCGCCAAGATTCAGACCAAGCGCGGTCGCGTGATTGTCGAGAAAGGCGCTGAGATTGACCGCGCCGAGCTCGCTGAGCTGGTCGAAATCCTCGACCAGCTTGACGCTGGCCAGGTCACCGTCCGCTCAACACTGAAGTGCCGCTCCAAAGTTGGCATCTGTCAGGCTTGTTACGGCCGCGCACTTGCAACCGGCCAGCTGGCTCAGATCGGCGACGCGGTCGGCATTATTGCCGCCCAGTCGATCGGCGAGCCTGGCACGCAGCTGACGATGCGTACCTTCCACACCGGTGGCGTTGCCGGCGCCGACATCACGCACGGTCTGCCGCGCGTGGTCGAGCTGTTCGAGGCGCGTAAGCCGAAGGGCCTCGCCGAGATGGCGCAGGAATCCGGCATCGTCACGACCGAGGACACGGAGAAGAACCGCGTCGTCACGGTGACCGATGATGGCGGCGAAGAGCACGCCTACACGTTCCCGCGTCGCACCCGTCTGCTGGTTGAAAACGGCCAGAAGATCGAGCAGGGAACGCAGCTCAACGAGGGCTCGCTCTACCCCCACGATCTACTGTCACTGAAGGGTCGCACCGAGGCTGAGCAGTACTTCGTGAACGAGGTCCAGAAGGTCTACCGCTCACAGGGCGTCGACATCAATGACAAGCACATCGAGCTGATCGTTCGTCAGATGATGAAGAAGGTTCGCGTCGATCAGCGCGGCGACTCGGGCTACCTGCCCGGTCAGCTTGTCGATCGCCATGAGTTCCTGGCCCGCAACGCCGAGGTCAAGAAGAAGAAGGGCGAGACCGCTCAGTATGAGGAGGTCATTCTCGGAATCACGAAGGCCTCGCTCAACACCGACTCGTTCCTCTCCGCCGCTTCCTTCCAGGAGACGACGAAGGTCCTGACCGACGCTGCGCTGGAAGGCAAGAAGGACAAGCTGGCAGGCCTGAAGGAGAACGTGATCATCGGCAAGCTGATCCCGGCAGCGACCGGACTCAAGCTCTACCGCCGGATTGAGATCGAGCCGACCGAGCCGCTGCCGAGCGCTGAGGAGATCGTGATGCTGGACGGTGAAGAGCTGGCCGCAGAGCTGCGTCTTGGTGAGGAGTTTGGTGGCGAGGTTGGCGCCGGGCTTGAGCAGGACATCAACGAGCTTGAGCAGATTGGCGCGGGCACCGACGATGGCTTCTCCGAGGGCCTCGCCGACCTTGATCTGCCGCCAGCTTCGTAATCCGGGCGATCTTCAGAGCTGCGCAGCCCAGGTCCGCAGCTCCAGCGCGTGGCGCTGGTCGATGCCCTCGCTCGGCTGCGTCGTCACCAGCAGCGTTGGGCCTGGCCGCTCGGCGGCCCACTGATGGCAGGCGGCGTCGAGCGCGTCATCAATCCACGCCAGTGGCCGGTGGTCGCCTGCGTACTGGTCGATCGCGTCAAGTTTCCAGTGGCCCCGCGTCGTTCCCGGTGAGCGTTCGAATTGCAGGTAGGGAAGCGGCCCCGCCAGTCCGATCTCGCTCGGCAGGTGCTCGTTTGCCTTCTCTTCCCAGCCGGTGCACCAGACCAGCTCAAAATGGTTCCCGAGCGGCGGCAGGTGTTCTGCCGCTTGGGCCGAACAGAGGTGCAGGATTCCATCGACCGTCAGCCAGTTTCCAGGCGGTTGGTCGGCCGGATCGAAGTCGAACAGCGAAATGACCCCGTCCACATCGACCAGCAACAGTGGTTTGCCCGATTGCGGACTGTTCTCTGGCGTGCTCTTCATGCTGCCCAGTATCACCGACCTTCAACGACCGCTGCGCCGCCGCTGATGCTCAACCTTGGCTTGCTGATCGCGCTGTTGAGCGCGCTGACGATGAACCTTGCGTTCTTCTTCAAGTTCCGCGGCGCGCGCGAGGCGCCGCGCGTCAACGTCCGCCGGCCGCTGAAGACGGCGATCGCGTTGTGGCGCTCGAAGTGGTTTGCGCTCGGCATGGTCGTCGGTCTTGTTGCTTGGGGGATGCACGTCGCGGCTTTGACGATCGCCCCGCTCTCGCTGGTGCAGGCGGTCATCGCCAGCGGTGTCGCGCTGGTCGCCGTAATGGCCGACAAGATCTTTGGCCTGCAGGTTGGCACAAGGCAGTGGTGGGGGCTGGCGTTGACGGCGCTCGGCTTGGCCTTGCTGGCACTAACAATGCCAGCCAGCATTGGCCGCTACGCGACCTATTCGGCGTCGCAGATGGCACTTTTTGAGGCAGTCCTGCTGGCCGTTGGCGTTCTGCTGATCGTTGGCCCGCGCGCCGCCGGTGCGCGCAGCGAGCATCGCGGCATCGCTCTCGCCGCGGCCGCCGGAATCATGTTTGGCGCCTGCAACGTCAGCGTTAAGGCGCTGACCGGAACGATCCCCGACGCCGGCCTGAGCGCACTGCTCAGCGCGCCAGGGGTAATCGCCCTGCTGGCTTCAGTCGCAGCCTTTTACCTGTCGGCTCGCAGCCTGCAGATCGGCGGCGCTGTCGCCGTTATCGGCATCACCGGCACGGCTAGCTCGATCACCTGCGTCGCCGGCGGAATCCTCGTCTTTAGCGATCCGATGCCCGCCGACTTGCTCGGCATCCTTGTTCAGGCGCTGGCTTTTGTGCTCGTGATTGTCGCCTCGGTGCTGATCCCGGGGCCGCGCGCTGTTCAGCTTTCCGCTTGAGTTAACGACGGCGCGATAACGTAGCGGCCACGATGGCGGCTACATCAAGCAGCATGACCTCAGAAGAACTTCAGGAGACGGCGAAGCGCCACCTTTGGCTGCACTTCAGCCGGATGGGTTCCTACCAGCGCGGCGAGCAGATCCCGATCATCACGCGCGGCGAGGGCTGTTACGTCTGGGACGACCTCGGCAACCGCTACATCGACGGGCTCAGCGCCCTCTACTGCGTGAACATCGGCCACGGCCGCGATGACATCGCTCAGGCCGGAGCCGACCAGGCAAAGGAGCTCGGCTTCTTCACCAACTGGTCGTACGCCCATCCGAAGTCGATCGAGCTGGCGGCGAAGATCGCATCGCTGGCGCCGGGCGACCTCAACCGGATCTTCTTTACCTCCGGCGGCGGCGAGTCGGTCGAGTCGGCGCTGAAGCTGTCGCGCCAGTACCACAAGCTGACCGGCAATCCGAATAAGACAAAGTTCGTCGCCCGCAACATCGCCTACCACGGCACAACGATGGGCGCGCTGGCAGCGACCGGCCTGACCTCCTGCCGCGAGCCGTATGAGCCGCTGATGCCGGGAGGCTGTCATGTGCCGAATACCAACCTCTACCGGCTGCCGCCGGGCTACGGCGCCGAGAATCTGGCCGAGGCGATCGTCGAGCGGATCGAATTTGAGGGCCCTGACACGGTCGCCGCCGTGATTCTTGAGCCGGTCCAGAATGCCGGTGGCTGCTTGGTGCCGCCGGAGGGTTACTTCCAGCGCGTGCGCGAGATCTGCGACGAGTACAACTGCCTAATGATCTCCGACGACGTGATCTGTTCGTGGGGCCGGCTTGGTGAGTGGTTTGGTGCGCAGCGCTTCGGCTACCAGCCCGACATCATCACGACCGCGAAGGGGATCACCTCGGCCTACGCGCCGATGGGCGCGATGATTGCCTCCGACCGCCTGATGGAGCCGTTCCTCGAAGGCAACAACTCATTCGTCCACGGCTTTACCTTCGGTGGTCATCCGGTGGCTTCGGCGGTCGCTCTTGCCAACATTGAGGCGATCGAAAGCGAGCAGGTGCTCGAGAACGTGCGCGAGAACGAGCCGCATCTGCGGGCGATGATGGAGTCGCTGCGTGACATCCCGATCGTCGGCGATGTGCGCGGCGCTGGCTACTTCCAAGCGATCGAGCTGGTCAAGAACCGCGAGACGCAGGAAACCTTCAATGACGAGGAGTCAGAGGATCTGCTGCGCGGCTATCTCTCCGGCGAGCTTTATCGCAACGGCTTGATCTGCCGCTCCGACGACCGCGGCGACCCAGTGATTCAGCTGGCGCCGCCGCTGATTGCCGGGCCGGATCAGTTCGCCGAGATCGAGGCAATCCTGCGGCCCGTGCTTGAGGGCGCCAGCGAGCGGCTAGGGCTCTGATGAAGATCGGCATCCCGTCCGAGGTCAAGGTCGACGAGTACCGTGTCGCAATCACGCCGTCCGGCGTGCGCGAACTGGTCGGCCATGGCCACAGCGTCGTAATCGAAAAGGGCGCCGGTGAAGGCTCGGCGATCAGCGACGCGCAATACACCGAGCAGGGCGCGAAGATGCTGAACGACACCGACGCCGTCTTCGCTGACTCAGAGATGATCATCAAGGTCAAGGAGCCCCAGCCGGCCGAGCTCGCGCTGCTGCGCCCCGGCCAGATCCTCTTCACCTATCTGCACCTCGCTCCCGACCCTAAGCTGACCGCTGGGCTGGTCGAGTCCGGCGCCACCTGCATCGCCTATGAAACCGTTGAGGACAGCGCCGGCCGGCTGCCGCTGCTTGCGCCGATGAGCGAGATTGCTGGCAAGATCGCCACCCAGGCTGGCGCCTTCATGCTCGAAAAGCCGCTCGGTGGACGCGGCATGCTGCTCGGCGGCGTGCCCGGCGTGGCGGCCGGCAAGGTGATGGTGATCGGCGGCGGAGTGGTCGGCCAGAACGCCGCCGATGTCGCCGTCGGGATGGGGGCCGAGGTCTACGTCTATGACCGCGATATCGACCGTCTACGTGAGCTCGAGCCGCTGATGAAAGGGCTCATCTCGACCTGCTTCGCTTCGACCCTTGAAATTGAGCAGCGGCTACCGGACATGGACCTCGTCGTCGGCGCCGTGCTCGTCAAGGGCGGCAAGGCGCCACACGTGATCACGCGCCAGCAGCTGTCGCTGATGAAGCCCGGCTCGGTGCTGGTCGATGTCGCAATCGACCAGGGCGGCTGCTTTGAGACATCGAAGGCGACGACCCATAGCGACCCGACCTACGTGATCGACGGAGTGACCCACTACTGCGTCGCCAACATGCCTGGCGCCGTACCGATCACCAGCACATGGGCGCTAACTAACGCGACGATGCCGTTTGCGCTGAAGATCGCCGATCTTGGTGTTTACGGCGCGCTTAGCGCCGATCCAGGCTTCATGAAGGGGCTCAACGTGGCCGCCGGACGGGTCACCTACGAGCCGGTCGCTGAAGACCAAGGGCTGAGCCACATCTCGCCCGAAGAGGCGCTTGAGCTGGTCGCTGCCGCTGCCTGACGGCAGCGCCCGGGGTCAAATTCCGCGCTTCGCTGCTAACCTCCAGCGCTGCATGCCGACGACCAGCCAACTAATTCGCAAGGGCCGCACGCCCAAGGCGAAGAAGCTCTCTACTCCGGGACTGAAATCCGGCAAGGGTCGTAAGACGAAGGTTGCTGCTCCGCAGCGCCGCGGCGTCTGCACCCGCGTTTACACGACGACACCGAAGAAGCCTAACTCGGCGCTGCGTAAGGTTGCCCGCGTTCGGATCACCGGCGGCGCTGAAGTAACCGCCTACATTCCGGGCGAAGGCCACAACCTGCAGGAGCACTCAGTTGTGCTCGTTCGCGGCGGCCGCGTCAAGGACCTTCCCGGCGTCCGCTACAAGGTCGTCCGCGGCACGCTTGACGCCTCCGGTGTCAGCGACCGCAAGCAGTCCCGCAGCATGTACGGCGTGAAGAAGTCGTAGCCAACGATGCGCCGTAACGCAGCCCAGCTTCGCCCCGTCCAGCCCGACCCGATCTATCGCTCGCGGCTGGTTCAGCAGGTCGTCAACAAGGTGATGCTCGACGGTAAGAAGTCGACCGCCGAAGCGATCGTCTACGACGCGCTGGCAATCCTCGCCGAGAAGAGCGGCACCGACGCCGTTGAGTCGCTTGAGGCATCGATCGTCTCGCTGACGCCATCACTTGAGGTTCGCTCACGCCGTGTCGGCGGCGCGACCTACCAGGTGCCGGTCGAGGTTCATCCGCGCCGCGCCCGCACGCTGGCCGTCCGCTGGCTGGTTGAGTTTGCCCGCGGTCGGCGCGAGAAGACGATGGCGCAGCGCCTTGCAGCCGAGCTGCTTGAAGCTCAGACGCAGCAGGGCGGCGCCTACAAGCGCAAGGACGACATTTACCGCATGGCTCAGGCCAACAAGGCCTTCGCCCACTACCGCTGGTAGCCGTCGTTACCGCTCGAGGCTAAGAAAGCTCAGCAACCCTCCGCCCAGCAGCATCAGGATCGCGCCAAGCACTTCGGCGTAGGCGCCGACGCCGGCCGTCACGAAGCCTTCGCTGAGGCTGCCGGGCAGCAGGCCGGAGCTGCCAATCTCGGGGACGTCGCTGATCAGCGCGATCAGCAGCGCCAGCAGGCCGCAGGCCGTCAGCATCAGCGCCGCCCTGCGGTTGCCCTTGCGGGCCGGAGTAATCATTATCGCGCCGACTAGCGCCGCCGCCAGCAGCAGCGGGCCGTGGCGCTCCCAGCCACTCTGCGAGAAGTCGTCGGGGACGGCCGTTGATGCTTCGACCTGCAAAACCGGCAGCACTGTCGCCAGCAGCAGCGCCGCTGCGCCGAGCGCCGCAACTGCCGCCAGCAGCCCGGTTAGGCGCGCAGAACCGCGCCCGCCGCCGCTGAAACGCTTTCTTTCTTTGCTATTATCGGCAGTCGTTCGGTGTGGCGCGGAACTAGTCATCGCGCCGCACCGGCGATTCGATTACCCAAGGATGGAACGACTGACGACATAGCGCGTGATTCAGAATCTTCTTCTGCTGTGCGCGCGGGCCGATCTGGCCCGTTTTTTCTGCTTTGAACCAAATTAACTTTCATGTCTCGCCCCTTCACACTGACAAATACCCGCAACATCGGCATCATGGCGCACATCGACGCCGGTAAGACGACGACGACCGAGCGGATCCTCTTCTACACCGGCCGCACCTACAAGATCGGCGAGGTCCACGAGGGCGCGGCAACGATGGACTGGATGGAGCAGGAGCAGGAGCGCGGCATCACGATCACCTCGGCCGCCACGACCTGTACCTGGGATGAGCACCGGATCAACATCATCGACACGCCTGGTCACGTTGACTTCACAGTTGAGGTCGAGCGCTCACTGCGCGTACTAGACGGCGCGATCGCACTCTTCGACTCGGTCGCCGGCGTTGAGCCGCAGTCCGAGACGGTCTGGCGCCAAGCCGACAAGTACACAGTTCCGCGGATCGCCTACATCAATAAGATGGATCGCACCGGCGCCGACTTTGAGAAGGGCGTCCAGACGATGATCGAGCGGCTCGGCGCAAAGCCGGTGCCGATCCAGCTGCCGCTCGGCACTGAGGGCGACTTCGTTGGAGTTATCGATCTCGTGAAGATGCAGGCGATCACCTACGCCGACGAGCTGGGCACCGATCAACTGACCGGCGAGATCCCTGAGAAGCTGCTGGCCGAGGCACAGGTGGCGCGCGAAGTGCTGCTCGACGAGGCCTCCAACTACGACGACGAGCTCGTTGAGCTGATCCTTGAAGAGGCCGAAGTTCCGGTTGACGTACTGAAGCGCGCGATTCGCGCTGGCACGCTCGGCAACCACTTTACGCCGGTGCTCTGCGGCGCATCGTTCAAGAACAAGGGCGTCCAGCCACTGCTCGACGCAGTTATCGACTACCTGCCGTCGCCGCTTGACGTCCCGCCGGTTGAGGGTGTCGACCCGAAGAGCAACGAGCCGGTTGTCCGCAAGGCCGACGATTCCGAGCCGTTTGCTGCGCTGGCTTTCAAGATTATGGCCGACCCGTTCGTCGGCAAGCTGACCTTCTTCCGCGTCTACTCCGGCACGCTTGAGGCCGGCGGCCGCGTACTGAACGTCGGCTCCGGCAAGACCGAACGCGTTGGCCGCCTCCTGATGATGCACGCCAACGACCGTGAGGAGCTGGAGAAGGTCTACGCCGGCGACATCGCGGCCGGCGTTGGGATTAAGCAGATCGTCACCGGCGACACGCTTTGCGCGCCTGACAAGCCGATCAAGCTTGAGACGATCGTCTTTCCCGAGCCGGTGATCAAGGTTGCGGTCGAGCCGAAGACGAAGTCCGACCAGGAGAAGATGTCGGTCGCACTCGGGCGCCTCGCTGAGGAGGATCCAACCTTCCAGGTTCAGACCAACGAGGAGACCGGCCAGACCGAGATCTCCGGCATGGGCGAGCTGCACCTCGAGGTGCTGGTCGACCGGATGCGCCGCGAATTCAATGTTGAGGCCAACGTCGGCAAGCCGCAGGTTTCGTACCGCGAGACGGTGCGCGGCACAGCTCAGAAGGTCGAAGGCAAGTTCATCCGTCAGACGGGTGGCTCGGGCCAGTACGGCGTCGTCTACATCGACATGGAGCCTGCTCCCGGTGTTGGCTTTGAGTTTGTCAGCGCGATCAAGGGCGGCTCGGTTCCGTCGGAGTTCATTTCGGCGGTCGAAAAGGGCTGCGCCGAGGCGATGGACAACGGCGTTAAGGCCGGCTACCCGATGGTCGACATTCGTGTGCGCCTCGTTGACGGCAAGTACCACGACACCGACTCTTCTGAGATCGCCTTCAAGGTCGCCGGCTCAATCGCCTTCAAGGAGGCCGCGCGCCGCGCCAAGCCGGTCCTGCTGGAGCCGATCTTCAAGATCGAGGTTGTCACGCCCGAGGAATTCATGGGCGACGTGATCGGTGATCTGAACCGCCGCCGCGGCCGCGTCGAGGGAATGGAGCCGCGCGGCAACGCTCAGGTTGTTGACGCCTTTGCGCCGCTCGCCGAGATGTTCGGCTACGCGACTGATCTGCGTTCTGCAACCCAGGGCCGCGCGACTTATACGATGCAGTTTGAACGTTACGAAGAGGTCCCCCCGAACATCGCCGAGAAGATCGTCGAGAACCGGACGGGCGAGGTAGTCGCTGCGTGAATGCGCGAGCGGCCTGATTTAGGTAGTTTCCTCTGGTTCGCCGTTATCGGCCACCAGGGCCTATACGACAGACAGACAGGAGCGAAAAGCGGTGTCTAAGGAGAAGTTCAAGCGAGACAAACCCCACGTGAACGTCGGAACCATTGGTCATATCGACCATGGCAAGACCACGTTGACCGCAGCCATCACCACGGTGTTGGCTGAAAAGTCCGGCGGTGAAGCGAAAAGCTTCCTCGAGATCGACAACGCCCCTGAGGAGAAGGAACGCGGCATCACGATCGCAACCTCACACGTTGAATACGAGACCGAGAACCGCCATTACGCCCACGTTGACTGTCCGGGCCACGCTGATTACGTGAAGAACATGATCACCGGCGCGGCGCAGATGGACGGGGCAATCCTCGTTGTGTCGGCTGCCGATGGCCCGATGCCGCAGACGCGTGAGCACATCCTGCTTGCACGTCAGGTCGGCGTTCCGTACATCGTCGTCTTCCTCAACAAGGCCGACATGGTTGACGACGACGAGCTGCTTGAGCTGGTCGAGGTTGAGGTTCGCGACCTGCTGAGCGAATATGACTTCCCGGGCGATGACGTTCCGTTCATAACCGGCTCGGCGCTGAAGGCGCTCGAGGGTGACGAGGCTTACAAGGAGAAGATCCTCGAGCTGACCGCAGTGCTGGACAGTTATATCCCGCAGCCTGTGCGTGAGCTTGACAAGCCGTTCCTGATGCCGGTTGAGGATGTCTTCTCGATTACCGGCCGCGGAACTGTCGCTACCGGACGGATCGAGCAGGGCGTCGTCAAGACCGGCGACGAGGTTGAGATCGTGGGCATCACCGACACGACGAAGACCGTGGTCACCGGCGTCGAGATGTTCCGCAAGTTGCTCGACGACGGTCAGGCCGGCGACAACGTTGGCTGCCTGCTGCGTGGTACCGACCGCGAGGAGATTCAGCGCGGCCAGGTTCTCTGCAAGCCGGGTTCGATCACTCCGCACACCAAGTTCAAGGCTGAGGTCTACGTGCTGAAGAAGGAAGAGGGTGGTCGTCACACCCCGTTCTTCACCGGCTACCGGCCGCAGTTTTATTTCCGCACGACCGACGTGACCGGTTCGGCACATCTTCCCGAAGGCGTGGAGATGGTTATGCCGGGCGACAACGTCGCGATGGAGATCGAGCTGATTCAGCCGATCGCGATGGACAAGGGCCTGCGCTTCGCAATTCGCGAAGGTGGGCGCACCGTCGGCTCGGGAGTTGTGACCGAGATCATCGAGTAACCCGCAATCCGGCGGCGCCCTGCGCCTAGCGCTGGCGCTGGCGATTTGCGTTTTTCAACAGATACGACCAATTGAGCTGAAGGGCGGAGCCCGCTCCGGTGAGCGACCCGCCCTGAATTTGCGTAAAGAGCGCAATCAGACCAACCAAAACGAACGAGGAATTCAGTTCCAATCAGATGGCAGTAGCAACGCAAAATAAGATCCGGATCCGGCTCAAGGCCTATGACCACTCGGCAATCGAGGCGGCGGCCAAGGAGATCGTTGAGACGGCCACGCGCACTGGCGCGAGCGTCACCGGGCCTGTACCGCTGCCGACCGAGAAGAACGTCTATTGCGTGATCCGCTCGCCCTTCAAGGACAAGGACTCACGCGAACACTTCGAGATCCGTACGCATAAGCGGCTGATCGACATCCATCAGCCAACGCCAAAGACTGTTGATTCGCTGCAGCGGCTCGATCAGCTCCCGGCCGGGGTTGACATCGAGATCCGGCTCGCCGGTTAGCTATCACGATGGCCGCGATCCTCGCCAAGAAGCTCGGTATGACCCAACTCTTCTTGGATGACGGCCGGGTTGAGCGCGTCACGGTGCTGGAAGCCGGTCCCTGTCCGGTAACGGCTGTTCGCAGCGCCGACGATGACGGCTATGACGCCGTCCAGCTGGCTTTCGGCGCGACGAAGGAGAAGCACCTCAGCAAGCCTGAGCTCGGTCACCTGAAGGCTGCCAAGGCCGATCCCTTCAAGCACTTGGTCGAGTTCCGCGATCAGCGCGGCGAGCTGAACGTTGGCGACACCGTTACCGCTGATGTCTTTGAAGCTGGCGACAAGGTCAAGGTCTCCGGCGTCTCCAAGGGCAAGGGCTTCCAGGGAACAATCAAGCGCCACAACTTCAGCCGCGGCCCGGCATCGCACGGTTCGCACAACGTCCGCGCGCCGGGCTCGATCGGCGCCTCGGCCTGGCCGGCCCGTGTCTTCAAGGGAATCCGTGGCCCCGGCCAGATGGGCAACAAGCGCGCAACCCAGCGCGGCCTGACGATCGTTCGCGTTGATAGCGCCGACAACCTGATTCTTCTGCGCGGCGCCGTTCCCGGCGCGACCGGCGCCCTTGTGGAGGTGCGCAGCGATGGCTGATGCTCCGATCCTCGGCGGCAGCGCAAAGCTCCAGCTGGACGGGGCGATCTTCAGCGAGCGGCTAAACCGCACGCTGATTCATGATTCCGTCCGCGCCGAGCTGAACGCCCGTCGCCGTGGAACCGCATCAACGAAGACGCGCGGCCTGGTATCAGGCGGCGGCGCCAAGCCATGGCGCCAGAAGGGCACCGGCCGTGCCCGCGCCGGCTCGGTACGCTCGCCGCTTTGGACCGGCGGCGGCACGACCTTCGGCCCGCAGCCGCGTTCTTACACCTTCAAGGTCAACCGCAAGGAGCGCCGCGCTGCGCTGCGCAGCGCGCTGTCGGTACACGCCGAGCGTGACTCGCTGGCCGGCGTCGATCCTGCAAGCTTCCCGCAGCCTTCAACCAAGCAGGCGGCAAAGCTGCTGAAGGACTGGGGCTCAATCAGTTCGGTGCTTCTGATTGTTGGCGCCGATCAGCAGACGCTGGCGCTGTCGTTTCGCAATATTGACCGCGTCAACGTGCTGGCCGCATCGGAAGCCGGCGTTGCCGACATCGTCAACGCCGCCCGGCTGCTGATCAGCCAAGTCGCGCTTGACGAACTGAGCGGTCGCCTCAGCGCCGAACGCACGGGGGAGGCTGCCTGAGATGGACCACACTCAAGTGATCATCCGTCCCGTCGTCAGCGAGAAGAGCTACGTGCTCGCCTCCAACGGCCGCTACACCTTCCGCGTTCATCCCGACGCCCACAAGACGCAGATCCGTCAGGCCGTCGAGGCCCTGTTTGACGTTCACGTCGAAGAGGTCCGCACGCTCTCGGTCAAGACAAAGCCAAAACGCCGCGGCTACACATCAGGTCGCACACGCAAGTGGAAGAAGGCGATGGTTCAGGTTCGCAAAGGCGAGCAGATCCCGATCTTTAAGGGACTGGCGGAGATTGAGTAATGGCGATTCGTAAACCGAAGCCAACCAGCCCTGGTCGACGCTTTTCAACCTACGCCGACTTCGCCGAGATCACTCGCGACGAGCCGGAAAAGAGCCTCGTTGAGGGTTTGACGAAGAGCGGTGGCCGCAATGTTCATGGCCGCAAGACGTCGCGCCATCGCGGCGGCGGCGCAAAGCGGCTGTACCGAAAGATCGACTTCAAGCGCCGTAAGGACGGAGTCCCGGCGAAGGTCGCCGCAATCGAGTACGACCCCAACCGCAGCGCCTACATCGCGCTGCTGCACTACCTCGACGGCGAGAAGGCCTACATCCTCGCGCCGAGCCTCCTGACGGTCGGGATGATGGTGCAGTCCGGCCCAGGCGCCGAGATCGCCGTCGGCAATTGCCTCACCCTGGCCGAGATGCCGCTCGGCACGGTCGTTCACAACGTTGAGCTACAGCCAGGGCGCGGCGGCCAGCTCGGTCGCTCGGCCGGTGCCTCGGTTCAGCTGATGGCGAAGGAGAACGACAAAGCGACACTGCGCCTGCCTTCGGGCGAGATGCGGCTCGTGCGTAGCGAGTGCCGCGCAACGGTTGGCTCAATCGGCAACTCCGATCACCAGAACGTCAATGTCGGCAAGGCTGGCCGCAAGCGTCACATGGGCGTTCGCCCGCAGACGCGCGGCACGGCGATGAACCCGGTCGACCACCCGCACGGCGGCGGTGAGGGCTCAACGACTGCCGGTCGTCACCCCGTCACGCCGTGGGGCGTACCGACACTTGGCTACCGCACACGTAAGAAGCACAAGGCTTCCGACAGCGAGATTATCCGTGGTCGCCGCCGCGGTAAGGGCACACGATGAGTCGCTCTAGTAAGAAGGGCCCGTTCGTTGACGAGCGCCTGATGGGGCGTGTAATCAAGATGAACGAAACTGGCGATAAGACGATGCTGAAGACTTGGTCGCGGACCTCGACGATCTTCCCCGAGATGGTCGGTCACACGATCGCCGTTCATGACGGCCGCAAGCACATTCCGGTCTTCGTCAACGAGTCGATGGTTGGTCACAAGCTCGGCGAGTTTGCGCCGACGCGTACCTATCGAGGCCATCTTGGCTCCGGCAAGGTGCGTTAGTGATGGCCGACGACGAGAAGAAGGACGAGGCCGAGGTGGAGCAGAAGCCGAAGCGCCGTCTGCGCCGCTCGAAGGCTGAAGTCGCCGAGCCGAAGGCCGAGGCAGCTGACGAGCCGAAGGCAGCTGACGAGCCGACAGCCGACGAGCCGACAGCCGACGAGCCGACAGCCGACGAGCCGAAGGCAGCCGACGAGCCGACAGCCGAGGCAGCCGACGAGCAGCCGGAGCAGAAGCCGGCCGCGAAGACGAAGGCAAAGTCGAAGGCCAAGAACGAGCCGAAGGTCGCCGAGGCGCCGAAGAAGGTCATCCCCGTCTACGACCCGGAGAACCCGCCGGTGATTCGCGCCCATGCCCGCTATGTGCGGACCTCGGCGCGCAAAGCCCGCCTCGTCTGCGACCACATTCGAGGCCACTCGGTGCCGGAGGCACGGTTGATTCTTGCGCACACGCCCCGCGCCGTCGCCGAGGACTGGCAGAAGCTGCTCGAATCGGCCGTCGCCAACGCCGAGCACAACCTTGAACTTGACGGCGACACACTGCGCATCCTCACGGTCCAGGCCGATGAGGGTCCGACGCTGAAGCGCTTCCGCCCGCGGGCGATGGGCCGCGCCTCAGCGATTCACAAGCGCACCAGCCACCTTTCGATCTCGCTGACGCCAAAGGAGTAACTGAGGACTATGGGACAGAAGGTTCACCCCGAGTCGATGCGCGTCGGCTATATCCACGACTGGAAGGCTCACTGGTTTACCGAGCGGAACTTCGCCGAGTACCTCGCCGAAGATGTCAAGATCCGCGCTCACATCGAGAACAAGCTGGCTCACGCCGGCATCTCCAAGATCACGATCCGCAAGGACGCGAACGAGGTTGAGGTAAACATTCACACCGCCCGTCCGGGCATCGTGATCGGTAAGTCCGGCGTTGAGGTTGACGCGCTGCGCCGTGACCTGCACCAGATCACCGGCAAGTCGGTCAAGGTCAACATTCTTGAGATCAAACGGCCTGAGTTGGACGCCGCACTGGTCGCCCAGTCGGTCGCCGAGCAGCTGCAGAATCGCGTCGCTTTCCGGCGCGCTATGAAGCGCGCGCTGACCAGCGCGATGCGCTCTGGTGCCAAGGGCTGCAAGATCCAGGTTGGCGGACGGC
This sequence comes from Solirubrobacteraceae bacterium, assembly GCA_039745115.1. Taxonomy (GTDB): domain Bacteria; phylum Actinomycetota; class Thermoleophilia; order Solirubrobacterales; family Solirubrobacteraceae; genus F1-60-MAGs163. Next base: position 45,481 of record JBCJRT010000006.1, read on the forward strand.
TTGGCGGCGCTGAGATGGCCCGCTCCGAGAGCTACTCCGACGGTCGTGTGCCGCTACATACGCTGCGCGCCGACATCGACTACGGCTTCGCTGAGGCGCGCACGACGTTCGGCCGGATTGGCGTTAAGTGCTGGGTCAATAAGGGCGAGATCATGCCCGAGGGCTTCACCGGCGTTGACCTGACCGATCTTGAGGGACCGTCCCCAGCCGGTGGCAGCGGCCGTGACGACCGCGCCGGTGGCCGCGGCCGTGGCCGTGGTCCACGCGGAGGCGGTGCCTGATGCTTTCTCCTAAGCGAGTTCAGCACCGCAAGGTGATGCGTGGGCGCAGCCGCGGTTACTCGCGTGCCCAGACAACGGTTCAGTTTGGCGATTACGGCCTCAAGGCACTTGAGCACGCGCAGCTGACGAACCGCCAGATTGAGGCGGCCCGCGTTGCGATGACGCGTGAGATCAAGCGTGGCGGCAAGGTTTGGATCAACGTCTTCCCCGATAAGCCGTTCACGAAGAAGCCAGCCGAAACCCGGATGGGATCCGGTAAGGGCTCGCCCGAAGGTTGGGTCGCCGTCGTTAAGCCTGGCCGCGTGATGTTCGAACTGGCCGGTGTGCCGGAGCCGCTGGCTCGCAACGCGCTCCGTCTTGCAGCACGAAAGCTTCCGATGCGCAGCAAGATCGTTACGCGGGAGGAGGCCTTCTAATGGCCGCTACCGATCATCTCCGCGATTGCACGACCGAGCAGCTCGAGCAGCAGGTGCAGGCTGCCCGCCTGACGATCTTCGGATTGCGCTTCCAGCACGCCGGCGGCGAGCTGGAGAACACAGCAGGACTGAAGGCCGCCAAGCGAGAGCTGGCTCGTACCCTGACCGTTGCGCGTGAACGCGGCATCGACCCCGAAAAGATCCGTTAAAGATGGCTGACGAGACAACAGAGCCCGAAACACCAGAAGAGACAGCCCCGGTAGAGGAGGCCGCCGCAGAGGCGCCGGTCGAAGAAGCCCCTGCTGAGGAGGCTCCTGCTGCTGAGGAGGCTCCTGCTGCTGAAGAGGAAGCTCCTGCCGCTGAGGAGGCTCCTGCGGCTGAGGAGGCTCCTGCTGCTGAGGAGGAAGCTCCTGCCGCTGAAGAAGCTCCTGCCGCTGAGGAGGAAGCTCCTGCTGAGGACGCCGCCGAGCCTGCTGAAGCCGAAGCCGCAGCCGCCTCTGAGCCGGTTGGCCCGAAGGCAATCCGCAAGGCCAAGCGCTCAACCCACAGCGGCGAAGCCCGCCCAGCGCAGACGCCGGAAGAGCGTCAGGCCGCCCGTCAGGAGCTGCGCAAGGCGAAGGCCAAGGCGCGCAGTCGTCGCCGCGGCCAGGAGCGCGTTAAGCGCGCCGCCGCCGGGCTAGGCGTAGGAACGCCGCCGGCCGAGCACGAGCCAGGGTCGGCTCAGACGCGCCAAGGAATCGTCACCTCAACGAAGGCAGCGAAGACGATTACGGTCCGCATTGACATCGCCAAGCGGCACCCGAAGTACCATAAGATCGTTCGCTCAACGAAGTCGTTGCACGCTCACGATGAGGCCTGCGACGCGCGCGAGGGCGACACCGTCCGCGTGATCGAGAGCCGCCCGCTGTCGGCGACCAAGCGCTGGCGTCTGGTCGAAGTTCTGGAGCGTGCGAAATGATCCAGAACGAGTCACGCCTGCGCGTCGCCGACAACACCGGCGCCCGCGAGATCCTTTGTATCCGTGTACAGGGTGGGTCAAGCCGCCGCTACGCCCACGTCGGCGACGTAATCACCGCAACCGTCAAGCAGGCGATCCCGAACGGCTCGGTCAAGAAGGGCGAGATCGTGAAGGCTGTAATTGTCCGTACGCGCAAGCAGTTCGGCCGCGACGACGGCACCTACATCGCCTTTGACGAAAACGCCGCCGTGATCATCGACGAGGCCAACAACCCGCTTGGTACGCGCATCTTCGGGCCGGTCGCCCGTGAGCTGCGTGACCGGAACTTCATGAAGATCATCTCGCTTGCTCCGGAGGTGCTCTAGCATGGCGATGCGTATCCGACGCGACGACGAGGTCGCGATTGTCAGCGGTAAGGATCGTGGCAAGACAGGCCGTGTTCTACGTGCCGACCCCAAGAAGCAGCGGGTTTACGTGGAAGGGCTGAACATCATCAAGCGCCATCAGAAGCCGTCACCGACCGCCACCGGCGACAGCGCAGCGGCAACCGGAGGCGTGATTGAGAAGGAAGGACCGATTCACGTCAGCAACGTTGCGTTAATCGATCCGAAGGAGAAGCGTCCGACCCGCGTCGGCGTTACGCGTGAAGGCGGCGTGCGAAGCCGCGTCACAAAGCGTTCCAACACAAAGCTCGACTGATCAACAAGATGACTGCAACTCAAACACCTGTTCGCCTCAAGGCCCGTTATTTCGAGGAAGTTCGCCCTGCCTTGGTTGAGCAGTTCGGCTACAGCTCGGTGATGCAGGCACCAAGGGTCGAGAAGATCACGATCAACATGGGCGTTGGCGAGGCCAAGCAGGACTCCAAGATGCTTGAGGCCGCTGCCGGTCAGCTCGCGCAGATCGCCGGCCAAGCGCCTAACGTCCGCCTCGCGCGTAAGTCGATTGCCAACTTCAAACTGCGCGAGGGCATGCCGGTGGGCCTGGCTGTAACGCTGCGCGGCGATCGTGCCTACGAGTTCCTTGACCGCCTGCTGTCGGTTGCGATTCCGCGGATCCGCGACTTCCGCGGCCTGCCAGCGAACTTCGATGGCCGCGGCAACTACACGATTGGCGTGCGTGAGCAGATCATCTTCCCGGAGATCGATTACGACGCCGTTGACCAGATCCGCGGCCTCGACATCGCGATCACGACCAGTGCTGCCAGCGACGAAGAGGGCCGCGCGTTGCTATTAGCATTCGGGATGCCGTTCGTTGACAAGAACAGCGCTGAAGAAGAGCTCGAAGCTGAGATCGACGAGCCAGCAGCCGAGGTCGTCGAGGAGACCCCCGACGACGAAACCGACGACGAAACAGGCGACGAGGCTGACGATCAGCCCGCCGAGGAGACCGATCAGTAATGGCCAAAACTTCCCAGCGCGTCAGGCAGTCGCGCACCCCCAAGTACCCGACCCGTGGTTACAGCCGCTGCAGCCGATGCGGTCGGTCACGCGCTGTCTACCGCAAGTTCGGCGTCTGCCGGATCTGCCTGCGTGAGCTCGCGCACAACGGCTATATCCCCGGAATGACGAAGAGCAGCTGGTAAGGGGAGAAGAGCAACCAATGTCAATGACAGACCCGATAGCCGACTTCCTGACCCGCGTGCGCAACGGCATCATCGCCGAGCACGACGTCGTTCAGATCCCTGCATCGAAGCTAAAGCGCGAGATCGCACGGATCCTGACCGAGCAGGGCTACATCACCGGCTATGAGATGCGTGAGCATGACGCCGACCACCCAGGCGACGTGCTTGCCGTGCAGCTGAAGTACTCGGATGACCGTCGCAGCGCAATCACCGGCCTGAAGCGCGCTTCGCGCCCCGGCCAGCGTTACTACGTCGACCACGGCAGCATCCCGAAGGTTCAGGGTGGCATGGGAACAACAATCGTTTCGACTTCAAGGGGAGTCATGACCGGCCACGAGGCCCGCGCAGCGGGTGTCGGCGGCGAAGTCGTGGCTTTCGTCTGGTAACCAATGTCACGAATCGGCAGAAAACCAATCCCGGTGCCTGATGGCGTTGAGGTCAAGATTGAGCCTGATCTGGTCAGCGTGAAGGGCCCCAAGGGCGAGCTGAGCGAGCGGATCCCGCGCGACATCACGGTCGCCCAAGAGGGCGCTGAGCTGATCGTCACGCGGCCCACCGACCGCGGCGAGCATCGTTCGCTGCACGGGCTAACGCGTTCGCTGGTTGCCAACATGGTTGAAGGTGTCACCGAGGGCTATGAGAAGACGCTTGAGATTCAGGGCGTCGGTTACCGAGCAGCCCTAAGAGGCTCGAAGCTGACGCTGGCACTCGGCTATTCGCACCCGGTCGAGATCAACGCGCCGGAGGGAATCAGCTTCGATGTTCCTCAGCCGACGACCGTGATCGTCAAGGGGATCTCAAAGCAGGTTGTCGGCGAGACAGCCGCAAACATCCGTAAGAGCCGCCCGCCGGAGCCCTACAAGGGCAAGGGAATCCGCTATCAGGGCGAGCACGTGATCCGCAAGGTTGGTAAGCGAGCATGAGCCCGGCTACGAGAGCTCAGGGCCGCCTGCGTCGCCAGCGCCGCGTTCGCGCGAAGGTGATCGGCACGGCCGAGCGGCCACGCGTTTCGGTCTTCCGTTCGAACCGCGGCATCAGCGCGCAGATGATCGACGACTCGAAGGGTCACACGATCGCTGCCGTCAGCTGGACCGAGGCTGAAGTTCGCTCGCTGGCGCCGATGGAACAGGCCGAGCAGCTCGGCAAGCTGTTGGCCGAGCGCGCCAAGGCGGCCGGCACAAGCGCCGTCGTTTTCGACCGCGGCGGCTACCGCTACCACGGCCGCGTTAAGAGCTTTGCCGAAGGACTCCGCGAAGGCGGACTGCGCGTATGAGCAAGAAAATGAGGCTGATCTAAGCATGGAAATTGACCGCACAGTCAGCGCCTCAGGGCTTGACCTTCAGGAACGCGTCGTTGAGATCAACCGCGTTGCCAAGGTCGTCAAGGGCGGCCGCCGCTTCTCGTTCACCGCACTGGTTGTAGTCGGCGACGAGAAGGACGTCGTCGGCGTCGGCTACGGCAAGGCCAAAGAGGTCCCCGTGGCAATCCAGAAGGGCGTTGAGCAGGCTAAGAAGAACCTCTTCCGCGTCCCTCGTTACGGCTCGACGATCCCGCACCAGACGACCGGCATCTTTGGCGCCGGGCGCGTCTTCATGAAGCCTGCATCACCCGGTACCGGCGTGATCGCCGGTGGCGGCGTGCGCGCAGTGCTGGAGCTTGCCGGGATTCACGACATCCTTTCGAAGAGCCTTGGTTCGCAGAACCCGATCAACCTCGTCAAGGCGACCGTTGAGGGGCTGCGTAGCCTGCGCACGCCGGCCGAAGTGGCCGAGCTGCGTGGACTGTCGATCAACGAGGTACTCGGCCTGAAGCCGGCGCCGGCGCCCGCGCCCGAAGCGGTGCTCGAAGCCGAGGGCGAGACCGCCGGGAACGGCGCTGTTGCCGTTGAAGAGGCAGCCGCGGTCGAAGCTGTTGAGACGGCTGAGGCGACTGAGCAGGCCGAGGCGGCTGAGCAGGCCGAGGAGCCGCCGGCATGAGTGCGATCCGCGTCACTCAGGTTCGTTCAAGCAACGGCAGTCAAGCTTTCCAGCGGGACACTCTGCGATCGCTTGGTCTGCGCCGAATCGGCCAGACGGTCGAGGTTGGCGACACGCCGCCGACGCGCGGCATGCTCCACACAGTTCGTCACCTCGTGCGGATTGAAGGAGAGGACGCCTGATGGCCGCTGACCCGAAGAAGCCGGCCGACGAGTCGGCCGAGCCCGACAAGCCTGCCGCTGCTGCGAAGTCTGCTGCTGCCGCGAAGAAGCCTGCCGCTGCGAAGAAGCCTGCTGCTGCCGCGAAGAAGCCTGCCGCTGCGGCGAAGCCTGCTGCGTCGGGCGACGAGGCGGAGCGCTTTGGCCTGCACAACCTTTCACCATCGGCCGGCAGCCGTTCGCCGCGCCGGCGCGTTGGTCGCGGCCACGGCTCCGGCCACGGCAAGACGTCGGGCCGCGGTCACAAGGGCTACGGCTCACGCTCAGGTTCGAAGGACCGCGCGCGCTTCGAGGGCGGCCAGATGCCGATCCAGGTTCGGATGCGCAAGCTGCGCGGCCCGAACATGAAGAAGTCGATGCCCTTTGAGCCGTTCCGCACGCACACGCAGGCCGTCAACCTGAAGGATCTTGAGGAGCGCTTTGATTCCGGCGCCGAGGTGACGATTGAGTCGCTCGTCTCGCACGGCTTGGGGACGCGACGCAAGATCCCCGTGAAGGTCCTAGCAAAGGGCGAGATCACTAAGCCGCTGACCGTTCACGCGCATGGCTTTAGCGCTTCGGCGCGCGCCGCTATCGAGGCCGCGGGCGGCAAGTGCGTAACAGTTGGAAGTGAGGCTGAGGCGCCCGGCACCACCGCGCCATGATCTCGACGATTTTCAGCGCCTTCTCGGTCCCAGATATTCGCAAGAAGCTTGCGTTTACAGGGCTGTTGCTTGCGTTTTACCGGTTCGGCGCCTACATCCCGGTCCCCGGCGTCGATACCGAGGCAGTCGATCAGATTCAGGAGCAGTTCGGCGGCGGCGGGATTCTCAACCTGCTCAACACGTTCTCCGGTGGCGGCCTTTCGAGGATTGCGATCTTCGCACTCGGGATTATGCCGTACATCACAGCGTCGATCATCCTGCAGCTGCTGACCGTTGTTTTGCCGTCACTTGAGAAGCTCTCGAAGGAGGGCGAGGTCGGACAAGTAAAGATCACTCAGTACACGCGCTACCTGACGGTCGGGCTGGCCTTCGCGCAGTCGATTGGTTACGTATTTATGTTCAGGAGCTTTGAGGCCAGCGCCGGCCAGCCGGTAATTAACAACTTCAACGCTGGCACGCTCTTCCTGATCGTCCTGACGCTTACAGCGGGCTGTGTTGTCGTGATGTGGATGGGCGAGCTGATCACGCAGCGCGGCATCGGCAACGGCATCTCGCTGATGATCTTTGCCTCGATTGTCTCCGGCCTGCCGAGCGGCGTCAGCTCGTGGTGGACTAGCCCCGACCCCGTCTTCAAGGTGATTATGCCGTTCCTGGCCTTGGCCGTTGTCGCCGCAGTCGTCTTCATGCAAGAAGGCCAACGGCGAATACCGGTGCAGTACGCGAAGCGTGTGATCGGCCGCCGAATGAGCGGCGGCGGCCAGACCTATCTGCCGCTGCGCGTCAACATGGCCGGCGTTATCCCGGTGATCTTCGCTGCATCGATCATGGCTTTCCCGCCCACCGTTGGCCAGCTGATCGGCACGCCATGGGCGCAGGATCTGTCGAACTTCTTCAGCCCGTCCGGCGCGGCCTATCTGGTGGGCGAGGTCCTGTTCATCATCGTCTTCACCTACTTCTATACGGCGATCACCTTCAATCCGGTCGATCAGGCCGATAACTTGAAGAAGTACGGAGGCTTCATCCCCGGGGTCAGACCCGGTCGGCCGACGGCCGAGTTCCTTGACCGGATCCTCGCAAGGTTGACCTTCCCCGGTGCACTCTATCTGGCCGCCGTCGCGGCGCTGCCGACCATCCTGATTAACCAGACCGGCGCCACCTTTTTCTTTGCCGGCACATCGCTGCTGATCGTCGTTGGCGTCGCGCTCGACACGATGAAGCAGCTAGAAGCGCAGCTAATGATGCGTAATTACGAGGGCTTCCTTAAGTAGCGATGGCCGAGCTGAACCTGATCCTGATCGGCCCGCCCGGCGTCGGCAAGGGCACCCAGGCCGACCGCCTGCGCAGCGAGTTTGAGCTGCCGCACATTTCGACCGGCGAGATCCTCCGTCAGGCCGTTGCTGAGCAGACTGAGCTGGGCGAACTGGCGGCTAGCTACATGGACGCTGGCAACCTGGTCCCCGACGATCTGATCATCGGCGTGCTGCTCGAGGCAATCGGCCGCAGCGAGGCGCGTGACGGCTTTCTGCTCGATGGCGTCCCGCGCACGATTCCGCAGGCCGAAGCGCTTGCTGTGGACCTGCAGAAGGTTGAGCGCAAGCTGACCGGAGTGCTGCTGCTGGAGGTTGATGACGAAGAGATCGTGCGGCGGCTTTCAGGGCGGCGCGTCAATCCGGCTTCGGGCCGTGTCTATCACGTCGATTTTGACCCACCGCAGGTTGAGGGGCTCGACGACGTCGACGGAACACCGCTTGTCCAGCGCGAGGATGACAAACCCGAGACAGTTCGTAACCGGCTCGCCGTGTATCACGAGCAGACAGCGCCGCTGGTCGGCTACTACGAGGAGCTTGGTCTGCTGCATCGCTTCGATGGGTCGGCCTCGCCGACGGAGGTCTTTGATCACATTCGCGCCACGATCGCGACGCTGAAGCTCGAAGAGACGATCTGAGCGGTTCGCGGCGCGCTGTGATCATCAAGAAGACGCCTGACGAGATCGATCGAATCGCCGCTGCCGGCGAGATCCACGCGCGCACGATGCAGTTGATCTCCGGCAAGATCGCGGCCGGCGTGACGACCGCCGAACTCGACCAAGCGGCCGAACGCTTCATCCGTTCGCAAGGCGCCGAGCCTTCGTTCAAGGGCTACAACGGCTTCCCCGGATCGATCTGCACATCGCCCAATTCGATCGTCGTTCACGGCATCCCCGGCAACTATCAACTGGCCGATGGCGACATTCTTTCGGTCGATATCGGCGTGACACTCGACGGCTGGGTGGCCGACGCCGCCTGTACGTTCGCGGTCGGCGAGGTTACGGTTGAAGCCGAGTCGCTGATCGCCGTGACTGAGGCGTCGCTGCTTGCATCGGTCGATCAGGTTCAGGATGGCGGCCGGGTCGGCGATATCTCCCACGCCGTTCAGCGCTGCGTCGAGGCCGACGGCTTCTCGGTTGTTCAAACGCTGGTCGGCCATGGCGTTGGTCGCCAGATGCACGAAGATCCGCAGATTCCCAACTATGGCCCCGCCGGTCGCGGGCCGCGGCTGGAAGTGGGGATGGTGTTGGCGATTGAGCCGATGGTTACGGCCGGTGCTCACGCCGTCCAAATCGGCCCCGACGGCTGGGCAATCTTCACCCAAGATGGCTCACTTGCGGCACATTTTGAGTTCACGGTGGCGGTTACCGCCGACGGGCCGCGCGTTCTGACACCTTGGCGCGAGCTGATCGGAGCTGGCTGATGCGCGCCCGGACGCGGCCTGGTTGCCGCTTTTTGCTACCGTGTGGACTCGTGTGCGCTCCAGCGACGGAGCGTCTCTGTCCGCGAGTGGTAGCGGCGCACCCCTGCGGTCGCCAGAGCCGCTTTTCGGCCCATCGACGAAGAAGGAATTATGAAGGTACGACCGTCGGTGAAGCCGATGTGCGAAAAATGCAACGTGATCCGGCGCCGCGGCGTTGTGTTCGTCATCTGCCCAAATCCGCGCCACAAGCAGCGTCAGGGGTAACGATCTAAATGGCTCGCATCGCAGGAATCAATATTCCGCTCAACAAGCGCGTTGAGATCGGCCTCACCTACATCTACGGGATCGGCCGCTCGACCGCCAACTCGATCCTCAGCGAGGCCAAGATCAACCCCGATACCTACGTCCGCGACCTGACTGAGGACGAGGTCGCCAAGCTGCGCACCGCCGTCGACGGCGGTTCGCTGGTCGAAGGCGACCTGCGCCGTGAGCGCTCACAGAACATCAAGCGGCTTAGCGAGATTGGCTGCTACCGCGGTATCCGTCACCGCCGCGGTCTTCCGGTCCGTGGTCAGAAAACCAAGACCAACGCGCGCACCCGCAAGGGTCCCAAGCGGATGCAGGTCGCCGGCAAGAAAGCAGCAACCAAGACTTGAGGATTCTCTGAGTGCCCGCTCCTAAACGCCCAGCCCGTGGCCGCCGCAAGGTCAAGAGGAACATCCCTGTCGGCCAAGCTCATATCAAGACCTCTTTCAACAACACGATCGTCTCGCTGACCGATCGTCAGGGCAACGTGATTGCCTGGGAGTCGGCCGGCGGCGCTGGCTTCAAGGGCTCGCGCAAGTCGACACCGTTTGCCGCGCAGGTGACTGCCGACTCGGCCGCCCGTAAGGGGATCGAGCAGGGACTTCAGAAGGTTGATGTCTACGTCAAGGGCTCGGGCTCCGGCCGCGAGACGGCGATTCGCTCACTGCAGGCCGCTGGCCTCGAAGTGATCAGCGTTCGCGACGTAACGCCGCAAGCCCACAACGGATGCCGGCCGCGCAAGCGGCGGCGCGTATAGGGGGCAGCCGCAATGGCTCGCGATACATCTCCGCAGTGCAAGCAGTGCCGCCGCGAAGGCGAGAAGCTCTTCCTCAAAGGCGAGCGCTGCCTGACCGACAAGTGCTCGATTGAACGCCGCGCCTATCCGCCCGGCGATCATGGCCGTGGCCGTCAGAAGCAGAGCGAGTACCGCGTGCAGCTACGCGAGAAGCAGAAGGCCCGTCGCTATTACGGCGTGTTGGAGACGCAGTTCCGCCTTTACTACGACCGCGCAAGCCGTCAGGACGGGATCACCGGCGAGAACCTACTGCAGATGCTTGAGCGTCGCTTTGACAACGTGCTCGTACGGCTCGGCTTCGCTGGCTCACGCCGCCAAGCGCGGCAGATGGTCAGCCACGGCCACTGGACGGTCAATGGCCGCCGCGTCGACATCCCCAGCTTCCAAGTCCACGAGGGCGACATCATCGCGCTCAAGAGCGGCAGCCCGGCAGAGACTGTTGTGCGCGGGGCGACCGAACTGACCGCTCAGGTGCCGGCTTGGTTGGAGGCCGACCATGAGGGATTGACAGCAAAGATTCTGCGTGCCCCCGAGCGTCGTGAGATCACGACGCCGGTGCAGGAACAGCTCATCGTTGAGCTGTATTCGAAGTAGTAAATAAGTATCGCGCGCCCGCCGCTTGCGGCAGGCAGCGCGTCAGGCGGTCGCCGAGCTTGGCGCCGCACCGATCACAACCACAGGATTGAATCGTTCAGATGCTTGACTTTCAGATTCCCCGGATCACCAGCGACACAAGCAACGAGGACAGCGGATCGTTCGTAATCGAACCGCTTGACCGCGGCTTTGGTTACACCTTTGGCAACTCACTGCGCCGCGTACTGCTCAGCTCGCTCTCCGGCGCGGCCGTGACGAGCGTGCGGATCGAAGGCGTAAGGCACGAGTTCTCGACGATCGAAGGGGTGACCGAGGATGTCACCGACATCATCCTCAACCTCAAAGGGATCGTCTGCCGAATGCACTCCGACGCGACTGAGATTGAAGCGCCGCTCGTCGTCACCGGTCCGGGCGAGATTAGGGCGAAAGACATCGACCTTCCTATCGGCGTTGAGATCCTCAACCCGAAGATCCACATCGCGACACTTGAGAGCAAGACGAAGCTGGAGCTTTATCTGACGATTGGCCGCGGCCGCGGCTACCGGCTGGCAGAGGACAACAAGAGCGACGACCAGCCGATCGGTGTTATCCCGATCGACTCGCTCTTCTCGCCTGTCAAGCGCGTCGCCTACGCAGTTGAGCAGGCCCGTGTCGGTCAGCGCACCGACTTCGACAAGCTGACGCTCGACATCGAGACCGATGGTTCGCTCGACCCGCAGACAGCGCTGCGTGAGGCTTCCGAGATTCTGATCTCGCAGCTGGCGATCTTCACCGATGAGGATCGGATCGAGGAGCTTCGAGCCGGACCGGTCAATCAGCTCGACCCGGTCGGCTTTGGCGGCGCAGGCCCCCCGGTCGTCGCTGGCGGCCCGCTCGACGACTTCCTGATCGAGGAGCTGGAGCTTGGCGTCCGCTCCTACAACTGTCTTAAGCGGGCTGGCATCCAGACGATCGCCGATCTGTTGGCCAAGTCTGAGGCTGAACTGAACGCGATCCCGAACTTCGGCAAGAAGTCAATCGATGAAGTGATTGAGACGCTGGCAGCGCGCGGCCTCTCATTGCGCGACGACTGAGGTCAAAGCGATGCGTCACCAGAAAACCCGCCACAAGCTCAGCCGCAGCCCTTCTCATCGGAAGGCGTTGATCCGCAACCTCTGCAAGGAGATGATTGAGCACGAACGGATCAAGACGACGGAGGCCAAGGCGAAGGCCGTCAAGCCAGAGTTTGAGCAGCTGATCACGCTTGCCAAGCGCGGCGACCTGCACGCTCGCCGTCAGGCGCTGTCGGCGCTCGGCCAGGATGCCTCGGCCGTCCACAAGCTCTTTGAAGAGGTCGCGCCGCGTTACGCGGAGCGTCCCGGCGGCTACACGCGGATCCTCAAGCTTGGGCCTCGCCGCAGCGACTCGACCGAGATGGTCTATCTCGAACTCGTCTGAGCTGGCGCTGTTCGTTTTACGCTCGGCGCTGCCCGCGCCGCGCTCTAACCTTCTGACTGGAGCGCGATGAAGGTTCTTCTTACCAACGACGACGGCATTGAGGCCGACGGGCTGCAGGCGCTGCGCCGCGCGCTCGTCGCGCTGCCGTCGATTGAGCTGGTGACGATCGCCCCAGACGGTAATCGCTCGGCGTTTGCGCGGATGATCACGACGCATAAGCCGCTCTGGGTCGAGCAGATCGATTTTGACGACGGCAGCTTTGGCTTTGCCACCGATGGCACGCCGGTTGACTGCGTGCGCTTTGGGACGCTCGGCCTGGTCGAGGGCTTCTACCCCGACCTGATCCTCTCCGGTATCAATCACGGTGCAAACCTTGGCGATGACGTGACCTATTCGGGGACCGTCGCCGCCGCGCTCGAGGGAATAGTTTTGGGGATTCCGGCAATCGCCGTTTCGCAGCAGTCGACTAGCCGTGAGATGGACTTCCGCTGGGGCCGCGACTTCCAGTTTGAGACGGCCGCCCGCTTTGTCGCAGCGCTGGCCGCTCACGTCACACGGAGCCCGCTGCCCGACGGCACGTTGATCAACGTCAATGTCCCCGGCGAGGCGCCGAGCGGAGTCGAGGTAACGAGGCTCGGTAAGCGGATCTACCGCGACCAGCTAACGCTGACTGAGCAGGGCGAGAATGGCCGCCGCCGCTTCACGATCTACGGCGAGAAGCATGGCTACCACGACGAGCCGGGGACCGACCTGGCGGCTTTGGCGGCCGGCCGGATCGCCGTGACGCCGCTCCACTTTGACCTGACGTACGAGCCGGGGATCGAGGCGATCGGCTCTCACGATCTAGGCAGCCTGCTGGAAGCAGCGGCCAGCGACGCGCCGTGAGTGCGGCAGCCAAACGAGCCGCCGAGCTGCGCGCCGAGCTAGGTCGCCACAATGAGCGCTACTACCTGCTCGACGATCCGACGATCGGTGACGACGAGTACGACGCGCTGCTCGATCAACTGCGCGAGCTTGAACGCGACAATCCGGAGCTGATCACGGCCGACTCGCCGACCCAGCGGGTCGGCGCCGAGCCGGTTAGTGAGCTGAAGAAGGTCACGCACCCGGAGCCGATGTGGTCGCTCGCAAATGCCCGTAGTCCGGAGGAGTTCGATGCCTGGGTGCTGCGGATGCGCAACCACTTGGCGCGCGAAGCGATCGATGACGCCGCCTTTCGCTATGTCTGCGAGCCGAAGGTTGACGGCCTGGCAATCTCGATGATCTACCGCGACGGCGTGCTGGAACGCGGCGCGACACGCGGCAACGGTGAGGTCGGCGAGGACGTGACGCACAACCTGCGCACGATCCCAACTGTGCCGCTGCGGATCGAGGATGCTCCGCCGATGATCGAGGTGCGCGGCGAGGTCTACATGTCGCTAGCCGACTTTCAGCAGCTCAACGAGCGCCGCGCCGAGGCCGGTCAGCCGACCTTCATGAACCCGCGCAATGCCGCCGCTGGCACGCTGCGCCAGCTGGACCCGCGGCTCACCGCTGAGCGGCCACTCTCGCTCTGGGCTTACGGCGTCGGCGCCAGCGGGGGGCTGAGCTTCGACTCGCAGTTCCAGACGCTCGACTGGCTGCGGGGCCGCGGCTTCCCAGTTAACAGCGAGATCGAGCTGATCGACACTGAGGCCGGCGCAATCGAGCGCTGCCTTGCCTGGCAGCAGCGTCGCGGCAGTCTCAGCTTTGAGATCGACGGCGTCGTGATCAAAGTCGATGATGCCGAGCTGCAGCGTCGGCTTGGCGTCGTTGGCCGCGATCCGCGCTGGGCGATCGCCTGGAAGTTCCCGCCGACAACAAAGCTGACGGGGCTGAAGGCGATTGAGTGGAGCGTCGGCAAATTTGGCGACCTGCATCCGTTTGCTGTGCTTGAACCGGTTGAGCTTGGCGGCGTCGTTGTGCAGCACGCGACGCTGCACAACGAGCAGGACCTGGCGCGCAAGGACGTGCGTCCAGGTGACGAAGTGATTGTGCTGCGCGCCGGTGATGTGATCCCGCAGGTCGTCTCGCCGGCGCCGCACGCCGCCGAGCGCAAGGGCCGCGCGCGGGCCGTTAAGCCGCCCGCCAACTGCCCTGTCTGCGCCACCGCAACCGTCAAGCCGGAGAACTCGGTCTTCACGAAGTGCCCGAACGCTGCCTGCGCGGGGCGGCGCGAAGCGCTGCTGACGCACTTCGTCTCACGCGGCGCGATGGATGTTGACGGGCTGGGGGAGAAGCTGATCGTCGTGCTGCTCACGGCCGGTCTGATTGAGAACGCCGGCGACCTTTACAAACTGACCGTCAGTCAACTGGCGCAGCTTGAAGGGCTCGGCGAGCTGTCAGCTGGGGCCCTTATCGACGCGCTTGAAGGGTCGAAGCAGCGGCCCTTCGCGAGTGTCCTGTTTGCGCTTGGGATTGAGGGCGTTGGCGAGGTGACCGGGCGCAGCCTCGCTCAGCGCCTGCGCACGATTGACGAGCTGCTGGCCGCCGACGCCGAGGCGATTGCCACCGCGCCCGGGGTTGGCCCGATCGTCGGGCAGCTGATCGCCAGCCAGCTTGCCGAACCGCAGATGAGGGCGCTGATCGACGAGCTGCGCAGCGCCGGGCTGCAGTTTGAGCAGGCCGGGCCGGCTCCGGGCGAAGGACCGCTGGCCGACAAGACCTTTGTCCTGACAGGGACGCTGCCGACGCTGACGCGCGAACAGGCGAGCGAACAGATCCTCGCCGCCGGCGGCCGCGTCACAACGTCGGTTTCGAAGAAGACCGACTACTTGGTTGCCGGCGCGGCGGCCGGATCGAAGCTTGAGAAGGCCGAGCGGCTTGGAGTAACGGTGCTTGACGAGGCGGCGCTGCTGGCGTTACTCGGCTAGCTGGAACCTGCTCAGTCGCTGTAGCGCGCGATCGCCTCGACCGCACGGTCCTGCAAGCGGCGGGCGCTAGCCGGTGAGACGCTGTTCATCAGGATCGAAAAGACGATGATGTGGCCGTTAGCGGCGCGGCAAAGCCCCGACAGGCCGCTGACATCACTCAGCGTGCCGGTCTTGCCGCGGCAGGCCCCCTCGGCGGCGCTGCCGTTCATTCGCCTTGCAAGCGTGCCGCTGCGGCCCGCTACGGCGAGCGAATCCTCGAAGACGCTCTGGTGCGGACTGTTGTGGATTGCTGCCAGCAGGCCGACGACTTGGCGCGGCGACGTGCGGTTGCGGCGCGACAGGCCGGAGCCGTCGCTGATCTGCGGCCGCAGGCCAAAGCGTCGCAGGTAGCGGCGCACGACGCCGGCGCCAGCGGTCGTGCTGCCGGCGCCGCCAAAGCGGGCGCCGAGGTTTTTGATCAGCATCTCGGCGAGGAAGTTGTCTGACGGGATATTTGTCATCGCGATCAGGTTGCTGACGGCAGGCGAACGGACAGTCTTCAGTGGCGTTGCAGCCGCGGGCGTCGCTCCAGTACGGGTTGCCCGGGTGCTAGTGATCGCACGCCGGCGCAGCGCGCGGGCCAGCGCGCGAGCCCCAGCCAGTCCGGGGTTGGCGCCGGAGCCTCTATTGACGACCAGCGCGCCGAGCGAGCCGCCGATGTAGCCGTCAACGCTCCAGCCGCTGGCAGGCCCGCCGCGGCGCTTGTCGAAGGCTGTTTCGTCACCGACGACGGCGCCGTCGATCCGCTTGATGCCGGCTTTGCTGGCTGCCGCGGCAAGTGCCGTGATGTCGCTGGTGCTGAGTGTTGGGTCACCGCCGCCGCGCAGAATCAGATCACCGTAGAGGCGGCCTGTCTGATCGATCGGTCCGGAGCGCAGCAGCACAGTTGTGAACCGCGCCCTCGCGCCAAAGCGGCCAAGCGCGGTAGATGTGGTGTACAGCTTCTCGACCGAGGCAGGGACTCGGGCGAGGTCGGCGCGGGCCGCATAGAGCGTCTCGTTGCTGGTCAGGTCGCTGACCAGCGCGCCGCTACTGGCGCCGGCATGCAGCAGCGCACTGGCAATCTTCTTCTGCATCGTCGCCTTCGTGATTGCCTGCGCGGGGCCGACCGGGCCAGCTGCCGCCGCGGCAGCGAAAGCTGCGCAGAGCAGCGCAGTGCGCTTAGTCCACGTCACAACAGGAACGGTAGCGACTGCCGTACCGGGCATGCGCAGCTAGCGGTGCACACAGCGCCGATGACGCAGCGCGTTACCGAGCGTCAACGCCGTAGAATGTAAGTAATGGCCGATGTCGTAAAAATCGCCTCTGCAAAACGCAAGCGAAGCGGCAGCGCAGCGAAGAAGCGCCCTGAGAAGACCGCCTTGGTGCTCGGCGGCGGTGGCATGACCGGCGGCGTCTATGAGATCGGCGCGCTGCGGGCGCTCGACCTGCTCGCCGTTAACCGCAGCGTCAACGACTTTGACATCTACGTTGGCACCAGCGCCGGTTCGTTCGTTGCCGCGCTGGCTGCCAACGGCGTCACGCCGGAAGAGATGATGCGCGTAGTTAGCGGCGAAAAGTCGGGCTCTTTTAAGGACCTGCGGCTGGGCACGATGCTGAGTCTGAATCTGCTCGAGTACGCACGGACCGGAGCGCTGCTGCCGGCCCGCCTTGCGCGCTTGGCGTGGGGCCTTGCGCCGCGTTGGCGCAGTATCTCGGTGATGGACCTGCTGCTGGGTCTGAGCGAGGATCTTCCGTCAGGTATCTACAGCGGCGCCGGCATCGAGAACTACCTGAAGGAGGTGCTGAGCGACCCTGAGCGGACCGATGATATCCGCGCGCTGGGCTGCGAGCTATACCTGACAGCGACCGATCTCGATAGCTGCGAGCGCGTCGTCTTTGGCGAAGAGGGCTGGGACGATGTGCCGATCTCGCTCGCTGTGCGGGCCTCATCGGCGCTGCCGATGGTCTTTAAGCCGGTCAAGGTCCGCGACCGCGAGCTGGTCGACGGCGGCATCATCTCAACCACCAACGTTGACATTGCGGTGGCCGCCGGCGCGACGCTGATCGTTGTGATCAACCCGATCGTGCCGCTGGTCGTCGACCCCGCTGCGGCCGACCAGCACGGCGTTGGCGAGCGGCCCAGCCACGTCAGCGATATGGGGATTGCCCAGATCGGCTACCAAACTTTCAAGCTGCTCGCCTACCAGCGGCTGCACGAGATGGCTGGTCAGTGGCAGCAGCGCTACCCAGAGGTTGACATCGTGCTGATCGAGCCGGAGGCCGACGACATGCTGATGTTCCAGACCTCGATCTTGGACTACAGCAAGCGGATTGAGATTGCCCGGCACGGCTTCCAGTCGGTAACCGTCAAGCTTGCCGAGCACTACGAGGACTACAAGGAGATCTTCGGGCGTCACGGGATCGAGATCTCCGCAACAAGGGTGCGGAAGGTTGTCAAGCACGTCACGCGCGAGCAGGAGAAGACGCGCGCCTGGCGGCGGATCCTCCAGCAGACCACCAGCACGCTGCTGCGCCAGTCGGCGGACGAACCGATCGACGAGATCGCGATGCCGCAGCTGCGCCCGAAGCAGCGCGCTGCGGCGCGCCGCTAAAGCACGCCGCTCAGAGCCCGCAGCAGCCGCTCGCTGGCAGCAGCGTTCTGCACCGCAACGCGGATACGGCGAGGGTCGCCCAGTGTGCCGCCCGATCGCACGATCACGCCGGCCTTTGCCAACCGGCCGGCCAGCTCAGCGCCGTCGATCGATTCGGCTGCCAGCCACAGCAAGTTTGCTTCGCTCGGCGGTCCGAGTTCAATCGGAAGTTTGGCAAGCTGCGTGCGCAGCAGAGTGCGCTGCTCGATCACCGTCGCCGCCCGTGCCGTGACGATCGGTGCGATCGTGCGCAGCGCCTCGAGCACCCCGGCCTGCGTAAGCTCGCCGATGCCGAGCGGCGGACCAAGCCCGCTCAGCAGCATTTCGCTGCCGGGGCCGCCGATTACGTAGCCGCAGCGCAGCCCGGCCAGCCCCCAGACCTTCGAGAAGCTGCGGAAGATCAGCAGCCGTGGGTGCTCGTCGCAGAGCGCCACGGTCGCGTCGAGCCGTTCACTTGCGATGAAATCTCGCAGCGCTTCGTCGAGCAGCAGCGCGACGCGCTTAGGCAGCGCCTCAAGCAGCCGCCTGATCTCGGCGGTGCTGATCAGCTCGCCGCTCGGATCGTTCGGGTTGCAGAGCGCGACGAGCCGCGTCTTCTTCGTTACGCAGGCAAGGATTGCGTCGACGCTGTGGCTCGCCGCTGTCACAACTTCGCCGCCGGCTTCGCGCGCCATCACCGGGTACAGCTGGTAGGAGGGCCACGGCGTAATCAGCTCGTCGCCGGGCTTCATCAGGTTCTGTGCGGCGCTGACGAGCAGCTGCGAAGCGCCGTCGCCAATCACGATCCGCTCGGCCGGAACGCTGTGGCGGTGCGCCAGTTCGGCGCGCAGCTCACCGGCTGGTTCCATGTAGTTGTGTAGCCCGCGGCGCGCTGTGAAGGTGATCGCCGCGACGACCGATGACGGCGGGTATTTCGGCCAGGTTGTTGACGACAGGTCCAGATGGTCGACGGTTGTCAGTGCTCTGCGCCGCCGCTCGTCGGCCTCGGCGCGCAGCTGGGCGCTGACCTCCTCGGGGTCCATCTCTTCGAACTGCTTGTAGTGGTCGAGCAGCCCCATCAGCCAACGCTCGGTCCTGTTGGCGAGCCGGCCAGTCCGCCGCCAAAGACCATCCAAGCGACAAAGATCGTCCCGCCGACCAGCGCCGTGTAGGCAAAGACACGGCCGATCACGCCGTCGCGCTGATCGACGCCCGATGCGCGCCGCAGCAGCACCCAAGCCCGGTCCAGTTCCTTGCAGACCATCAGGCCAGCGATCAGTGTCAGCAGGATGCCAAGGAAGGCGACCACGATCGCGAAGAAGATGTGGTCAACGAGCGGCGGGATGTGCGAGACGATCCACAGCCAGCCGGCCTCGACCGGCCCCCAGAAGGTCAGGTTGATCAGCACCATCAGGATCAGCACGCAGTGCCCGAGCAGCGCGTCACGGCGTCGCTGGCGGCGGTTGCCGAGGACCGGCTTGCCGCGGTAGTGAATCGGCCGCGTGCCGGGCCGACGGCCGACAAACAGGCCGCCAGTATCGCTTGGATCTGTGCGCATCAGTTCACAGGGTACGGTCCCTGCGGGCTATGGGCTGCGCTACCGCTATCAGGATTCGTAGAGCGCGTCGAAGCGGTCGGCGTACTTCTCGCCAACAACGTTCCGCTTGACCTTCATCGTCGGCGTCAGCTCGTCGGTCTCCTGCGTCAGGTCGTGCTCAAGAATAAAGAACTTCTTGACCTGCTCAACCGGCGCATATTTGGCGTTGGCGCCGTCCAGGACCTGCTGGATCATCGCGATTACCTGGTCGTTTTTGGCCAGTGCGGCGATCGAAGTGTCTTCGATCCCTTCTGCTGTCGCCCAGGGAATGATCTCCTCCTCGTCGAGCGTGATCAGCATCACCGGGAAGGGGCGCTTGTCGCCGTGCATTACGGCCTGACTGACCCAGCGGTTCTGTTTCATGTCGTTTTCGAGGTTGGCGGGCGTCAGGTTCTTGCCGCCGGCCGTGATGATGATGTCCTTCTTGCGGCCGGTAATAAAGACGAAGCCGTCATCATCGACGTGGCCAACGTCGCCGGTGTGCAGCCAGCCGTCGATCACCGCGCCGAAGCTGGCGTCGTCGTTCTTCCAGTAGCCGCCGAAGATGTTGGCGCCCTTGATCAGGATCTCGCCGTCCTCTTCGGCGATCTTTATCTCAACGCCTGGCAGCGGCTTGCCGACCGATCCAAAGCGGTGCGCCTCGGGGGTTGACGTCGTCGCAACGGTCGCCGTCTCGGTCATTCCGTAGCCCTCCATCACCGGCACTCCTGCGGCGTAGAAGAACTCGAGGATCGCGGGGGCGATCGGCGCCGCTCCGGTGACCGCTTCGCGAACGTTGCCGCCGAACGCCAGCCGCACGTTGGCATAAAGCTTCTCGTCGAACTGATCGAAGGCCGCCTGCAATTCGTCAGGCACCGGCTGGCCGCTGATCTGTAGATCGCGGACCTGCACGCCAACAGCGGTCGCCTGCTTCATCAGCTCAGGCTCAACACTGCCTGAGACGAGCGTGTAGATCTTCTCGAAGATCCTCGGTACCGACGGTAGGTAGGTCGGCTTGATCTCGGCAAGGTCGGTGATGATCGCCTTCGTGTCGCCGGTCCAGTAGGCAATTGTTGTGCCGGTGTCGGCCGCGCCGAGCGCGACGAGGATTGCGAAGGCGTGGGCCAGCGGCAGGAACAGGTAGACAACATCCTCGCCGCCTTTGAACAGGCCGCGCTCGCTGACCATGCTCAGCACCGAGCGGTAGTTCTGGTGCGACAGGACGCAGCCCTTTGGCGGGCCGGTCGTGCCGGATGTGTAGATGAAGGTGTAGGGGTCTTGCGGCGTGACCGCTGCGATCCGGTCGGTCAGCTGCTGCTGGTCGATTTCGCGGCCGCGGGCGCGAACTTGATCGAGCGGGATCGCGTCACCGGTCTCGCCGCTCGGATCGATCACGATGACAAAGCGAAGCGCCGGAAGTTGAGCGCGAACTTCGGCGATCTTGGCGTACTGTTCAGCATCCTCGACGACGATCCCTGCTGCCTCGGAGTTACCGGCGACCCACTCGCACTCATCGGGCGCGTTGGTCGCGTAGATCGGAACGACAACAGCGCCGGCCGAGCTGACCGCGAACGACGAATAGACCCACTCCGGCCGCGTGCTGGCAAGAATCGCGACCCGCTCACCGGCTTCGACGCCAAGGTCGATCAGGCCGCGGCCAATCTCGGAGACGATTTCGCCCATTTCGGCAAAGCTGACGTCGATCCATTGGTCGCCAACTTTGTGGCGGACGGCCGGACTGTCGCCGTACTTGGCCGCGGCCAGTGGCATCAGGTCGGCGATCGTCGTAGATCCCGTCGTGAACGTCGTCCCTGTCTCCATCGTGCTCTCCTCAGTTTATCTACTAGACCGCGTAGATACTACGCAAATTGCGGCCGTCGTGTGGTGTGAGGGGCCGTGCGTCAGATCGGGTTCGGCAGATCAACGAACTGGTGGCTGACGCCAAAGCGCTCGGCCAGCAGCTCACCGAGCGCCTGAACAGCGAGAGTTTCGGTCGCGTAGTGGCCGGCTGCAAGAAAATGGATTCCACCTTCACGCGATTCGTTCATCACCCGTTCGGCTGGCTCGCCGGTGATGAAAGCGTCGAAGCCGGCGCTAATTGCTTCCGGTAGGTAGGGCGAGCCAGCGCCGGAGACGACGGCGACGCTGCGGATCAGCTCCGGTCCGCCGCCAAAAACCAGCGGCTCGCGGCCGCCACAGGCCGCCGCAGTGCGCTCGCTTAGCTGATCGATCGTGATCCCTTCATCCGGTAGAAAACCGCCAACGCCAATCGTCTGCGGCCCGTAACGGGCGAATGGCTGGCGGCGCTCGCAGCCGATCGCTGCGGCGATTAGTGCGTTGTTGCCGATCTCGGCGTGGCCGTCGAGCGGCAGGTGATAGGCGAGCAGTGAGCAGTCGTTGCTGAACAGCAGCTCCAGCCGGCGGCGTGCGGCGCGGTCAATCGGCTGCGGTGTGCGCCCCCAGATCAGGCCGTGATGAACGAGAATCAGATCGGCCTGCTGCTCGGCCGCCGCTTCAAAGAGCTCAAGGCTCGCTGAGACGCCGCTGATGATCGTCGTCGGCTCGCTGCTGCCAGGAACCTGAAGTCCGTTTGGGCAGTAGTCGTCGAACTGCCGCGCCAGCAGCAGCTCGTCACAGAAGGCAACAATCTCTTCCAACTTGGCCACAACGGAAGGGTAGAGTGCTGGGCGTGGCCAAGGACCAACTGATCGATTCGCTGAGCGATTCGCAGCTCTATTCGATCGGAGCATATTTTTGCGATTCGCACCCCGATCTGGTTGACGATGTGCTGGCGCAGAGCGTTGAGATCGAGCGCGACGGCTTGGCCCGCTGGGCGAAGAAACAGAAGGTCGAGCAGTCGGTCGCCTTTCAGACGCTGATCACCGGACTGGCTGTTCGCTTTTACACGGCGCTGGCCGGCAACGCCTGAGCGCACTTGGCTGTGTGGCCCTAGTGTACTAGTGGGATTTGCCAGCCTCTCAATTGGGCTAATCTTCTCACTGTGCCACGGGTAAGTATCTTGATGCCAGTGTTCAACAACGCTGACACTATCGAAGCAGCGATTGGATCGGTTCTGGCTCAGACCTACGACGATTGGGAGCTGATCGTCGGTGACGATGCGTCGACTGACGATACTGCGGAGTTGGCGCTTGGCATCGATGAACGAATTAGGGTTGTCAGCACCCGGGAGCGCGGAGGCCCAGCTAAGGGTCGGAACCTCGCTCTGGAACTGGCTCAAGGGGAGTTCGTTGTCCTGCTAGATGCCGATGATAGGATGCTTTCTACATACTTAGCAAGTCAGGTCGATGCGTACGACCGTGCTACCGCTGCGGGACGCAATGTAGGCCTAGTCACTTGCGACGCGATCTTTGTGGGACTTGACGGAATCCCGGTGGGGCTTTTCTCGTCACGCGCTGGTCGCGTGGAGGAGCCACTAACAGTCGAAATGCAGTTGGTGCATGGCAGGATTTTCATAAGCGTCCTGATGCCAAGGCGTCTAGCGAGTGACCTTGGTGGGTTTTCGGTCGATTGTTTCGGCACGGAGGATTACGACATGTGGCTACGAATCATCGAGCTCGGTTATGAGGTGGTTTTCAACCCTGAGCCTCTAGTCGAATACCAAGTTTCTGATAGCAATCTTTCTGGGTCCCGGATCGTGCTGGCGCGGGGAGCGCAGGTCGTGTTTCGCAGGGCGCTGGACCGCGGTTTCCTCTCACGACGGGAGCGCCGAATAGCGCGGAGCCATATCAGATTTTGTCAGGTGCTTGAACGCGCTGAAGAGATCTTATTGCGTCGCGCCAGCGGCGCCGGCGGCTCGATCGCCGACGTGCCGAACTTGCTGTACGTCGTGGGAGGGAGGG
>JBCJRT010000007.1:0-66518 GCA_039745115.1 Solirubrobacteraceae bacterium
CCTGAAGGTGCTCTTGACTTTATGCTGAGCCCACAGGCCGAAGCCCAGCGGCATCAACAGCAGGAGCGCGTAAAGGCCGAGGCTACTCACTGCGCTCGCTCACAGCAATCCGTCTCAGCCACGGCCGCTTCGGGCAGGATCTGCGCCCAGCACTCCGCGAGCGACTGCTGCTCGGTCGCTGTAAGCCGGTCAAGGAAGACGCGCCGAACGCCCTCAAGCTGCGTGCTCCGAGCCGCCAGCAGGCGTTCGCGGCCGGCATCGGTCAGCAGCGCAAACGAACCGCGCGCGTCGCTCGGGCAGGACTCGCGCACCAGCAGCTGCTGGCACTCCAACCGGTCGACCAGCCGCGTTAGGCCGCTGCGGCTGAGGACAGCCAGTTCTGCCAGTTCGGACATCCGCATCCGTCTGCCATCGGCGCCGTCGAGGTGCAGCAGCACTTCGTAGGAGCTGAGCGAGATGCCGTGCTCAGCGACGAGCTGCGCGTCGAGCGCTTTCGTTACCGCAGCGTGAGCCCGCAGCATCCCGACCCACGCCTGCAGCTCACGCTGGCTGAGCTTCTCGGCGGGGCTGGCTGTGGTTGTTGAAGTGGCCATTAATCGTTCGACGATACGCCTATAACGGTAGCAGCAGAGGGGGCTGCGATCGGCCCGTGGCGGCGTCCGCCAACGGCCCTCGGTACGCTCTGCCAATGGCGCTGGAAGGGATTCACCACATCACCGCAGTAACCGGCGACGCGCACGCCAACGTTGATTTCTACAGCGGCGTGATCGGTCTGCGACTGGTCAAGCAGACGGTCAACTTCGACGAGCCGTCGGCCTACCACCTGTACTTTGCCGACGAGCTGGGAAGCCCCGGCGCGGCGCTGACCTTCTTCGAATACCCCGGGGCACCGCCCGGCCTGCCCGGCGACGGAATGGTCCACACAATCATCTGGCGCGTTGGCTCGGCCGAGGCACTCGACTTCTGGCAGGCACGGCTGCGTGAAGCTGAGATGTCGGTGCTGCTGAGCGACGGCGTCCTCGCCTTCCGCGACCCCGAAGGGATGGCGCACGAGCTGGTGATTGACGACAGCGACGACGCCCCTCTGGCGGCTGCGGCCGACGACATTCCGGCCGAGTTTGCGTTGCGCGGCTTTGCCGGCGTGCGCGCCTACGCGGCGCAGCCCCAGAGCAGCGCCGAGCTGCTGGCGGCGCTCGGTTTCGCCGCTGACGGCGAGCCTGGGCTGTGGCTGCTGGCAGGCGACAGCCGCAGCGCCGTGCTGCGCTACGACGAGCCGCCGGCCGACGCGCCGCGGCCTGGCGCCGGCACCGTCCACCACGTTGCCTGGTCGGCCGCCGACGACGCCGAACTCGATCAGCTCAGTGCCCGGGCCGCCGCCGCCGGCGCGCAGCCGACGCAGACGATCGACCGACAGTACTTCCACTCGATCTACTTCCGCGAGCCAAGCGGCGTGCTTTTTGAGATCGCCACACGCGACATCGGCTTCACCGTTGATGAGCCGCTGGAGCGGCTCGGCTGGACTTTGCAGCTGCCCGAACAGCTCGAGCAGCACCGCGATCAGATTGAACTGAAGCTGACGCCGCTCGCCAACCCGCGGGCCGCAGACTAAACGTCGATTAGCGAGCGGCCGGTCATCGCCGCAGGCTGCTCAAGTCCGAGCAGCTGCAGGATTGTCGGCGCGACGTCTGCCAGCACACCGCCGCTGCGCAGCGTCGAACCGTCACGCGTGATGATCACCGGCACCGGGTTGAGCGAATGCGCCGTGTTCGGCGAGCCGTCGCCGTTGAGCATCTGCTCGGCGTTGCCATGATCGGCCGTGATCAGCAGCTCTCCCCCGTCGCCTTGAACGGCGGCGACGATCTGGCCGAGGCACGCGTCGACCGTTTCGATCGCAGCGACGGCCGCAGCAATCACGCCGCTGTGGCCGACCATGTCGGGGTTGGCGAAGTTGATGATCGCGAACTGCGGCCGCTCCTGCTGCCATGCCGCGACGAACTTGTCGGCCGCGGCGGCGGCGCTCATTGCCGGACTTTGATCGTAGGTCGCAACGTCGCGGCGCGACGGCACCAGCTCGCGCCGCTCGCCCGGCTGAGGATGCTCCTCGCCGCCGGCAAAGAAGTAGGTGACATGCGGGTACTTCTCAGTTTCGGCGACGTGCAGCTGATGGCCACCGGCGGCGGCAATCAGCTGTGGCAGCGTCACCGCCGGGCGCTTGGGCGCAAAAGCGACCGGGTAGGGCCAACCTTCCTCGTACTCGGTCAAGCATGCGAAACGGCCGACCGGCTCGGCGCCGCCGCGGTCAATATCGGCGAAGGCCGGGTCGCAGAGCGCGCGCGTCAGCTGGCGCATCCGATCAGGCCTGAAGTTAAAAGCGATCACGCTGTCGCCTGGCTCGATCGGCGCCGCCTCGCCGACGACCGTTGCGCTGATGAACTCGTCGCTCTCGCCGCGTCCGTAAGCCGCCGTCGCAGCTTCGACCGCGCTGGCAGCCTGGTGCTCGCCGCGGCCGTGAGCCAGTAGATCATAGGCGCTTTGCACGCGCTCCCAGCGCTGGTCGCGATCCATCGCGTAGAAGCGGCCGATCACGCTTGCGACGCGGGCGTTACCGGCCTGCGCGCAGCGCTGCTCAAGCTCCGCGAGGTAGCGCTCAGCGCCATGCGGGTCGCTGTCGCGGCCGTCGCTAAATGCGTGAATCAAGACTTCGTCGACGCCAAGGTCGCCGGCCATTCGGATCAAGCCATTGAGGTGCTCAATGCTGGAGTGGACGCCGCCGTCGCTTACGAGGCCGATCAGATGCAACCGGCGGCTGGCGCGCATCGCTGAGATAAGCACCGAATTCTCGTCAAACTCACCGTCGGCCAGCGCGTCATCGATCCGCGTCAGATCCTGACGGATGATCGAACCGGCGCCGAGGTTGAGGTGACCGACTTCGCTGTTGCCCATCTGGCCGTCGGGCAGGCCGACGGCGGCGCCGCAGGCCGTCAGCTCGGTCGTCGGATAGCGCTGCCAAAGCTGATCAAAGATTGGCGTCTGCGCCAACTCAACGGCGTTGCCCGGTCCCGGCTCGGCCAGCCCCCAGCCGTCGAGGATCACGAGGCAGACAGCCGGCGCCGCCGCCTTATTCATTGGGCGGCCGCGGCGACGATTGCCGTAAACGCTTCCGGCTCAAGCGATGCTCCGCCAACCAGCGCGCCGTCAAGGTCGGGCAGTGCCAGCAGCTCGGCCGCGTTGTCAGCCTTGACTGAGCCGCCGTACAGCACCCGCGTCTGCGCCGCCGCCTCGGCGCTCAGCTCGGCGACCGTGGCGCGGACAAAGGCGCAGGCATCTTGCGCCTGTTCAACTGTCGCGACGGCGCCGGTACCGATCGCCCAGATCGGCTCATAGGCGATCACAAGCTCGGCCAGGCCATCGGCGTCGAGCAGTGCCAGGCCGCGCCGCAGCTGCTCGCCCAGCACCGCCTCGGTTGAGCCGTCGGCGCGCTGCTGCTCGGTCTCACCGACGCAGAGGATCGCCGCGAGCCCGTGCTCACGAGCTGTCAGCAGCTTCTCGGCCAACGCTGCATCGGTCTCATTGAAGTACTGGCGCCGTTCGGAGTGACCCAGCACGACGCCGTTAACGTCGATCTCATGCAGCATCGCGGCGCTGATCTCGCCCGTGAAAGCACCCTCCCGCGCCTGGTGCATGTTCTGCGCGTAAACCTCAACGCGCGAGCCGCGGGTCGAGTCAACGATTGCCTGCAGATCGGTGAATGGCGCGCAGATCGCAACCTCAACGCCATCAACGCTCGATACCATCGGCAGCAGAGCGGAGATAAACCGTTCGGCTTCGCCGATCGTCTTGTGCATCTTCCAGTTTCCAGCGATCAACGGTCTTCTCAATTCAGTGCCTCCACAGCAGGGAGCGTTGCACCCTCGATCAGTTCGAGTGTCGCCCCTCCCCCGGTTGACATGTGCGTCACACGATCCTCAAGTCCAAAGATTGCCAATGCGGCTGCGCTGTCGCCGCCGCCAACAACAGTAGTTCCCGGGCAGCTGGCGACGGCCTCGGCGACGGCCCTCGTGCCGGCCGCGAACGGCTCCATCTCAAAGGCCCCCATCGGCCCGTTCCAGAAGACCGACCCGGCGCTGGCGATCACGGAGCTGTAGGCGGCGGCGCTCTGCGGGCCGATGTCGAGCCCGATCCAGCCGGCCGGGACGTCGACGCCGTCAAGCGTGCGGATCTCGGTGTCAGCGCTGAAGCTGCGGCCGATCACGAGGTCGCTTGGCAGGGTCAGCTGCGTGCCGCGCGACTGCGCATCGGCCAGCATGCGGCGCGCCGGTTCAATGTCGTCGTCGGCGCAAAGCGAATCGCCGATCTGATGGCCTTGGGCAGCGAAGAACGGAAAGCACATCGCGCCGCCGATCAGGATCGCGTCGGCCCGCTCCAGGAAGGCATCGAGCACGCCGATCTTGTCGCTGACCTTGGCACCGCCGACGATCGCGACGAGCGGCCGTGGCGGATCGCTGAGGATCGCCTCAATCGTCTCTACCTCGCGCGCCAGCAGCAGGCCGGCGGCGCTGACGTCGATCTGGTCGACAATCCCGACGTTCGAGGCGTGAGCACGATGCGCCACACCGAAGGCATCGTCGACATAAACGTCGGCCAGCTCAGCGTAGGCGGCGGCTAGGGCCGGATCGTTCTTCGTCTCGCCCTGCTCAAAGCGAACGTTCTCGAGCATCAGGATTTCGCCTGGAGCTAGCCCTTCAGCCAGCGCCTGGACCTCGTCGCCGACGACCGAGCGGGCCAGCTTCACGCGCCAGCCGGTCAGCTCAGTCAGCCGGTCGGCGGTGGGCTTCAGCGAGCAGCTCGGGTCAACGCCGCTCGGGCGGCCGAGGTGCGAGGCGAGGATCAGCGTGCATTCTCGCTCCAGCAGGTATTTCAGCGTCGGCAGCGCCGCCCGGATCCGCGCATCATCGGTTATCTGACCCTGGGCATCGAGCGGGACGTTGAAGTCGACGCGGACGAAGACAGTTCGCCCGACGACGTCAATCTGCTCGAGCGTGCGCACTTGCCGCTAAAGGATCTTCTGAACCAAGTCGACGACGCGGTTCGAGTAGCCCCACTCGTTGTCGTACCAGCTGACGATCTTGACCAGCGTGTCATCGAGCACGCTGGTCAGCAGGCCGTCGACAATCGAACTGTGCGGGTCGCCGATAACGTCGGAGGAGACGATCGGGTCCTCTGTGTAGCGAAGGATCCCCTTCATCGGCCCCTCTGCGGCGGCCTTCAGCGCGGCATTGATCTCCTCAACACTGGTCGCCCGCTCGGCCTCGAACGTTAGGTCGACGACCGAGCCGGTGATGACGGGGGCGCGGATCGCGTAGCCGTGCAGCTTGCCGCTCAGCTCCGGCAGTACCAGCGCCACGGCCTTCGCCGCCCCGGTCGACGTCGGCACGAGATTGGCGGCGGCGGCGCGGCCGCGGCGCAGGTCGGAGTGCGGCCCGTCCTGCAGCGCCTGATCGCCGGTGTAGGCGTGAATCGTCGTCATCAAGCCGTGGCGAATACCGACCGTGTCGTTTGCAACCTTGGCGATCGGCGCCAAGCAGTTGGTGGTGCAGGAGGCGTTGGAGATCACGTCCTGGGTTGCCGCGTCGTATTGATCAAAGTTGACGCCGAGCACGATCGTCTTGTCCTCACCGCTCGCCGGAGCCGAGATAACAACCTTCTTCGCGCCGGCCGCCAGGTGCTTGGCAGCGTCGTCGCGCTTAGTGAAAAAGCCGGTTGATTCGATGACAACATCGGCGCCGACATCACCCCATGGCAGCGCGGCCGGATCGCGCTCAGCGAAGACGCGGATCTTGTCGCCGTCAATGATCAGCGAGTCGTCGGTCGCTTCGACTGTGCCGCCGTACGGGCCGAGAATCGAGTCGTACTTGAAGAGGTGGGCGAGCGTTGCAGGATCGGTCAGATCATTGACCGCGACAAAGTCAATGTCGGCGCCGCTGGCCTTCGCTGCGCGGACGACATTCCTGCCAATCCGTCCAAAACCATTGATCGCAACACTTACGGGCATCTGGGGCATTCCTCCAAGTCGAGTGCCTTTGGAAGGCTAGCTGAGCAGTGGCCGGTGAGGCTTTGCGCGTCGCGGCGCTTAAAGCTCAATATCGCGGTGCGCGACGTCAACGGCGAGCCCATCGAAGTCGCTGTAGCGGTGCGCCAAGCCCTCGGCGACAGCGACCGAGCGGTGATGGCCGCCGGTGCAGCCGACGGCGACCGTGAGGTGCGACTTTCCTTCGGCGATGTACTGCGGCAGCAGATAATCGAGCAGTGCCATTAGCCGCTCGTAGAGCTGCTCGAGCCGGCCGTCCTCACCGATGTATTCGACGATTTCCGGGTCGCGCCCGGTCAACGGCCGCAGCTCATCGATGTAGTGCGGATTGGGCAGAAAGCGCACATCGAACAACAGATCGGCGTCCCGGGCTGGGCCGTGCTTAAAGCCAAAGCTCTTGAACGTAACGGCGAGCTTTGCGGCGCCGCTGCGGGGCAGCAGCTCGTCGATCAGCTTGGCGCGCAGATCGGAGGCTTTGAGGCCGGTCGAGTCGATCACCAGATCGGCCCGCTGGCGCAGCCCTGCGACCAGTGCGCGCTCGGCCCGAACGCCTTCCGGCACGCTGCCCTGCGGGCTGAGCGGATGGCGGCGGCGCGTCTCCTGGTAGCGCGTCAGCAGCTCCTGATCATCGGCGTCGAGGAACAGCACGCGGTAGTTGATGTTGGCCTTCGCAAGGTCATCGAGCACGTTTGACATCTGCTCGAAGTAGGCGCCGCCGCGGGCGTCGGAGACGACTGCGGCGCGGCGGACCTTCGACCCCTCATGCAGAAACAGATCAACGAGGCCGGCGATCATTTCCGGCGGCAGGTTGTCAACGCAGAAGTAGCCGGAGTCCTCAAAGGCCTCCATCGCGGTTGAGCGGCCGGCGCCGGAAACGCCGGTAATGATCACGAAGTCTTCGAGCGGGACCGGCTCCTGTGGGCTTCCAGCGCTGGCTGAATCTGCCGTCATCGTCTAATCAGTATTGCCGCCTCGACTGATTATCGGCGCAATCGGGCGGTCAGCTGCCGGTCCGCCGCAGGTGGTGATGGAGGTCGCGGGCGACGCTTGCCGGCAGCCCCGGCACCCCCTCAAGCTCCTCGCGGCTGGCAGCAAGCACAGCGTCGGTCGATCCAAACTGCTTGATCAGCGCCTTCTTGCGGGCCGGGCCAACGCCGGGCACGCCGTCCAGCGCCGAGGCCGTCATCGCGCCGTCACGGCGCGAGCGGTGGTGCGCGATCGCAAAGCGGTGGGCCTCATCGCGGACGCGCTGAAGCAACTGCAGGCCAGCGCTGCCTGGCTCCAGCATCAGCGGCTGCGGGCGGCCAGGAACGAAGACCTGCTCGATCCGCTTCGCCAGCGAGATCACGGCAACACCCCGTTCGCGGAAGCGATCAAGCACCTCAAGGCCGGCCGTCAGCTGACCTTTGCCGCCATCGATCACAACAAGGTTCGGCAGCGTCGCAAACGACTGATTCCAGGCCGGGTCGTGCGGCGACAGTTCGCGCTGGCTCTCCCAAGCGTTGATCCGCCGCTCCAGAACCTCTCGCATCGCTGCAAAGTCGTCCGGCTTGCCTTCTTCGAGTGAGCGGATCGTGAAGCGCCGGTAGTCGGCCTTCTTCGCCGTCGCCGCCTCAAAGACGACCATCGAGGCGACGGTGTGCGTGCCCATTAGGTTGGAGATGTCGAAACACTCGATCCGCATCGGCAGACCGTCGAGCCCCAGCTCGCCCTGCAGCTCGTCCAGCGCCTCGATCCGGCGGCGACGCGTCTGCTCGCTGCGCAGTCGTTCGTGGTCGAGCGCCAGCGCCGCGTTGCGCGCCGCAAGCTCAAGGATCCGCTTCTTCGCGCCGCGCTCAGCGCAGCGCAGCTCAACGCCACTGCCGCGCCGTTCGGTCAGCAGCTCGGCCAGCGTCTGGCGCTCCTCCAGCTCCAGCTCCTGTTGGACGATCACTTGCGGCGGGATCCCCGGTCGGCCGGAGTAGTACTGGGCGATGAACTCGATTGCCACGTCGCCGGCCTCAAGTTCGCCCGGGTTGTCGAGGTAGAACGACTGGCGATCGGCTAGTACGCCGTCGCGTACCTGAAAGACCTGCGCGTTTGCGTCGGTCGCCTCGGCGGCGACGGCGATCGCGTCAAACGAGCCAACGGCCTCGTTGACAACGCCTTGGCGCTGCAACAGCGAGCGAACATCCTTCAGGCGGTTACGTTCAACCGCCGCCCGCTCATACTGGCGTGCCTGCGCAGCCTCATTCATCCGCGCTTCAAGCTGATCTTCGATCTCGCGATAACGACCGGAGAGAAAGGCGATCACGCCGTCGACTGCTTCGCCGTACTGCTCCTCGGTTACGTAACCAACGCATGGTGCGCCGCAACGATTGATGTGGTAATCGAGGCAGGGAGAGCCGCTGCGCCGCCCCGGCTCAGTACCGCTGCAGGAACGGATCTGAAAAATCTTCTCAAGTAGTTCGACCGTGCCACGGGCGCGGCGCGGGTTTGAGTACGGCCCAAAGTAAACGCGGCCACGCCGCCGCCGCTCGCGCGTCAGGTAAACGCGCGGAAACTGCTCGTCGGTTGAGACTGCGATGTAGGGATAGCTCTTGTCATCACGCAGCTGCACGTTGAAGCGCGGTTGATGGCGCGTGATCAACGTCTGCTCGGTCAGCAGCGCCTCCGACTCGCTGCTCAGCAGGATGAAGTCGATCGCCTCGATCGAATCGACCATCCGCCTGCCGCGGCGAGCAGCCGGCGAGCTGAAGTGGCTGCTGACGCGCTTGCGCAGCGAGATTGCCTTACCGACATAGATCACCTGCTCATCGGCGTTGCGAAACAGATAAACGCCCGGACCGTCGGGTAGCGCCAGCCGCTGCTCACGAAGGCGCTGCTCGCGCTCACTGATCTGTTTTTTTGTGGCCACCCTCTGAGGATAAGAGCGTCGGCGCCTATAGGCGGGAATGCTGGAACGCCGGCGCGGCAGCTGCCGTCCGACCGGTCAGCCCACGGCCGGCCCGTACTGCGCCAGCCGTTCGCGAATCGGATCGGGGATCGGCGTCTTCGTCCACTGCTCGAGCTCAACGAAGACGTAGCGCAGCTCAGCCGTGACGAGCGGCTGACGCTCGTGCGAGATCGTCGATGAGCACTCAAGGCTGGTCGTGCCGATCCGCTCGACCGTGATCGCAATCTCAATCTCGTCGTCAAAGCGCGCCGGCGCGAGGAACTTCAGCGTCGCCTCGGCGACGACGATGTCAACGCCGTTACTGGCCATCACAACGTCGTACGACTGGCCGAACGATTGCCGCCACAGCTCGGTCAGCGCGATGTCGATCCAGGCAAAATAGTTGGCGTTGAAGGCGACGCGCTGCGGGTCGCACTCGTTGAAGCGAACGCGCAGCTGGTGGTTAAAGGGGGCCATTGAACGCTTAGTCTGCCGCAAGTGGTCAACGGATCAGGCGTACCGGTGGCGCGCCGCTGCCAGGCGTGGCGCCGGCGCCGCGCGAGATCGCGACGATCCGCGCCACATAAGCCTGCGTTTCAGGAAACGCGGGCACGCACCAGCAGGCCGCGACGCGGCCGGCGCCAGCGTTGTAGGCGGCCAGTGCCAGCGGGACTGAGGCAAAGCGGCGCAGCAGGTCGTGCATCAGGTGGGCCTGAGCGTTAATCGCGGCGGCGGCGTTGAACGGGTCACGGAGGCCGTAGCTGCGGGCCGTCTCAGGCATGAACTGGGCGATCCCCCGGGCTCCGGCGCTGGAGACCGAGTTTGGATTGAAGCCCGACTCCTGCTGCAGCTGCGCTGCCAGCAGCGCAGCGCCGACGCTCCAGCGAGTGGCAGCGCGGCGCAGCGCTTCACGGTATCGCGCCGGCACAAACTGCGGCACGGCGCTTGCCGCGCCCGCGCCCGGCGGCGCAAAGCCAACCGAGGCGCTGCCAGGGTTCGCTTTCAGGCCGAAGTGCCAAGGCTCCCACGAATAGCGTTTGATGAAGCCGAAGCGGCCGGCGTTGGCTGCCAACCAGCGGTAGGCGGCCGCTGGCCCGAGGTCGAGCTCAGTCCCAAGTCGGTGCAGCGACTGGCCCGGCGGCGCAACCCACTTTGGGTCGGGGTTGGCCGCGAACAGCCGTGCCTGTTCGGTGTTTGAGCGGTAGCCGCTGACGACTGTCAGGGCGAGCCCGGCGCGCCGCGCCGCCGCTGCCAGTCGGTCGAATGCCAGCGCCGTGTCGGGCCGCATCGGCTTGCCCTGCCGGTAGGCGTAAGGCCCCGGGTATTCACCATCGCCGATCGCCGTCGCGAACGCTGCGAGCTGCGCTTCGGCGCTGACACTGACGGCGACCGAACCGGCCCCAGGGACACTGATCGGGTCGCTGACGACGACCGTCACGCGGTCCGGCAGCGGCCCTGGCGCGAGGCGGACGGCTACGCGCCTCGCGCCATTGCGCCGCGCCGTTGCCGCGCCGATGCTGCGGGCAAGTTCAAGGTAGGCGGCTCCGCTCAGCCGCCCGGCCGCGCCGGGCGCGGCGAATGCTCGCGGCGCAGCGTCGACCAGCGCCCGCGCCGCTGCCAGCGCGGCCAGGTCGGCGGCGCGTTGATGGTCGGCGCGGGCGCCAAGGCCGCGCGCCAACATTCCAAGGCCGCCGGCGCCGACCAGCAGCGCCGCGATCGCTCCAACCATCAGGATCATCGCCTGGCCGTGATCGTCGCCGATCCTCATGCCGGCGGCCCGGCGTCGGCGCGCGCCGTGACGGCCAGCAACGACGCCAGCCCCGGCACCAGCGTCGGCGGCGAGGCGCTGACCTCGATTCGGCGTCCGCGGCGCGTCACCTTCAGCTTGCTGTGCGACCAACCGGGCATCGTCTGGCGCGCTGCCTGCTGTGGGTTGCGGTCCTGAAGGATTGCCGCGGCGCCGGCGCCGGCCGCCTCAGCCGCCAGTTCGCGGCAGAGGCCGCTGGCAAGCAGCTGCGCTGCCGCTAGTGCGACTGCCAGCAGCAGCGGCGTAACTGCCAGCAGCTCAACCGTCGCCTGACCGCCGTTGGCGCCAAGCGGCGGCCAACGCAGCCCGGCCAGCGCCCAGAACGCGCGCAGCCCGGTCGGCGGCTCGGTCAGCTGAACAGCGGTGCCAAGTTCGCCAATCTCGCTTGCGGCAAGCTGGGCGACCACTGCATCTGTCGGCGCCGCTAGGGATACCCGCTCGGCGCTGACGAGCAACCGATCGATCTGGTCGTCGCGCGGCTGACGGCAGAGCACGACGACCGGCAGCTGCGCCGCTGCGATCAGCCGCTCAGCCGCCGCAGCAGCTCCCTCGCCGAGGCAGTCTACGACGACAAGCGCTCCGCGCGCCTGCGCTTTGAAGCCTTGCTCAGTCAGCAGCTCGGCCTGCCGTGCAGCGCTGCGCCCTGCCGGCGCCGCCCAGCCACGGCGCGGCGGCAGTCCGCCACCCAGCTCAATCAGCAGCGCCACGCCGCCGCCGCCAGCGGCAAGCTCCAGCGCCGCCTGCGCCGCAACGGCAGCCGCTGAACGCTCGCCGCCAAAGACAATCAACGCTGCGCCTTCGCTCATCGCCGACCGACCATCGCCGACCGCCGACCGACCTTCGCTCATCGCCGACCGACCGTCGCCGTTACGCCGCCCAGCGTCGCTGCACCGATGACAGCAGGAATCGCCAGCCGCACTTCAAGCTCACCACCGGCCCGCCTGGTGACGCGCACCCGTGCGCGGGCGCCGCGCGGCAGTGCACTGCGGGCGGCGCGCTGCGGGTCGGCGCCGACCAACTGAGCGCGCGAGGCGGCGCGCGCCGCTACACCGGCCAGCCACCACGACTGGCCAACGATCACAGCCTGCCAAGCGCCGATTAGCAGCGCCGCGATAAGTGGCAACAGGGCGACCAGCTCAACACTGCTTTGGCCGTCGCTGGCGCGAAGATCGGGCACGCAGCCAGCGTCACTGCGTCGCCGTTACGCCGCTACGACGAGGCTGTCACGCGCCAGCGTCACAGGCCCCCCGCCGCAGCGGCACCGTTTATCGCCTGAGCGGGCTGTCAGACGACGGCGCGGTACCGCTGCCAGACGGCAAACATGATCGCCCCTGCCGCCGCCAGCAGCGCCAGCGCCAAGAGCAGGCCACCAGGGCCGTTGACCAGCTGCGCCCAGCCGGCAAAGATCAACACCAGTGCGCCAACGGCGCCAAGACCAAGCGCCCGATAGCCGGCTCCGAGCCGCTCAAAGTCGGAGCCAAAGCGCCGGTACGCCAGTCCAAAGCCGAGCGCGAAGACGAGGATGAAGGCCAGCGAAAGGACCCGGCCTGCGAGCGCCCCCAGCTGGCTGCCTGCCGGCAGAAAGGCGACCGCCGCCGCAATCAGCAGCACGACTGCGACGTTCACGACGTTACGCATCAACGAACCGCTCAGGCCCGTAGCTCAACGCCGTCGGCGGCCGGCTCTGCGACGAAGTCGGCTGGCGGCGCGTCCGGCACCGTCACGGCGCCCTCGCGCAGCTCAGCGGCGAAGCGATACCCGACACCAAAGTGGGTGTGGATGTACTGCCAGTCAGGCGATGCCTGCTCAAGCTTGTGGCGCAGCTTGCGGACGAAGACGTCAACTGAGCGGTCGCCGCGAACCATCGCGTAACCCCAAACGCGCTGGTAGATGTCCTCGCGCTCGAGCACGCGGCCGCTGGCCGCTGCCAGCAGTTCAATCAGCTCAAACTCGCGGCGCGTCAATGCGACCGAACGGTCATCAACGAAGGCTTGGAAGTGGTCGCTACGAATCACCAGCTCGCCGGCCTCCACCGGCGCCTCGGCGTTGCGCGCGTCAACCTGACGGCGGCGGCGCACAACCGATTCGATCCGGGCGATCAGCTCCTCCGGGTGACACGGCTTAGTCAGCCAATCGTCGGCGCCAAGTCGCAGGCCGCGAACGCGCTGCGCAACGCTTGAGCGGCCGGTACAGACGACGACACCGAGGCCGGGCATCGCCTGGCAGAGCCGCTCGAGGTATTCCCAAGCCTGCGGCCCAAGGATCGCCAAGTCGATCACGATTGCGCTGAGCCGCATTGCGACGACTTCGTCAACCGGTGCTGGACCAGCCATCGTGCGGTGCTCCCAGCCAAGCCGGTCGAGCCGCTTGTCGAGCACTTGTAGGAAGCCGGAGTCGTTGTCGATTACAGCGATCCGCAACGCGGCCGGGGCGGCCCCCTGCGAATCGGTTGCAGGACGGGCTGTCGGGAGCTCGTTCATCTGCCCTGAAGGTTAGGGACTCGGTAAGGCGGAAGCGAGCAAAACAAACCCTTGGTCGCAACATTTTCACAGCTACTCGCCAGGAAACTCCTTGAAAAACCCGGTTTCAACGAAAACAACCTGCTCGCCGATCCCAACCGCGTTATCGCCGATTCGCTCGATTGCCCGCGCCATCATCGTCAGACTCATCGCCCATTCCCGCCGATCGACCTCATCGCCGACCTCAACAGCCAGGTGGAAAGCCTCCTTGTTGAGCCGGTTGATTTCGCGGTCCTGGCGAAACAGGTCGTTCGCTAGGCCAACATCGCGCGAGCTGAAAGCGAGCTTCGCCTCAACCACCTCAACCCGCGCAGCAACGCCCATCCGCAGCACCATCTGCAGCAGTTCCGGCACGACCGGCGGCTCGCTGCCAACGATCGGGATCAGCTTTGCGATGTTGACGCACTGATCGCCCATCCGTTCGGCGTGTTTGATCAGGTGCAGCAGCGCAGCAACAACGCGCAGGTCGGTGGCGACCGGAGCCTGCAGCGCCAGCAGCGACAGAATCCCCTGATGGACTTCGAGGTAGCGGCCGTCGATCCGGTCGTCGTCGGCGATCACAAAGGTTGCCAGTTCGACGTCCTGGCGCTCCAGCGCCTCGAGCACCCGGTCGATCTGCTCGATCACCAGATCAAGCGCGCCGAGCGCCTGCTCTTCAAGCATCGCCAGCTGATCATGAAACTGCGGCCGTGCCGTCGATCGTTCCACAGCGGTCAGCCAAACTTCCCGGAGACGTACTCTTCGGTCCGCGTGTCGTGCGGGTTGGTGAAGATCCGATCGGTTGGGCCGTACTCAACCAAGCGACCGATCCGTGCCTCATCCGACGAGCCCATGTCGACAATGAAGAAGGCCGTGCGGTCGGAGACACGTGCCGCCTGCTGCATGTTGTGCGTGACAATCACAATCGAGACGGTCTCTTTCAGCTCATGCATCAGATCTTCGATCCGCCCGGTCGATATTGGGTCAAGCGCCGAGCAGGGCTCATCCATCAGCAGCACGTCGGGGTTCGTCGCCAGCGCGCGGGCAATACAGAGTCGCTGTTGCTGACCACCGGACATACCGAAGGCGTTGTCCTTCAGCCGATCCTTCACGTCGTCCCACAGTGATGCGCGGCGCAGCGCCTGTTCGACGATCTGATCCATCGAACCCTTCATCCCCAGCACCTTCGGGCCGAAGGCGACGTTGTCGTAGATCGACTTCGGGAATGGGTTGGGCTTCTGGAAGACCATCCCGATCCGCTTGCGCACCTGAACAGAGTCGATCTGATCGCCGTAAAGGTCAACGCCGTGGTAGCTGACTAAGCCTTCGACCCGGGCCGTGGGGATCAGGTCGTTCATCCGGTTGAAGCAGCGGATGATTGTCGACTTACCGCAGCCTGACGGCCCGATCAAGGCGGTGATCTGCTTCTCCGGCACGCGCAGCGAAACGTCTACGACGGCCAGCGACGATCCGTAGCTGACCGACAGCCCCTTCGTGACGAAGACGGGGTTCTCGATCGCATCGTCGATCACGTCGTGGTGGCCGACGGCCGGTACCGGAGCGTGCAGCTGGCCGGCGGCGACCGACGGAAGCTGACCGGGAATCGCCGGCAAGCGCGGCTCGCTACGCGGGTCAAAGGCGGGATCAGCGTCACTCACTTCGCCAACAATAGCCCCAATCCGCTGTTTATCGTCAGCCACCGCTACCACCTCTGTTGGTAGCGATTGCGCAGCCGAATCGCGACCGCATTGAGAATGATCAGAATCACCAGCAGGACGATGATTGCTGCTGCCGCCAGCATCCGAAACTGATCGCTGGGCTGCGATATCCAGGAGAAGATCTGCAGCGGCAGCGCCGTGAACGGGGAATCGAGCCCGGTCGGGTTGAAGGCCACGAAGGTTGCCGCGCCCACCAGAATCAGCGGCGCTGTCTCGCCGATTGCGCGTGAGATCGAGAGGATCACGCCGG
Source organism: Solirubrobacteraceae bacterium (assembly GCA_039745115.1). Taxonomy (GTDB): domain Bacteria; phylum Actinomycetota; class Thermoleophilia; order Solirubrobacterales; family Solirubrobacteraceae; genus F1-60-MAGs163. The sequence goes on from JBCJRT010000007.1 coordinate 15,276, forward strand.
TCGCGATGCCGGGGATCGAGCCCGGCAGGGTCTGTCGCCAGATTGCCTGCCAACGGGTCGCGCCGAGTGCCAGTGCACCTTCCTTGATCGACGGCGGCACAGCGCGCAGCGCCTCACGGCCGGTGATGATCACAACCGGAAGCACAACCAGCGCCAGCGTTAAGCCGCCGGCTAGTACGGTGCGACCAAGCGACAATGGCCCGCGGACGATGTAAGCGAGGCCGAGGATGCCGTAAACGATTGATGGAACGGCCGCGAGGTTCTGAATGTTGACCTCGATCAGCCGGTTCCACCAACGGTTGCGATCGGCGTACTCCTCGAGGTAGATCGCGCTGGCAACGCCGAGCGGGACGATCACAAAGCTGACAACGGCCATCAGCCAGAGCGTGCCGGTGATTGCTGACTCGATCCCGGCCTTCTCGGGAAAGGCCGAAGGGAAGCTCGTCAGGAACGACCAGCTGAGCTGCGGAATCCCGTCGATCCCAGTGTCGATCAGTAGCACTGCGAGAACGATCAGCGCAACGCTCGTCAGGGCGACCAGAATCAGGAGAAAGAGGCTGTCGCGCAGCCTCTGGCCAGCCGGCGGAACGCCGAGTACCTCGATCACCGGTTTTGCCTGCGCCGTTGTCATTCGTAGACCTGGCGGTAGCGACGGACGAAGCGGATCGAGATCATGTTGAGAATCAGCGTCATCAGAAAGAGCGCAAAGCCAACGGCAAAGATCGCCTTGTAGCCGGTCGAGCCGGTCGGCACGTCGCCTTTGCCGGTCGCGCCGATAAAGGCCGTCATTGTCTCCATCGGATTACGCGGATCAAACGATGTCGTCGGCACCTGACCGGCGGCGATCAGCACGACCATTGTCTCGCCGACGGCGCGCGATGCGCCAAGCACGATCCCGGCGGTGATGCCCGAGAGCGCTGCCGGCACGACAACTCTTACTGTCACCTGACGACGGCTGGCACCGAGCCCATAGGCGCCCTCGCGCAGCGACTGCGGCACGGCCGACATCGCGTCCTCGGCGACCGAGGCGATCGTTGGCACGATCAGCACGCCGACGATGATGCCGCCGGCCAGCCCGTTGAAGACGGCGACATCAAGCCCCAGAATGCCGTTCAGAACTGTCGGCGTGAAGTAGGTCAACGCGAAGTAACCAAAGACGACGGTCGGCACGCCGGCCAGTAGCTCCAGCGTCGGTTTCAACGCGTTGCGCAGCCGCGGGCTGGCGTACTCGCTGAGGAAAGCCGCGGTGGCGATCCCGAGCGGAATCGCGACAATCAGCGCGATCCCGCTGATGATCAGCGTCCCTTGAACCAGCGGGCGGATCCCGAACTGCGGGTCGGAGAAGAGCGGCGTCCACTGGCCTTCTGTCAGAAAACCGCCGACAGTGACCTCCTTGTCGGCAAAGAAGGTCAGCGTCTCGCCGGTCAGCGAGACGACGATTCCAACGGTGATCAGGACAGACGTTGCCGCAGCGCAGAACAACGCCACGGCGATCACCCGCTCACCGATCCGACGGCGCGGTGGACCGAACACTGATTCGGCGTTCGGTCCACCTCCACCGGCGGTTAGGGGATTGGTCGCCACGAGCGATGCAGCCTTAGCTGGCTTCGGCCTTCTTCAGCGCGGCCTTGGCCTCCGTAAGCTGTGCGGGTGTCAGCGGCACGACGTTCGCAGTCGTCGCCGTGCTGTCGGCGTTGGCGATCAGGTAATCAACGAATGCCTTGACCTGCGGCTTGTCGGTAAGCGCCTTTGAGTTGACATACATGTAGAGCGGGCGCGAGAGCGGCTTGTAGGTACCGTCCTGGATCGCCGCGATCGACGGCTTGACGCAGCCGTCACCGCCATCGACGCCGACGAGGTTCAGCTTGTCGGCGTTGCTCTCGAAGTACGAGAAGCCGAAATACCCCAGCGCCGTCTTGTCGCCCTCGACGCCCTGCACGAGCACGTTGTCGTCCTCTGACGGCTGGTAGTCGGTGCGCGAGTTGCCCTTCTCGCCATTGATCGTCTCGGTAAAGAAATCGAACGTTCCTGAGTCGGTGCCCGGTCCGTAGAGCGCGACCTTGCCAGCCGGGCTTCCTGAACCAAGCTGGCTGTAATCGGTAACCGTTGAGCCCTTCTCCCAAAGCGATTTGAGCTGAGCAGTCGTCAGGCAGGTGATCTTCAGGCCCGGGTTGGTGGCAATCGCGATCCCGTCATTGGCAACCCGGATCTCGCTGTAGCTGACGTTGTTCTTCTTGCAGAGCGGAACCTCGTCCTTTGCGTCAATCGGCCGCGAGGCGTCAGCGATATCGATCTCGCCGGCGCAGAACTTCTGGAAGCCGCCGCCGGTACCGGACTCGCCGACTGTGACCTTGGCATCGGGGTTTTCACTCTGAAAGCCCTCGGCTGCAGCCTGGGCGAACGGGAAGACGGTGCTTGAACCGTCAACGGCAATCAATCCGGACGTAGTGCCTGTGCCGGAACCACTGCCGCCGCAGGCTGCTAGGCCAACGGCGAGTCCGCCAACGGCGGCGAACGTTACGAGTCGTTTCAACATCTGGGGATCAACCCTCTCTCAGTCGTTTCGGATTCGCGCTGCCGCACACAGTCTGAGGCTCCAGCACCGCAACGATGTGAAGAAGCGGTTACTTATCCAGCTATTGAACACTGCCACCGGTGGCCTCGTAGGCTTTCAGCGCTTTCAGCCAAGCAATCCGCTCGCTCGTAATCTGCTCTGGCGTTAATCCGACAACATAGTTTCGCTTCGCGAATGTCGCGGCGTTCGCGAGCGTCACCTGCAGGAAGGTCGCCACAGCCGAGTCCGGCGTCTTCGGGTCGGCATCCTTGACCAACTGTTTTAGATCAAAGTAGAAGTAGAAAAGCCGTGACAGCGGTGCGTAACTACGATCCTGAACGGTCTGGGCCGTCGGCTTGACGCAGCCGCTGCCGCCGTCAACGGCGACCACACTGAGCTGCCTGAGGTTTGCCGCGACCCAGGCGTAATCGAAGTAGCCAAAGCCCGCTTTGTCGTTTGCGACAGCCCTGGCAAACTGCTCTGCTTTTGGATAGACGAATGGCCTGTAGTCGCGGCGTGAGTTGCCGGCGCGGCGATTGATCCGGGCCGTAAAGAAAGAGAAGATCGATGAGCTTGCGGTCGGTCCGTAGAGCGACACCGCCCGGTCGGGCAGTGAACTTCCTAGCTGGCTGTAGTTGTTCACGCGGGAACCGCTCTGCCAAAGAGCTCGCAGCTGCGCGGTCGTCAAACAGTCAATCGCGAGCGCCTTGTTGGCAACGACGACCGCCGCCTGATGCGCCACGGCGAGCCGGTGGTAGGCGATCCCGTTCTGCCTGCACAGCCGACCCTCGGCCGCGGGCATGCTCGACTGCGTGACAGCCGCAACATCAATCTGCCCGCTGCAGAAGCGATTCAGCGCAGCACTGTCCTCGGCGCGGCGGAAGCTCGTCTGCTTGTCGCCAGTTAGCTCGTTGAAGGCCTTCTCAGCCTTAAGCGTGAACGGCTGCAAGGCGGGCGAGCCCTCTACTGCAACGCGGCCACGAACCTTGCTCGGACCGACCGTCCCAGTGTCGCCACAGGAGGCCGCGCCGAGCGCCATCGTGCAGCAAACCCCGCCAACCATCAACCGCTTCAGCACCCGCTTCTCCTTGATCGCGTCAACGACGAACAGTATGGGAGCAGCAGCGGCGGCGGCCCGTCGCAGCAACCGATAGCCGCGACTCGCTAAGTTGGCGCCGATGGGAATCCTGACGAAGAACGGAGAAGACGCAGTCCTCGCCCTGCTCGAGGAGTCGGGCCGCAATATTGAGCGCACCGCGCTAGTGCTGCGCGACCTGATGGCCGATTACCCAAGCCACTCTGAGCTGGCGCGTGAGCTGGTCGTTCTGGAACACGAAGGTGACCGCATAACTCACGACCTGATCGTGCAACTCGGCGCCCAGCGCCGCAATGCCTCGCTGACCTCTGAAGACGGCTACGCGCTGGCGACAACGCTCGACGACATCGTCGACTACGCCGAGCAGACCGGCGACATGATGGGCGTCTACGGCGTTGAGGCGCCGATGGAGCAGGCGGTCGAGATGTGCGAGGTACTGGTTGGTTCCTGCGAGCAGGTCGCTGTCGCGCTGCGCTCGCTGCGCTCGGGAACCGACATGAACCCAGCTTTAGTCGAGATTCACAGGCTTGAGAACGAGGGCGACAGACTGCACCGTGAAGCGCTGGCGGCGCTCTTCACCGGCGGCATCGACCCGATGGTCGTGATCCGCTGGAAGGACATCTTCAGCTGGCTTGAAGCGAGCATTGATTCATGCGAGCAGGCCGCCCACCGGCTCGAGGGGATCATCCTACGCGGCCGACGCGGCTGAGAATGGTCTTCTCGGATGTCGTGAACCGAACAAGACGTTCGCAGCAAAACGGCCCATTCCGACGCGACTTGCCGTATAACTAGAGATAGTGGGCCGCTCGACCAACGCAGCGACAGTATCCGCAGCCGCAATCGCGGTCGCCGCTGCGATCGCCGGGCCGGTTGCAGCCGACGGCCAGAGCTCTACCGACACAACGTCAACGCCATCAACGCCGACGACAACGACGCCAACTACAACGCCGGGTACGACAACCCCCGGCGACCTTGGCACCGTTGACGTAATCGTCCAGAAGCCGCCGAAGAAGCCGACGGCAAAGCAGCTCGCCGAACAGAAGCGTCGCGAAGCCGCGCGGCGCTTCCTTGCAGAGCGACGCCGCACCAGCCAGCGGCTCCAGGAACAGACCAAACTTGATGTCGCCGGCTCGCCCTTTGCCGGGCTCGGCTCGCCGCTGATGTCAGCGCCGCTGGCGTCTGTCTCCAACTCGGTTATCGACAGCTTCCGCGTGCCGCCGTTCCTGCTGCCGATCTACCAGGCCGCTGGCGTTGAGTACGGCGTCCGCTGGGAAGTGCTGGCGGCGATCAACGAGATCGAAACCGACTACGGCCGCAACCTGTCGGTCTCAAGCGCCGGCGCGCTGGGCTGGATGCAGTTCATGCCAGGAACTTGGGAAGCCTACGGCGTCGACGCCAACGGCGATGGGCTAAAGGATCCCTCCAACCCGGTTGACGCAATTTTCGCTGCCGCCCGCTACCTGAAGGCTTCGGGCGCCCAGACCAGCCTTGAGCGCGCAATCTTCGCTTACAACCGCGCCGACTGGTACGTCGCCGACGTGATCAAGCGTGCCAAGGTGCTGGCGGCAATCCCCTCCGACCTGATCGGCGCGCTGACCGGCCTCACGATGGGCCGCTCACCGATCAGCGGCGTCAACAGCTACTCAAAGAGCGGCAGCGGCGGCGTTGCGATCTATGGCCAGCCGGGCGCCGGCGCGATCGCCGTTCAGGATGGCCAGATCATGGCGATCGGCCGCAGCAAGCGGCTCGGCAACTTCATTCGCCTGCGCGACGTCTACGGCAACCTTTACACCTATGGACGTCTCGACTCAATCGCCAGCCAACACGTCGTGCCGCGCAACGATTCAACAACGTCAGCGGTGAACAATGAGCAGGGCACGGCTACGACGGCCGCCGCTCCGCCCCCCGCGCCGACCGCTGCAGCGACGAGCGGTTCGCCGGGAGCGAGCTCCGGCAAGGAGCGGCTGTTCGCCGAGCCGCAGCGCCCTGCCTCATACAACGCCGGCGGCTCGCGGCAGGTCGCGGCAACCGGCGGCGCGGTAGCGGCCGGCCCGGCCGCCAGCATCGGCGCCGGCGAGCTTGGCAGCTACCTCGCAACCCCGTACTCGCTGCGCCGCGATCAGGTGGCACTGCGGCCGCTGCGCAAAGGCTCGCAGGTGATCGCCGGCACAATCCTCGGTCGGATCGGTCCGGCATCTCTGGCCTTCGACAAGAATGGCAAGGCCAGCCAGACCGCCGCGAAGAAGCTCGGCACCGCCCAGCCGCCGCATCTGCGCTTTGAGATTCGCCCGGCTGGCGCCGGTGCGCCGCGGATCAACCCGACGCCGATCCTCGACGGCTGGAAGCTGCTGGCGACGAGCGACGTTTACCGCGCCTCCAGCCCGATGCTTGCTGGAAGCGCTGGCAAGGCAACAATCGGTCAGATCCTGCTGATGAGCAAGGAGATGCTGGAACGCCGTGTGCTCGCCAATCCTAAGCTCGACATCTACCCTTGCGGCCGCCAGGACATTCAGTCCGGCGCGATCGACCGCCGCGTGCTGGCAACGATGGAGTTCCTCGCCTCCAGTGGCGACAAGCTGCGGGTCACGAGCCTGCGCTGCGGCCACGGCTTCTTCACGGCCAGCGGCAATGTCTCTGACCACTCCTCCGGCAATGCGATCGACATCGCCGCCGTCAACGGCACGCCGATCGTCGGTAATCAGGGAGCCGGCTCGATCACCGACATCACGGTGCGCAAACTGCTGACGCTGCAGGGCACGATGAAGCCGAGCCAGATCATCACGCTGATGCAGTATGCAGGGACCAATAACACGCTCGCGATGGCCGATCACTACGACCACATTCACGTCGGTTTCCAGCCGGGTGGGGCTGCGGCCGCAGGCTCGGCCGGCTCAACTGCGATCCTCGCACCCTCACAGTGGAGCCGCCTCGTTGGACGGCTCGACCAGATCGAAAACCCCGACGTATCGGTCGCCCCCAGCCGCTACTCGATCAAGTTGCGCGTCAAGGTCCGTCCGCGCTAATCGCGGTGGCCTGCGACTCAAACGCCTCAAGCGCCGCGTAGGCGGCCTCGACCGCCCGCGTCGCGGCAGTGTGCTTGGCCTGCGACTTGGCTGACTCGTACTCAGTTACCCATGCCTCCGGCGCGGCAAGCTCGTCCTCAACTGCCGCGAGTCCTTGATCGGCGGCGGCGACCGCTGCTTCAAGCCCCAGCAACTCGCGACGTCGGTTCTTCGACAGCGATGGCGCAGCCTCGGGCTCGGCAGCTGGCTGCTCCAGCGTGCTGTCAGCGCCGGCGGCAAGTGGTACCTGCGGTGAGCCGAGCGGCGGCGGCGGCGGGGTTGCCGGCACCGGACCACCGCGCTCCTCGCGCAGTCGCGCATACTCGGCCCAGCCACCGGAGTAGGAGCGCAGCGTGTGCTCCTCAACTGCAACGGTGCGAGTGCCGACAGCGTCAAGTAGCGCACGATCGTGAGTCACAAGCAGCAGTGAACCCTGATAGCTGAGCAGCGCGTCCTCCAGCGACTCGCGGCTTTCAAGATCGAGGTGGTTGGTCGGCTCGTCGAGGATTAGCACATTCGACCTGCCGGCGACCAGCACCGCTAGGCCGAGCCGCTTGCGCTCACCACCACTTAAACCGTCGAGCGGCTTCTGCGCGTCCTCGCCAGAGAAGAGAAAGCGGCCGAGTAGCGCCCGCGCCTCGTTTGGCGTTAGCCCGGTCCGTTTGACGGCAGCCTCAAGCACCGTGCGTGCTCCGCCCCACTCCAGTTCCTCGCCATGCTGGCTGAGGTACCCAACCGTCACCTTGTGCCCGATCCGCAGCTGCCCGGCGGTCAGCTGCTGCTCGCCCGTCAGCGCCCTCAGGAGCGTCGTCTTGCCGGAGCCGTTGGGGCCAACGAGCGAGACATGCTCACCGCGCTCCAGCCACAACGCGGCGTCGTGCAGCAGCGTTCGTCCGGGGACCTCAATCCGCCCATTCTCAAGCTCAAAGACGACTCGAGCCGAGCGCTCCGGCGCGGCGAACTTGAAACCCATCTCGCGCCGATCGCGCGGGTCTTCTGTCACGACCTCCATCTTGTCGAGCGCTTTGAGCCGTGACTGGGCCTGCTTAGCCTTCGATGCTTTGTAACGGAACCGCTCGACAAACTTCTCGATCCGCTCGATCTCAAGCTTCTGCTTCGTGATCGAACGGCCGAGCGCGATCTCACGCGCCGCCTGCTCGGTCCGCCAGGCGTGCCAAGGGCCACTGAAGAAGCGTGACTTGCCAGCCTCCAGCTCCAGCACGCAGGTTCCGACTGCTTCAAGGAACCAGCGGTCGTGGGCGACGAGAATGATCGCTGCGTCGAGGCCGATCAGCGTCTGCTCAAGCCATTCCAACGATTCGATGTCGAGATGGTTGGTCGGCTCGTCGAGCAGCAGCACATCCGGCGACCCGGCCAGCGCGCGGGCCAGTGAGCAGCGCGTCATCTCGCCGCCGGAGAAGCTGGCCAGCGAGCGGTCAAGGTCGCGGTCGTGGAAGCCAAGCCCGTAGACGATGTCGGTGACGCGGTCGCGCCAGTTGTAGCCGCCGGCCAACTCAAAGCGCGCCTGAGCGTCGGCGTAGGCATCGACGGCGCGCAGGTCGCCATCGGCCATCTTCGCCTCCAGCTGGGTTAACTGCGCCTCCAGCGCAACAGCCTCGGTGCAACCGCTCAGCACATAGTCGCGCAGTGACAGCGAGCGCTCGCGCGGCGGCCGCTGATCGTGCAGCGCGAGGCGAGTTCCCTTTGCCAGCGACAGCTCGCCTGAGTCGATCGGCGTCTCGCCGGCAAGCATCCGCAGCAGCGTTGTTTTGCCGGCACCGTTACGTCCGGCGATTGTCATCCGGTCACGGCGCTCCAGCCTGAATGAGACGCCGCGCAGTAGCGGCCTGCCGGCGATCTCCTTGCCCAAGTCTGAAGCGGTGATAGTGGCCACGCAGAGATGGTACGGTCGCCGGTAAATGCGCAACCTCAAGCCCCTGCTCACGCTCACGACAGCTGCCCTCAGCCTGATGATCGCTGGCTCGGCCAGCGCCGCCAAGCCGACCGTCGTCAAGGTCGGCTCGCTGCCAGGAACGCCAGCGAAGTACAACAAGGTCTTCATCACCAAGTACGGGCCATCAAGCGCCAAGAAGGTGCTGCTGCTGATCCCGGGCACCAACGGTGGCGCCGAGAACTTTTCGCTGGTAGGTCCTGAGCTGGCAAGGCAGGTCCCCGGCTTGCAGGTCTGGGCGATGGATCGCCGCGAACAGGCACTTGAGGACAACTCGATGATGATCAAGGCGCTGGCCGGAAAGGCGACGCCGCAGCAGGCGCTCGACTACTACCTCGGCTGGGTGCTGAACTCGGCGCTGACGCCGAGGTTCACTCCGCTGGAGGCGCAGAACTTTGCCTTCATGAAGAACTGGGGCATGAAGATGCAGCTCGAAGATGCCCGCGCCGTAATCATGCAGGCGAAGAAGGCCGGCAAGACGGTAATCCTCGGCGGTCACTCGCTCGGCGGTTCAATGGCCGCCGCCTACGCAGCGTGGGACTTCAACGGCAAACCCGGTTACAAGGAGATCGCCGGAGTTGTCGCAATCGACGGTGGGCTGACCGGTACCTTTGACGCCACCGACACGGCCGAAGGCGCCCGCGCGGCGCTCGCCAAGCTCGATGTGACGACGGCCAACCCGGACGGGCCGTGGCTCAATCTGCTCGGCCTGCCGGGTTTCGCCTGGGCGAGCGGGCCGTTTGCCCAGATTGGCGCACTGGCGGCGCTGAAGAATCCGAACGGGCTGTCGGTGCTAGGCGGTTTCGCCCTGCTCCCCTCTTACCTAAAGGCAAGCTTTCCGACCACCAACGAGGGCGCGCTCGGTTACGCCTTTGATAACGACACTTCGCCGAAGCTGCTTTCGCTGATTCAGGTTCGGGCCGGCCAGCTGGCCGCCAGCGGCAGCCCGCGCGGCTGGCAGAACGGCGAAGTGACGCCGATCCAAAACGTCGCCAAAGGCTTCGCCGGCCTACCGGACGGCACCAACGGCGTTGACTGGTACTACCCGGCACGGCTCAACGTTGATACCGACGGCGCCAGCTCAATGGACCCAGCCAACCCGGCCGCCAAGGTGCTGGGCCTGCGCCTCTGGCACCTGAAGGACGTCAACATCCCCTACTACGCCTTCCAGACTTCGCTGACCGGCAGCCGCGACGGCGTCGTCAACGGCGCGAAGACGTTCGCCGCCCGTTCGAAGGTGCCGAAGAATGGCCTCGTGATCTTCGACGCCAAGGCGACAACCAGCCACCTCGATCCGCTCTTCGCCGCGCCGAAGACGAACGACTTCCTGAAGAGCGTCGTGCCGTTCCTGCGTAACAAGATCAAGGCGCGCTAGGCGACCACCGAGCGGCTGCTGCCTAACGGTTGCCATTCCGACAGGTTCGGTACGCTCCTATTAGATGTACCGAATCATTGCAGCCCTGCCGATCACCGCAGCCACCGTGCTGCTCGCAGCGCCTGCAGCGCTGGCCGGTACGCAGGAGCCGATCAGCGGTGAAGGAAGTTACGGACCAGCCGACGACCGTGTCATCACGATGACCGGCTTCATCGTGATCGCCTTCTTCCCGCTCTTCATTCTCGTAATGAGCCTTATCCAGTGGCGGCTTGAGAAGCGCAAGGATGCACGTAAGTTGGCGTCGAAGCGGCTTGAGAGCGCCGCCGGCGATCACTGGCGCCCCGGCTGGTAGTTAGTGCAGTGTCCGGGTTTTAGCTGGTGATTGCGTTGATCGCGGTGATCAGGTCGGGTGCTTGGCCAGCCACGTCTTGACGTTGGCGTGCTTGTGGGTTGAGTAGTTGTCGAGGATCAGACGGATCTGCAGGCCGGCGGGGACCTCGCGGTCGATCGTGGCCAGGAACTTCAGGAACTGCTCGTGGCGGGGGCGCGGCCCTTCTTCATCGCTGGCGACGCCGGCGTGCAATCGAGCGCTTCGGTCTGGGACTTCTCGTCGATGCACAGCACGACCGCCTTCTCCGGCCGGTTCAGGTACAGGCCGCCGCCACCTCCGAGCTTGAGCCCTTCATCGCGGTGGCGATCACCTTCGAGCGTCGTTGCGAGGCGATCGCCTCGCCGTCGTGCTGGGCGTCAACAACGCTCGCCTGGAGGCCATGAACTCGACCGTGCGGCTCATCAGCCACCGCGCCCGAGGCTTTCGCAACCTCTCCTCGCTGCTCTCCCTGATCACCCTCACCTGCGGGCGCGTCCGCCGAGCGCCGAGAGGGCCCGGACGCCCCTTTCACGACCGGGTCGGCCCACCCGCGCTCCCCACTCGGATCGGAAGAGCCATGTTGCTATAACATTGCGACATCGTGCTACCCAGACGTTTGTTCCTTAAGTCTTCGATGGTCGCACCTGCCCCTTGAGAGGGATGCGGATGCCCACATGACAACTGTTCTTCGCAGATCCCTCGTGGCGTTTGCCACCGCCCTCGCGCTGGTGGCCATCGCTGTGGTCCCCGGTATGGCCTCAGCCACCTTCAGTGCCCCTGTGGACCTCTCTGCACCTTTGAGGGACGCGAACCGCCCACAGGTAGCGGTTGGCGCTGATGGTGCAACCACCATCACGTGGGCTCGCTATAACGAGGCCTCACCCTCCCGCTCCATCATCCAGGCCCGCACCCGCCCGGCGGAGGGAGGCGCCTTCGGTGGCGTTGTGAACCTCTCTGAAGATGGGCAGAACGCGGGTTCCCCACAGGTGGCGGTTGGTGCTGATGGTGCAATCACCATCACGTGGACTCGCGGCGGCATCATCCAGGCCAGAACCCGCCCGGCGGGCCAGACTAACTTCGGTGCCCCTGTAAACCTCTCTGAAGCTGGGCAGGACGCGGGCTTCCCACAGGTAGCGGTTGGCCCAGATGGCTCAACCGTCATCATATGGACTCGCCCTGGCGGCAACAACAACATCATCGTCCAGGCCCGCACCCGCCCAGCGGAGGGAGGCGACTTCGGTGATGTTGTGGACCTCTCTGCAGATGGGGCAGGGCAGCAGGCGTTCACCCCACAGGTGGCGGTTGGCCCAGGTGGTGCAACCACCATCACGTGGACTCGCTCTAACGGCACCGACGAGATCATCCAGGCCAGAACCCGCCGGGCGGGCCAGACCAACTTCGATGCCATTGTGAACCTCGCTGGACCTGCGGCGTATGACTCACAGGTGGCGGTTGGCCCAGATGGTGCAACCACCATCACGTGGCGTCGCTACGACCCCAGCTTTTCGATCATCGAGGCCAGAACCCGCCCGGCGGAGGGAGGCGACTTCGGTGGCGTTGTGAACCTCTCTGAAAATGGGCAGGACGCGGTGAACCCACAGGTAGCGGTTGGCGCTGATGGTGCAACCACCATCACCTGGCGGCGCGGCGGCATCATCCAGGCCAGCACCCGCCCGGCGGAGGGAGGCGACTTCGGTGGCGTTGTAAACCTCTCTGCAAGTGGGCAGAACGCGGAATACCCACAGATAGCGGTGGGCGCTGATGGTGCAACCGCCATCACGTGGCAGCGCTCTGACGGCGACAACACCATCATCCAGGCCCGCACCCGCCCGGCGGAGGGAGGCGACTTCGGTGGCGTTGTAAACCTCTCTGAAGATGGGCAGGACGCGGTGAACCCACAGGTAGCGGTTGGCCCCGATGGTACAATCACCATCGCGTGGCAGCGCGAGGATCCCTCGGAGGTTTGGATCATCCAGACAACGGGCGAGCGCACCCGCGAGCGCCTGAGCGTCACCACAGATGGCTCAGGGGCCGGCTCGGTTACCTCCGCGCCCGCGGGTATCAACTGCGGCGCGACGTGTGGCGCGTATTTCGCCATTGGATCGAGCGTCACCCTGACGGCGACCGCGGCCGGCGGTTCATCGTTTACTGGCTGGAGTGGATCTGGCTGCTCGGGCACTTCAACTTGCACCGTGACAATGAGCGAAGCGCGCGCCGTGACGGCGGAGTTTGCTGTTGTGCCACCCGGACAATTTGATTTGATGGTCTCAAAGTCCGGCACTGGCGCCGGAACGGTTACCTCTTCACCGGCTGGAATTAATTGTGGTTCAGACTGCTCAGAGACGCTGCCGTCTGGAACATCGGTCACGCTGACCGCCGCGCCGGCGGCCGATTCAACGTTCACCGGTTGGAGTGGATCTGGCTGCTCGGGCACTTCAACGTGCACGGTGGTAATGAGCGAAGCGCGCGCCGTAACCGCACAGTTCACGAAGTTGCCATCGAATGTTTTCCCGACACCGAAGGTGAAGGCTGGTGCGAGCGCGTTGGCGTCAAGGGTGCACGTCCCCGGGCCTGGCACGATCACTCAGCGCGTTACGCGCAGTTCAAACCTCGCCGCCGTGCTGACGGTCTGCAAAACAAGCGGGAAAGCAACCAAGGCAGGGTGGGTGAAACTGACCTGCAAGCTCAGCAAGGCAACGCGCACCGCGCTTCGCCAACGATCACTGCGTGTCAGCGTGAAAACAACATTCACGCCGACCGGCGGCCTGCCAGCAAGCAAAACACAGGCCGTGACGCTCAAAAGCCAGCGCCCGCCGCCCTACACCGGCTAGCTCAGCCGCCGTCGACCAGCGCCGCAGATAAGACCACGCCAGAGCGTCAACCCGGCTAACCTTGCGCCCTGATGGCTGATAACGCAGATACGACCAACAACGGCGCAGCTCCGACGACCTATCTGGTCACCGGAGCAACCGGCTTTATCGGCCGCAACTTGGTTGAACGTCTGCTCGCCGGCGGCGGCGAAGTCCACGCGATCGTCCGCGGCGGCTCGAGCGAGCGGCTCGAGGCGATCGCCGACCACTGGACCAACGCCGAAAATCTGCACGCCGTAAAGGGCGACCTGATTGAGCCGATGATGGGCGTTGACCCGCAGTGGATTGAGGCGCACCGCGGCAAGATTGATCACGTCTTCCACCTCGCGGCGATCTACGACATGACCGCATCAGAGGCTCGCAACGAGCAGCTCAACACCGGCGGCACCGCCCATCTGCTCGAACTGGTTGAGGCGCTCCAGCCGGGAACGCTGCACCACGTCTCCTCGGTCGCCGTCGCCGGCTCCTATCAGGGCGTCTTCACGGAGCAGATGTTCGACGAAGGGCAGCCGCTGCCCTCGCCCTACCACCGAACAAAGTTTGAGTCGGAGAAGCTCGTTCGCCAGTACAGCGCCGTGCCGTGGCGGATCTACCGACCGGCAGTCGTAATCGGCGATTCACGGACCGGCAAGATCGACAAAGTTGACGGCCCCTACTACTTCTTCAGCGCGATCCGCCGATCACGCAAGCTGTTGCCGTCCTGGCTGCCACTGATCGGCCCTGAGATCGGCGAGACCAACATCGTTCCCGTTGACTTCGTCGCCGACGCGATGGTCAGGATCGCGCAGACTGAGGGCCTCGACCGGCAGGCCTTCCATCTCGCATCGCCGCAGATGATCTCCTCGGCCGAAGCGCTCAACTGCTTCGCGAAAGCAGCCGGCGCGCCGCACATGATGCTGCGCCTGCCGGCGGCGGCGCTCAGCCCGCTGAGCGGCGCGACGAATTCTGTTGTTCGCTCGCTGCCAGGCGTCACGACGGTCGCCGAGACGATCCTCGACGAGTTTGGCATTCCGCCGCAGGTGGTTGAGCACACCGGGTTCAGTTGCTCATTTGACACGACCGAAACGGACGCTGTCCTCGCCGGCAGCGGGATTGAGGTTCCGCCGCTGGCCGATTACGCGCAGGTGATCTGGGATTACTGGGAGAAGCATCTTGACGCCGGCGGTTTCGCCAGCAGTTCGCTACGCGCCGCACTGAACGGGCGCACAGTGATAATCACCGGCGGCTCCAGCGGCATCGGCCGCTCCGCCGCGATTGAGATCGCGGCCGCCGGCGGCACGCCGCTACTAGTTGCCCGCAGCCTCGACAAGCTCGAAGCGGTCCGCGATGAGATTGCGCTGGCCGGCGGCACGGCCTACTGCTACCCAGCCGACCTCTCTGATTTTGAGTCGATCGACGCACTGGTCGCAACAATCCTCGCCGAGCACGCCGCCGTTGACATGATCGTCAACAACGCTGGCCGCTCGATCCGCCGTTCGCTCAGCCACAGCCTCGACCGCTTCCACGACTACGAGCGCACGATGCAGCTCAATTACTTCGGCGCGATCCGCCTCGTGATGGGTTTCCTGCCGCACATGCAGGAGCGCCGCTTCGGCCACATCGTCAACATCTCGTCGATCGGCGTGCAGACCAACCCGCCGCGCTTCAGCGCCTACGTCGCCTCAAAGTCGGCGCTCGACGCTTGGACGCGGGTCGTCAGCTCAGAGCTGGTCGGCGACAACATCACCTTCACGACGATCCACATGCCTTTGGTTCGCACGCCGATGATCGCCCCGACCAAGATGTACGACCACTTCCCGGCAATCTCACCCGACGAGGCCGGGGCGATGGTCTGCGACGCGCTGCGTCACAAGCCGAAGCAGATCAACACGAAGCTCGGCACCGTGGTTGAGGTTGGCTATGCGCTGGCGCCGAAGGTAATCGACCAGATTCTCAACGCCGCCTTCCGCGTCTTCCCCGAATCGGCGGCGTCGTCCGGGCAGGCCGCAGCGCCGGCGCAGAAAGCCAGCATCGAACAGGTGGCGATGGCCAACCTGATGCGCGGCGTCCACTGGTAAGACAACCGTTTCCGCAGCCATCCTGACTTTGTGGTCAGCCGCCTAAGCTGGTAGTTTGTCGCCAGTTGCGGTTTGATCAAGGAGAGTCTGAGTGATGCCCGAAGTTGCCTTCCCGTTCAGCGTCCCCGACCTTGAACGCACCTGCACGCGCCTGTCCGAGGCGACGATGCTCCCCGGCACCGCCTTCACCGACCAGACTGTCTTTGACTGGGAGCTCGAGAACTTTTTCCAGAGCGGCTGGATCTGCGTCGGCCACAGCGGCCAGCTGCGCGAGCGCGGCCAGTACCTGACCGCTGCGATCGGCCAGACCAACGTGATGGTCGTAGCCGACGACGACGCCCTGCCGCGCGCCTTCATCAACAGCTGCCGCCACCGCGGCGCCAAGATCGTTGAGGATCAGGAGGGTCAGGTCAATCGCCTGCGCTGCTCCTACCACCGTTGGTCGTACGGCTTCGATGGCTCACTGACCAACGCGCCGTTCACCGATGAGCTGGTCGACTTCGACGCCAGCTGCATGGGGCTACTGCCGGTTGCGCTGGCAGTCGTCGAAGGACTGGTGCTGATCGACCTATCCGGTGAGGCGCCGCCCCCGGCCGAGCACATCGGCGAGCTGGCAGGCCACCTTGCCCACTACCACATGAGCGAACTAAACCGCGGCACGAAGACCGTCTACGAAGTGAACGCCAATTGGAAGACAATCATCGAGAACTACAGCGAATGCCTGCACTGCCCCGGCATTCACCCCGAGCTGAACCGCCTGTCGCATTACCTCAGCGGCGACACGATCAAGGGCGAGGGCGCATGGTGCGGTGGCTCGATGGACCTGGCTGATCACGCCGACACGATGGCCCGGCATGGCGACGGCCCGCAGCGGGAGCCGATCGAAGGGCTGAGTGAAGCCGAGATTCGTACGGTCCTTTACTTTTCCGTCTTCCCCAACGCGCTGGTCTCACTTCACCCCGACTACGTGATGCTGCACACGCTCTGGCCGAAGAGCCCCAACCTGACAGAGGTGACCTGCGAATGGCTCTTTGAGCCGCGCACGCTCGCCGCCCCCGACTTTGACCCAAGCGACGCGGTCGATTTCTGGGACCAAGTCAACCGCGAGGACTGGGGCGTCTGTGAACTAACGCAGCGAGGACTCGGTGACGGCGAGCTTCCAGCGGGGCGTTACACAACGCAGGAAGATTCAGGTCACAAGTTCGACGTGATGGTCGCGCACCGTTACCTCGAGGCGCTCGGCGCGCCTGCCCCGGCTCGGAAATAGTTGCTTTTCCCTTGACGCGCCAGCCTCGGCGCGGTAGGAATAGCGCTCTGCCTAAGCCAACTGAAGATTCGCCGGAGAGCCTTTCGCGCCGCTCGCTCTTTGCCCGAGGCGGCGCTGCCGCGCTCGGCGCAAGCGCACTGGCTGGCCTCGCTGGCTGCGGGGACACGACGACGCCGGTCGCCGGCGACGGCGGCACAGGCGGGCCCGGCCTGCTCGGCGATCCAACTGCCGGCGGCCCGGTCGATGCGGCCGGCATCCCGCTGGCACGGCGCGACTACCCGGTCACGCTGCCGCGCTTCCAGCAGCCGGTGAAGGCGTCAACGAAGCCGGAAACCGGCGGCGTCCTGAAGGTCTACAACTACGCCGACTACCTCAACCCCGCGGTGCTGAAGGAGTTCTCAAAGCGCGAAGGCGTTGAGGTGAAGGTGACGACCTTCGACAATCTCGATGAGGCCTTCTCGAAGCTAAGTAACGCAGCGCTTGAGTTCGATGTGATCTTCACAACGCCCGATCAGCTCTCAAAGCTCGTCGGCCGCAAGCTGCTGCAACCGATCAACTTGGAGCTGATCCCAAACCTGCAGAAGAACATCTGGGACGCGCTACAGAGCCCGTTCTACGATGTCGAGTCGCGTTACACAATCCCCTACGTTGTTTATACGACCGGGCTTGGCTGGCGTAACGACAAGATTACGATCGACCCGGCGGCGCTCGACAACGGCTGGGACGCTTTGTGGAACGCAACCGGCTCACGCGGCAAGACGCAGATCCTCGATGACAAGCGCGAGGCGCTCGGAATGGCGCTGCTGAAGGAGGGTCAGCCGAACATCAACACCGTCTCTCAGGCGCTGATCGACTCGGCACTAGCTCAGCTGCAGTTGCTACAGCGCGATGTTCGGCCGAAGGTCCAGATCTCGGCCTACGAAACGCTGCCAGCAGGGCGGCTCGATCTGGCCCAGATGTGGTCGGGCGACATGCTTTCAGGGACGATCAACTACCTGCCGAAAGGGACGCCGGCCAGCGTTCTCTCCTACTGGTACCAAGCCGACGGCGGCCCGGCCTTCAACGACTGCATCACCGTTGCCGCAGCGTCACAGAAGCCGGTGATTGCACACCGCTTCCTCAACTTCATGAGCGAGCCGAAGGTCGCCTACGAGAACTTCGTCGGCTATGTCGGCTACCAGCCACCGCAGAAGAGCCTTGACGCGGCAAAGCTCTTCACCGACGGCATCCTGCCGAAGGCGCTCAGCAACGCGGTCGTTACCGAGGAGGCCTACGCGGCCAGCAACGGCTACATGACGCTGACCGCCGAAGGCGAACAGATCTGGCAGAAGGCCTGGGCGAAGTTCCGAGCCGGCTGAGGTGAGCAGGCGCAGGATTTGGGGCCTCTTCGCGGCCCCGGGGATGATCTGGCTGGGGCTGTTCTTCGTCGTTGCCTTCTACGCCGTTATCAGCGTCGGGCTCGGCAACGTCAACACGCTCTACCAGCCGGTGCCGCACTGGAACCCGCTCGACTGGAACGTCGGCTATCTCATTCAGGCAGTCGAATCCGTGATCCCCGGCGGGCAGAACTGGGATGTCGTCGTGCGCACCGTCGTCTACATCACCGTCGCAATTCTACTGTCGTTGCTGATCGGCTACCCGGTCGCCTACTACGCCTCGCGCCACGCCGGCCGCTGGCGCGGCCTCGTCGTCGTCCTGCTGATTCTGCCGTTCTGGATCTCGTACATCATGCGGATGTTCGCTTGGACCAACCTGCTGGCGCCCGACGGCTACGCAGCGAAGCTGCTGAGCGCACTATCGATCGACTCGCTGTTGTCATCGCTGGGACTGCTGGACGGCACCGACTGGCTCGGTGGCCAAGGCATCACTGTGATCTTGGCACTGGCCTACGGATATGTACCGTTCTTCATCCTGGCGCTGTTCGTCACGCTTGACCGGATTGACCAGCGCGTGATTGAAGCGGCACGCGACCTTGGCGCGCCACCGGCCAGCAGCTTCCGCCGCGTAATCCTGCCGATGTCAAAGCCCGGGATCTTTGCCGGCTTGGTACTCATCGCGCTGCCGATGGCCGGCGATTACTACACGCAGACGCTGATGAGCGGGTCGCCGTCGACCAGCATGTTCGGCAACGTCATCAACGACTACATCCAGGGCGGCCCCGACAAGTCGCTCGGCGCGGCGATGACGATCCTGCTGTCAGCCGTGCTGCTGGTCTTCATGCTCTATTACCTACGGACGCTGCGCCGCGAACAGGGTGAGGTGGCAGCATGAGCAGCGCCGCGATCCGCAACCCTTGGGCCAAGCCGCGCTTCCTCGCTGGTTTTACGTGGATCTACATTGCTTGGTCGCTGCTGCCGGTGCTTCTGGCAATCCGTTTTGCCTTCAACGACGGGCGCTCACGCACCTCGCTGCAGGGCTGGTCGACGCGCTGGTTCTGGGGGGATTCAACTTTCAGCGTCTTCGGTGATGCGAGCCTGCAGGACGCGCTGACCCACAGCCTTCTGCTGGCCGCTTTGGCGATGCTGATCTCAACGCCGTTGGGGATCATGCTGGCAATCGGCCTGCAGCGCTGGCGCGGGCGTGGCTCCGGCCCGGCCAACGTGGTTGCGCTGCTGCCACTGGTCACGCCGGAGCTGGTCTTTGCCGTTGGCCTGTTCCTGCTATTCACAACGGTGCTGGCAACGATCGGGCTCGGCACGACGGCGCAGGTGATCGGCCATGTGACCTTCTCGATGGCGTTTGTCGTTGTGATTGTTCGCGGCAGGCTGGTGACGATCGGACCTGATGTTGAGGAGGCTGCCGCCGACCTTGGCGCACCGCCACTGGCGGTCATCAGGCGTGTCCTACTGCCGTTGCTGGCGCCGGCGATCGCTGCCAGCCTGCTGATCGTCTTCGCCCTGTCAATTGACGATTTCGTCGTCAGTCAGTACCTCGCCTCGGGCGCCGACACCACGACCGTGCCGATGCGGATCTACGCGCAGGCGCGCGCCGCGCCGACACCGGCGCTGAACGCTCTGGCAACGCTGATGCTGGCGACGACGCTGATCGCGCTGGGCCTCGCCTACGGCATTTTCCGATTCTTTACGCGCGGCGAAAAGCGGGGCTCGGCGATCGAACAGATCACCTCAATCAACTCCGGAGGTGGACGATGAGTGACGGAGATATCCGGCTCGCGGGACTGGTCAAGCGTTATGGCGATGTCGTCGCAGTTGACGGCATCGACCTCCATGTCGAGCCGGGCGAGTTCTTCACAATGCTCGGACCGTCAGGCTGCGGCAAGACGACAACACTGCGGATGATTGCCGGCTTCGAGCGCCCTGACGAGGGAGAGATCCTGCTCGACGGCGAGGACATGTCGTCAACCCCACCCCACAAGCGCCGCGTCAACACAGTCTTCCAAAGCTACGCACTGTTCACGCATAAGAACGTCGAAGAGAACATCGGCTTTGGACTGCGCTACCAGAAGGTCGGCAAGGACGAGGCGGCTGAGCGGGTGCGCAAGGTGATGGAGATGGTCCAGCTGCAGGATCTTGGTGGACGCCGCCCGTCGCAACTCTCAGGCGGCCAACAGCAGCGCGTCGCACTAGCGAGGGCGCTGGTGCTTGAAGCGCCGGTGCTGCTGCTCGACGAGCCGCTCGGCGCGCTCGACGCACGGCTTCGGCTTGACCTTCAGGTTGAGCTAAAGCGGATTCAGGAACAGCTCGAAGTGACCTTCATCTACGTCACCCACGATCAGGGGGAGGCTCTAACGATGAGCGACCGCGTGGCCGTGATGAAGGGCGGTCGGATCGAGCAGTGCGACGTGCCGCGCAAGCTCTACGAAGAACCCAGCACAGCGTTCGTCGCCAACTTCCTTGGGTCAGCAAACCTGCTGAACGTCGAGGCGCGCGCAGCCGGCGCCGGCTGCGACCTGACGCTCGGCAGCTTCACACTGAAGAGCGACAGCCCTCCCGAGCAGGCCGGCGCCGGCTTGGCGATGATCCGCCCCGAGTACGTGAGGCTCGAGCCGCACGGCACCGAGGGCGACAACCGCATCCCCGGCATGGTGGAGGAGGTTGTCTACATGGGCTTCCACCAGGATGTCCGCGTACGGCTCGCCAACGGCGACCTGATCCGCGCAACGGTCCCCAGTGACGGCGAAGCGCCGGACTATCAGCAAGGCAACGCCGTCGCCGTCCACCTGCGCGCCGCCAACCTGCGTGTACTCGACGATGACCCGGACGTCGCCGGAAGCGCTGCCGACGAGAGCGGCGACGCTGCCGACGCCGTCGGCGGTCAGTAAGCCGCGCCGATGCGCCTACTCGTTGCTCAGCAGCGCCGAAAGCTCTTCCTCAACGCCCAGCGACGGCGCGATCGCTGCCCAGATCTGCTGGCGCGCAGAGTCGAGCGTCACTGCCGGGTCGCCGATCAGCGCGCGCACTCCGTAGCCATCGATCAGCGCCAACAGTCGCTCCGTTAACTGGTCCACGTCAACGGCGGCGAATTCCCCGTCAGCCACTCCCCTGGCGATCTGCTCGGCGAACCAGCTGTGCAAACGTCCGTAAAGCCGCGCTGCGAACTCGCGCAGTTCGGGGTCGCGCGCGGCGCGCAGCCAGAGCTCAGCCCAGAGGACAAAGTCGTCATGCAGCGCGTCGGAGGTTGGCAGGCAGATATCGATCATCGCCGCCAGCTGCTGCGCCGCACCGCCGCTGGCGAGCTGCTCGCCGACCCGCATCTGCGCCGCGTGATCGTAGGAGTACTCGAGCGCCTCAGCCAGCAGCTGGTCGCGCGTCTCAAAGTGGTAGTGGACGAGCGCCGATGACACACCGGCATCGGTCGCAATCCGCGCGACCCTCACGCCGTCGGTGCCTTCCTGCGCAATACGCTTTACCGCTGCCTGGAGGATCTCGTCACGCATCGACATCGTTCGCGCAGCTTAGTTACGAACCAGAACAGGAACCACGATGACCCACAACCCTGACGCCGCCGCTCAGTAGCCGCCGGCAACACCGTCGCCGCTGCGGACACGCTGGGCGACCGTGGCGGCTGAGTCGGTGCCGTTGACGCGGATCCGTGGCAGCGCGTAGGGATCGTCGCTCTTCGACGCAATCCCCGGGGCGACGGTTGTCGCCGCCTCGTAGCCGGCCGCCGCTACGGCAGCGCGCACGCGGGCATCGTTCATCCCCGACGGGTAGCAGAAGAAGTCGACCGGGATGCTGAACTTCTTCGCCAGCAGCTTCCGCGAGTCGACCAGTTCGGTGCGGAGCGTGGCGTCATCGACGGTCGTCAGGTCGGGGTGGTTAAGCGTGTGCGAGCCGATCTCCCAGCCGGCAGCGATAAGCGCCTTGACCTGACCGGTCGTAAGGTCACCGGGGCCGATGTTATTTCCTTCAAGGTTGAGCACTCCGGGCCAGCCGACTGCCCGCAGGACCGGCAACGCGCTGACGTAGTGGCTGAGGTATCCATCATCGAAGCTGACGACGACAGGCTTTTT
This sequence comes from Solirubrobacteraceae bacterium, assembly GCA_039745115.1. Taxonomy (GTDB): domain Bacteria; phylum Actinomycetota; class Thermoleophilia; order Solirubrobacterales; family Solirubrobacteraceae; genus F1-60-MAGs163. Next base: position 37,351 of record JBCJRT010000007.1, read on the forward strand.
CGGCAGCCCCGGGCCGCCGTGCCAAGCCTTCCAAACCTGACCCAACGTAACGCCGGAGTAGCCCTTCGACTTCAGCAGCTCAACTGTCGCCTTGAACGTCTGCGGCGGCGTCCATAGCGCGGCCAGCGGTGTGCCGGCCGACGGCGCCTTGATCACGTGATACATCAGAATCGGGACCGGCCCGCGGTAGCTGCCGGTCGCCGGCGCCGGCGCAGTCGTTGCGGGCGCGGCATCGCCCTGCGTCCGCGCGACCGGCGCGGCGAGCGTTTTCGGCGTCGACGAGCTCGTCGCGCCTGGCTTCAGCGGATCGGTAACGAGGACCAATGCGATAGCAGCAACAACAAGCGACGCGACGATTACCGTCAGCCAACGTCGGCGAACTGCCGCCCGATCGCCGCTCACAGGCGGAATACCGAAACGAGTCGCTTCTCGTGCTCGCCTTCGATCCGCGCGACGACCTCGATGTGCTCCTGCAACGGCGTGCCGCGAAGCTTCGTGCCGAGCCCCTCATCAACCTGGAAGATGCCGGCGCTGTTGCTCATCTCAATCTCAACCCGCACCGCGGTGTCGCGCCCGGGGCTGATCTTGACATCCTCAATCGCGTAGGCGGAGAGCGAGTGAATGTTTGTTTCGCCCGCCTCAAACGGCAGTCGGGCACGACCCTTCGCCATGTCAAGCGCGTCGGCGACGCGGACGATCGCCGCCTCGATTGTTGCCGGCTGACCCTTCGAGCGGTGCGAGATGATCGCGTGCATTGCTTCGCTGGCGATAACTGAGCGCACCGGCTCGTCGTAAATCCCCTCAAGCAGCTCGGGCAGCAGGTCGGCGGCGAGGAACAGCGAGTAGGTCTCATGGTCGGCGCGGTTGATTGAAAGTCCAAGGTCATGCAGCAGCGCTCCGGCGGCGACCACTACTTCGCCGTCCCGCTCCGTCAGCCCATGATCGGCAACGATTCCGGTCTCAATGCCGCGCTTGGCGAGCAGCCGTGTTAGGCGAAGCGCGATATTTGTGACGATCTGGATGTGCACCCAGGAGTGATCGGACATCCCCATCCGGTTGGCGTTTAGCCCGGCCATGTACCAGATGCCCTTGACCCGGTCGCTGGCGTTGACCGCCGCGATTAGTTGCGCCAGCTTGCGGTTACCGCGGGTCGGAACACTGATCTCGGCTTCGAGAATCCGCTCGCGCAGCGTGCCTTCGGCGTCGTCTTCGGCCACAGCAGCTAGGGCGCAGTATCGGATCTGCGCGCGGCCGCGAGTGCCAGCAGCTCACGCTGGGCGCTGCGCGGCTGATCGTCAGGGCCGGCGACGACCGCTTGCCACTTGCCGTCGCTGTGCAGTTGCCAGGCGTTGACGTTGTCGAGCAGGCAGCGCTCCAATGCGTCGAGCACCTCGGCCCGGCAGGTTGGGTCGTGAATCGGGGTCAGCAGCTCAACGCGATTATCAAGGTTACGCGGCATCAGGTCGGCCGAACCGATGTAAACCTCGACCTCGTCGCCGTACTCGAAGCTGTAGACCCGTGAATGCTCAAGGAACCTGCCGACGACCGAAACGACGCGGATGTTCTCCGACATCCCGGCGACACCGGGGATCAGGCAGCAGATGCCGCGAACGTTCAGCTCAATCGTCACGCCGGCCTGTGATGCGCGGTAGAGCGCCTCAATCACCTGCGGGTGGACCAGTGCGTTCATCTTCATCTGGATACGCGCATGGAGCCCTTCGGCCTCGGCGCTGATAACGCGATCAATCCGCTGAAGAATCCCTTCGAGCATGAAGCGCGGCGCCGCCAGTACCTCGCGGTAATCGTGGGGGCGGCCGTAGCCGGTAAGGAAGTTGAACATCTCGGCGACGTCCTCGCCGATCTTTTCATCGCAGGTAAAGAGGCCGAAGTCTGTGTACAGGCGGGCCGTAGTTGGGTGATAGTTGCCGGTGCCGACGTGAACGTAACGGCGCACGCCGTCGCCTTCGCGGCGGACGATCAGCACGCACTTGGCGTGGATCTTGATCCCTGGCATGCCGTAGACAACATGCACGCCGGCGCGTTCCAGCTTGCGCGCCCAAGAGATGTTGGCCCGCTCATCGAAGCGTGCCTTCAGCTCCACCAGGCAGACCGCCTGCTTGCCCTTCTGGGTCGCTCGGATCAGCGATGGAACGAGCGGCGAATCGTCGGATGTGCGGTAGACGGTCTGTTTGATCGCCAACACGTCGGGGTCCTCAACTGCCTCCTCGACGAACCGCTCGACCGAAGTTGAAAACGACTCGTAGGGATGATGAACGAGCAGGTCGCGTTCGCGGATTACGGAGAAGATCGAGCGCTCCTCTGCCTCCGCTTCAGCCAGCCGCGGCTGCGTGATCGGCGTCCACGGCTCGTCGCGCAGCTCAGCGTGACCGGGCAGCTTCACTAGCTGCCACAGGTCGGTCATGTCGAGCAGGCCGGGAACCGAGTAGATCTGGCGCTCATCGACCAACAGTGCCTCCACCAGCTGCTCACGGATCGCCGCACTTACGCCGGACTCAACTTCGAGCCGTACAACCTCGCCGAACGGGCGCTGGCGCAGCTCGGCCTCGATCGCCTTCAGCAGATCGTCGGCCTCGTCTGAGATGTCGAAGTCGGCATCGCGCGTAACGCGGAAGCAGGCGTGGTCGACGATTTCCATCTCCGGGAACAGCTCCTGCAGGTTGGCGGCGATCAACTCTTCGAGCAGAACAAAGCGGCTTTCGCCATCACGGATCGGGAAGAAGCGCGGGATCAGCCCCTTCGGAACCTTGACGCGGGCAAAGATCATCTGATCGGTCTGCGGGTCGCGGATCAGTACAGCAAGGCTGAGTGAAAGGTTGGAGATGTACGGGAAGGGCCGGCCAAGGCCGACTGCGAGCGGCGTCAGCACGGGCAGCACCTGGCGCTTGAAGCTCTCGGCCAGCTCGGCCCGTTCGCTGTCAGAGACTGAATCGAGTGCGACGAGCTCAATCCCCTGCGCCGCCAACTCAGGCAGCAACGTCTCAGCGACGAGCCTCGCCTGCCGCTCAACCTGCGGCACGAGCTCGAGGTGTAGCTCGTCGATTGTCTGTGATGGCGTGTAACCGCCGCGGACGCGGTCGATTCCAGCGTCAACCTGATCGAGCAGGCCGGCGACGCGGATCATGAAAAACTCGTCGAGGTTCGATGAGTAGATTGCCGAGAACTTGACGCGCTCCAGCAGCGGCTGGTCGGAGCGCTCCGACTGCTGCAGCACACGGTCGTTGAAATCGGCCCATGAAAGTTCGCGATTCAGCGATACGGCTCGGTCAGCGAGGTCGAGTGACTCGCGCGGCGCCGGGAACGGGTCCTCGGCCGACGGCCGGGAATCAAACGGTGCTTCCAAGCCCAGCGCGTGACTGCTCGCTTCGATCTCGCGTGGGTTGGTTTCGGTATCGCTCATTGGTCTGCGGCCACGGCCTGCGCGCCATCGGCAGGTCGCTCGGCTATCGCATACTCTAGGCGCGCCCGCATCGCCGAGCGTTCGATGTCCTGCCAGATATCGGTGAAGCGCCGATAGAGCAGTGCGCGTCGCACCGCCAGGTACTGCTCAAGTGCCGCCAGCCCGGCCCAGTCCTCACTGTGTGGCAGCCCCGACGCCAGCGCCGGGTCAAGGTCAACCGCCTCGCCGGCCCGCCGGCTCAACTCGGCTGTAGCTTCAGCACCCAGGCCGCTGGCCATCTTCTGCAGCCGTGGCAGCTGGATGTCGCAGTCGTGGATCTCGCCCAGCAGGTCCTGTAGCTCCCGTACCCGCTTGCTTGCCGTCAGCGCGTAGGGCCCAAAGCAGTCCTTTGCCGTCACTTCAAGCACGTAGCGCAGCCGCTTGGCGGCGATCCGCATCGCGTGCAGCTTTTTCACGGCCTTCGGGTCGAGCACCGCTGGCACAAAGTCGTAGAGCTCATCGAGCCGAACTTGAACGACGCGCTGGGCGTTGTCGGCCAGCGTGCCGTCGGGGTCGATATGTTTGACCTTGCGCGCTTTCATCGCCGCCTCAGCCAGCCGCCGCGGGCCGGCTGCTCGGAATCATCGGGCGCCGCCGCTGCCGGATCGCCGATCGGCCCGGCGGCCGGTTCGGCCACCGTCTCCGGCTCCGCTGCGGGCGGCTCGATCAACCCGGCCAGTCGCTCGCGCAGTCCGTCCTGCTCAATCTGCGCAAGGATCGCCTCAAGCTCCGTGTTGGCCTGCTGTTGCTGCTCGCGCGTGCGCTCGATAAAGCGCTCAATCCCCGGCCTTTCAGAATCAGTTGCGCCGGCAGCAAACTGCGTCAACGCGAGGATCTCAACGTCAGGGTCGCGCCGCTGCCCAAGCGCATCAGCCAGGTCGCATACTTGGCCGAGCACCGGGCGCAGCTGCTCGCGGTCAAGGCACGGCTCGTAGAACTCAAGCACCGCCCGCAGGCGGCGCGTCGCGACCCGCATCGCGTGGACAGCTTCGATGTTGCCAACGTCAAGAACGCCGGCTGCGTGTTCGAACAGCTCGGCGCTACGAACCTCGATAGTTCGCACGGCGGCCTCTGAATAACTCAGCTCGGCGCTTAGTCCGGGTATTGGGCGAGCTTTAGCCATCGCGTCAGTATCGCGCTCCGGCAGCCGATCTGCGTCGCCGATAACGATCTTTCAGCAACCGCCTGCGATCATGACGCCGTGCCAACCGTGCAGCCCGCAATAGTCGTTAACGATCTGAGCAAGCTCTACAACGAGCATCAGGCCGTCGCCGGGATCAGCTTTGAGGTCGCCGCAGGTGAGGTATTTGGCTTGCTGGGGCCAAACGGCGCCGGCAAAACGACAACGGTTGAGATCCTCGAGGGCTACCGCGAGCGCAGCGCCGGCAGCGTCACGGTACTCGGCTTTGACCCGCAGCAGCGGCCGCGGGCGCTACGCGAGCGGGTCGGCATCGTCCTGCAGAGCTGCGGCATGTACCGACACATCCGCGTGCGCGAGGCGGTAGCCCACTGGGCCGGCCTGTACCCCCACCCCCGCGACGTGGACGAGGTTCTGGGAATCGTCGGGCTTGACCAGCCGGCGCAGGCAAATGCCCTGGTTCGCACGCTCTCAGGCGGCCAGCAGCGCAGGCTTGATCTGGCACTGGCGCTGATCGGCGACCCCGATCTGATCTTCCTTGACGAGCCGACGACAGGTTTTGATCCAGCCGCCCGCCGCGCCGCCTGGACAACAATCGAGCGGCTTAAAGAGCTCGGCAAGACGGTCCTGCTGACAACCCATTACCTCGACGAGGCGCAGGAGCTCTGCGACCGCGTGGCGATCATTAAGAACGGCCGGATCCTTGCCGAAGGGCCGCCGGCGACGCTCAGCGAAGCCTCAGCTCGTTACCGCGTCAGCTGGCGCGACCAGCAGGGAGAGCTGCTCAGCCGTGAGGTCGACGATCCGACTGAGCTGCTGCACCAGCTGACCGGCGACGCCCTGGCGCGCGGCGAAACGCTAACCGACTGCTCTGTCGTGCGGCCTTCGCTTGAGGATGTCTACCTCGAACTGACCGCCGACCAGAGCAGCGAGGTACCGCAGTGAGCACCGCGACGCTGGCCTGGCGCCAGTACCGGCTGGAGCGCAAGATGTTCTGGCGCAACCCGACCGCTGCCTTCTTCAGCTTCGTGCTGCCGCTGATCTTCCTCTTTCTCTTCGGGGCGGTCTTCAGTGGCAACCAGGCAAGCCTCAACGTGCTGGTGCCGGGAATCGCTGGCCTTAGCGTGATGGCTACGACCTTCAACGCACTAGCGACGCAGATGACCTTCCTGCGTGAGCAGGGTGTGCTGAAGCGGATCCGCGGCACGCCGCTGCCTGGAAACGCCTACCTCAGCGGCATCATCGGCAACGCCGCGACCAACGCCGTCGTCCAGATCCTGATCATCATCGTCGCCGGCAAGCTGTTCTTCGGCCTCGGCTGGCCAAAAGACTGGGCGGAGCTTGCGATCTTCACCGTGCTCGGCGTCACCTGCTTCGCGGCGATGGGGGTCGCCTTCTCCCACGTGATCCCGAACTTCGAAGCGGCTCCGGCCTACACCAACCTCGTCTTTCTGCCGATGATCTTCATCTCCGGCGTCTTCTACGACGTTGACAACGTGCCGACCTTCCTGCGCAACATCGCTGAGGCATTGCCGCTGGTCCATGTGATCAACGGCATCAGCGCCGCGCTGGTCACCGGCGCGCCACTCAGCGACCACCTTTCCGATCTTGGCGTGGTTGCGATCTGGACGCTGGCCTGTGTGATCTTCGCGGTACGCGGCTTCAGCTGGAGCGCGCGCGACTAAGCGGCCGGCAGGAAGGCGGCGGGCGGACTGCCTTCCACTTTCAGCTCGATCGCAGCTTGGTCGCTGCCCAGCCAGTCGTCACGCAGCAGGCCGAAGATGTTGACGTCGAGGAAGTTCTGATCGTGGCGGTGCCACCGGCGCAGCACGCCTTCGCGGCGGTAGCCGACGGCCTCCAGGGCGCTCGTTGAGCGCTCGTTCTCGGGGTTTGAGTAGGAGCTGATCCGGTTGAGCCCAAGCAACTCAAAGCCAAATTTCGCGATCAACGCCTTTGATTCGCGGTTGACCTGCGTGCCTTGAAAATCGACGCCAAGCCAGGTGCCGACGACGGCGCGCCTGTCGCGACGGCTGAACTCGCTTAGGCCGGTGATTCCGGCAGCGCCGCGCTCGCCGTCGATGATCAGCAGATCGAGCCGCTCGCCGCTCTCGCGTTGAGCGGCGCAGCGCTCAATGTAGGCGAGTGGCTGCTCAATCGCTGTGTACGGACCCCACGAGAACCAGCGCGTCACCTCGGCCTCGCTGGCCAGCGCCAGCAGCGCCTCGCCGTCGTCCGGCTCGGGCGGGCGCAGCGTCAACGTTGGTCCTGTCAGTGAGAATCCCACCGCTACAGGTTCGCAGGCCGACCCGCGGCACGTCCACTGGTAGCGTCGGACCGGTGGAAGAGCCCGCGCCCCCCGAGGTCGAGACCGTCTCAACAGTCGGCGAACTTGACTTCGCCGTCGTAACGCTGCGCGAGTTTCTGCACCGCTCCAACGCCTTCCGCGCCGTCGCAATCGTTGAGCGCGAGCCTGGGATCGGCCCGGCGGAGATCGATTGCGAGCGCTTTCGCGCTATCGAAGTAAACCTCGGCGACCGCGTCGTGCTGCTCGACCACAACGTCGATCTGGGGGTTAAGCCGCCGCCGTTGCCGACAATCAAACCGCTGCCGGCCTTCCAGGTCAACGCTGCACTGGGCGAAGTGACCGGAACGATCGGCGGTCTTAAGCACCTCGTCGATGGCGTTAGCGCGCTGGCCGCGGCGCTCGGTGGCCGCAACGTAGCGATGGCGCTGTTCGAGAGTGATGATCCAGGCAGCCCACTGACAATCACGGCGCGCGCCGACGGCAGCGAAGCGCCGGTCATCACGATCGCTGACGAAAGCTTCACGCTGCCCGAAGCTCCCGCCACGTAAGCTCCAGCGATGCGCCTGGCCCGAGCACTCTGCGGTCCGTTTTTCGTCTTTGCCGGAGCGATGCACTTCGTGCGTCCTGGCTTCTACCGACCAACCTCAAGATGGCACTCAACGCCGACCGCTTTCCTGACCTTCCGCGCCCAGCGCAGCGCGGCTAATTCAACGCCAGCCTGTCGCCGGGCGCGAGGATCTTCACTTCGCTGCCGGGAGCCAGATCGGCGGCGTAGCGTTTAAAGAGGTGCGGCGGATCGCTCAATGCTTTCGGACGAAGCCGCTCCAAGCCGAATGGGTAGAGCGTTCCCCAGTGGATCGGTACGGCTGATTGCGCTCCGAGCAGCCGCAGCGCCTCGGCCGCGGCCCGCGGGTCAAGGTGGCCGCTGCCGAGCGTCGGACCCCAGCCCCAAACCGGCAGCAGCGCCAGATCGAGCCGCGGCTGCCCAATCTGCTCCATCGCATCAAAGATGTCGGTGTCGCCGGCAAAGTAAATCCGGCGACTGGCCTCGGTGACGTAGCCGACCGGTTGTGCCTGATGGCCGCCAGCTTGACCGCGGCCGGGCCGGGCCGGGTGGTGGTCGGCGTGGACGACGGCCAAAGAGAGCCCGCCGACCGTCAGTCGGTCGCCGTCACGCACCTCGTCGACGCTGCTGAAGCCGAGGCCGCGCGTCAGCGCGCCGCCGCCGACCGGAACGATCATCCGGGTCGAGCGGTCGAGCAGCTCCAGTGAGCGACGGTCGAAGTGATCATGGTGAAGGTGTGAGATCAAAACCGCATCGAGCCGGCTGTGCAAGACGGCCGCTACCGGCCCGCCGTGGCGGCGCAGATGGCCAATACGGCCGCGCAGCACCGGATCGGTAAGCAGCCGCACGCCACTGTCCTCGATCAGCACGGTTGAGTGACCGATAAAACTGACGGCGGCAGCGCTCAGCACGTCAGCTTGCGCAGCGCGGCGCGGTACTTGCGCATCGAGCTGGTAGGAAAGTCGTCGTGCGTCTGGCTGCGCAGGCGGCCGATCCGTTCACGGTGGTAGGGCGACTTAAGACTCTCGTTGTGGCCGATCACGTTGTTGACGGAGATCCCTTCGCGGCATCGCAGCCAGTTTGTCAGCCGCAGCGAGGCGGCCAGCACCTTGCGGCGCCCAAGCACGTCGTTCGGTTTGAAGCCAACGTGCTCAATCCCGATTGCCGTCCAGTTAAGTCCGACCGTGTGGCGGCACATCAGGCTGATCGGCACCAGCTGATGGATCTTGCCGTTCTGATCGATGATGAAGTGCGAACAGACACCCGGTAGCTCGTTCAGCTCGTTGTCGGCGACGTCCTGAGCAAACATTCTCCAGATCGGGCCGTAGGTCGATGATTCAGTCAGGTGCTGGACGATCACCTTTGGGTTGTGCAGTCCGAAGCGGCTAAGGCCATAGTGCCGCAGCGAATAGGACCGCATCTCGGCCTTTCGCTTCGCCGGGTAGGGAATTGGGTTCCAGGCAATCGTTGGCCGCTGCGCAGCGGCTCCGTCGACGGTGAATGCGAGAACAAAGCTGGCGATTGCGGTTGCGAACACGTCGAACACGATACGCGCCGAGCAGCGCGAACGGGACCGCGAAAAGCATCGCCTTGCCCGCCGAGGGCAGATCTGCAGCGTCAATCTGCGTTCCGCTCGGCTCCATTGCCGCAGCCTAGCGTCGAAGCGGACGGCCGGATCGGGCGTCCCCGGCCCGATCCGGCGGGGGCAGCGGTGGCATCGGCGCGGCGCGGCTATTACGCTTTACCAATGACTCGCCCCTTGCTTGCCGCCGCTGGCGCGCTGATCTGCTGCGCCGCAGCCCCAGCCAGCGCAGCGGCAGCCGTCAAGCCGTGCCCGCCGAGCGGCGCCTCCTGCAGCCTCGCTGCGGTCGCCCGGCAGACCGGGATCTTTGTCGGCAGCTCACTCTCCAACCAGATGACGACGACCGAACTGGCCGATATCAAGGCCAACTTCAATGCTGTCACCAGCGCGAACGCCTTCAAGTGGTCAGAGATGTCGAAGAGCGCCGGTGCGCTCGACTTTGCGACGACCGACCGGATTGTCGCCTGGTCAGCGCGGAATAGGCTTCGGCTGCGAGCCCATAACCTGCTGTGGCACCGAATGCAGCTACCGAGCTGGCTGGCCGGCGATCTGGCTGCCTCGCCCGATCCGGCTAAACGGCTGCGCACGCTGATCGCCGCGCGGATCGCAAAGGTCGTTGGCCGCTACCGCGGCAAGGTCGCGATCTGGGACGTAATCAACGAGCCGCTGGCGCTGTTTGGCGCCGGCTACGACATCCAACCCTCGGCGCTGACCGACAAGAACATCTTCTACACAACGCTCGGCGAACGCTACATCGCCAACGCATTTCGCCAGGCTCACAAGGCCGACCCGAAGGCCAGGCTGTTCCTCAACGAGCTGCTCTGGGATGTGCGAGTCGGCGACGCCAAGTCCGACGCCTTGCTGGCACTGATCGGCCGGCTGAAGAAGGCCGGCGTGCCGATCGATGGCGTTGGCATTCAGGCCCACGCAATGCTTGGCGTCAGCAGCCCATGGTTTCCGTCTAACACGGCATCGCTGAAGCGCTATATCGATGCGCTCGGCAAGCTCGGCGTCAAAGCTGAGATCACCGAGCTCGACGTGCGCCTGCCGCTCCTCGCTGGCGAGCCGGACCCGCTGGCCGCGCAGGCCGCGGTCTACCGCCGTGTCGCCAGCGCCTGCGCTCAGGCCAAGGCCTGCAGCGGCCTGACTGTCTGGGGCCAGCGCGACTCCGACAGCTGGCTCGACAGTTACTCGCTAACCAGCGCCACGGCGCCGAACAATCCGCTGCTGCTAAACGCCTGGGGCCAGCGCAAGCCAGCCTACCGCGCCGTCGCTGCCGGCCTGCTTGAGCGCCGCCGTTAGCTGTCGTCGGGTGGGCTCCACGGCATCTTGCCGCGGCCCATCCGCGCCATCAGTGTCCTGAAGCCCCACCACTGATAAAGGATGATCACCGGGATCATCACGACCATCGCAACGGTCATCACGACCAGCGTGTAGTGGGACGACTGGGCGTTGGCGATCGTCACCGAATCACCGAGCGACAGGGTCGAGACGATAATCCGCGGGAAGAGGCCGATGAAGAGCGTTGCGACCCAGGCGATAACGGTCGCGATAGTGCAGAGGAATGCCCGCTCAAAGCGACCCTTCTGCGCCAGCACGATTGCCGTGATCAGCGCCACCAGGCCGATCACGGCGGGGATTGCGACCGGCAAAACGGAGCGGGCGTTGACCGAGTGTGCGACCAGCGGCGTCGCGATGAAAAAGCCGCCAACCAGCAGCAGCGCCGGCAGCATCAGGTTTGGTAGCAGATGGCGGTAATCGAGCTGGACGATTCGCTCGCGGAGTCGCGCGCCAAGCTCGCCGTCTAGGCGCAGTGCGAGGAACAGCGCGCCGTGGAAGGCGAAGAGCGCCGCCAGCGACAGTGCACCAAGCACCGTGTACGGCGTGATGAAGTCAAGAATGTTGCCGAAGTAGCGCATCTCGCCGACCTTGCCTGAGCCAGCGACGGGAAGGCCGGCCAGCAGCGCCGCCAGCACCAGCCCCCAGAGCAGCGGCGCGACGATGCTTGCGCCGATGTTGACCTTCGACCAGAACGGCCGCCAGCGCGGATCAACCCGTCCACGCCACTCGAACGAGATGACGCGCAGCAGCAGCGCGATGATCAGCACGACGAGGCCAAGGTAGGCGCCTTCCAGCCATGTTCCGTACCAAGCTGGGAACGAGGCAAAGGTCAGTCCGCCGACGACCAGCAGCCAGACCTCGTTGGCGTCCCAGACAGGGGCGATCGTCTCGATCATCTCGCTGCGCTCGTCCTCGCCGCGCGCCACGATCCCCATCATCATGCCGACGCCAAAGTCAAAGCCCTCAAGCACTAGATAGGTCGACCAAAAACCGCCGATTACGAAGAACCAAAGTTCAGCAAGGCTCATCGCTAGTACCCCGGCACAATCTCGGCTTCGTTGGCGGCCGCAGCGTCAGCTGCGGGCGGATCAAGGATCGCGTATCGCCGCATCAGGATAAAAGCCGTCACACCGAGCCCTGCGTAGAGCAGCATGAAGGCCGTCAGGCTGGCGATGATCTCGCCGGCGCTAACCGACGGGGAAAGGCCGTCGACGGTCTTCATTATCCCGTAGGCGACCCACGGTTGGCGCCCCGATTCGGTGAACACCCAGCCAATCAGCGAGGTAACGAACGGCAATGCAATCGCGCCGACCGCAAGCTTCAGGAACCAGCGTTTCGTCTCCAGCGTGCCGCGCCAGTAGAGGAAGCCGCCGAGCAGCGCGATCATCAACGACAGCGAGCCGATGTAGGCCATGCCGCGCATTGACCAGTAGACGAGCTTGATGTCAGGTACGTAGTTGCCCGGCCCGTACTTGGCGCTCGCCTGCGCCTGAATCTGGTTGATCCCTTCGACTTTGCCGTTCGGGTTGTTGGTGGCGAGGATCGACAGCAGGTACGGAATGTCAACCGAAAACGACGGCTCTGGATCGTCGGCCGAGAAGCCGCCGATCTGAAAGAGCGAGAACGACGCCGGCTGCTCGGTGTTCCAGAGTGCCTCGGCGGCGGCGATCTTCATCGGCTGCGGTCCGGCGAGGACAACCCCAAACTGGCTGCCGATGAACAGATTAAGCGCCGTGATCGGGATAGCGATGAACAGTGCCAGCTTGACAACGGGCCGAAACAGCTCAACGTTGCGACGCTTGAGAATGTGCCAGCAGGCAACGCCGAGCAGCAGGAATGCGGCAACCATCAGCGCCGCCAGCAGCGTGTGAACTACCGCATAGATCGCCACCTTGTTGCTGACGACTGCCCAAAGGTCGACCATCCGCGCCTGCCCGGTTGCCGCGTCAATGCTGTAGCCGACCGGGTTCTGCATCCATGAGTTGGCCATCAGGATGAAGGTTGCTGACAGCCAGGTTCCGGCGGCCACCAGCCAGATCGTCGCCAGATGCATCTTCTCCGACAGTCGGCCCCAGCCAAACACCCAAAGGCCGATGAAGGTTGATTCGAGCATGAAGGCGACTAGCCCTTCGAGTGCCAGCGCCGAGCCAAAGACGTCGCCAACGAACAGCGAGTACGACGACCAGTTCATCCCAAACTGAAACTCCTGCAGCAGCCCGGTCGCGGCGCCGATCGCAAAGTTGATCAGCAGCAGCGCGCCAAAGAACTTCGTCAGCCGCAGCCACGATTCGTCACGCGTGCGGTACCACTTCGTCTGCATGTAGGCAACGACCGGCGCCAAACCCAGCGTCAGCGGCACGAAGATGAAGTGATAGAGCGTCGTTGTGGCGAACTGCCAGCGGGCGAGCGTCAGTGCATCGGCAGCAAGCGGCAGGGCGTCCATCGCGGCGCCTCAGTCCTTGACGACGTGGGTCGAGCAGATGAAGTCCTGTCCGGCGCGGTTCTGAGCGTCCCAGAGCGGCCAGAGATAGGCGACGAGCACGGCAATGCTGCCGCCGATAACGGTCACGGCGTTGCCGAGACCAGCGATCACGCCGTAAAGCAGACCCATCACGAGGAACTGCCGGATCAGCGCGCTCAGGTAGTTCATCGGTTCGCCGCCCTCGCGTACGACACGGATCCCAAGCAGCTGCATCCCCCATGTTCTGCCGTTCTGCTCACCCTTGCGCGCCATCGTCAGCGGCTGATAGGTCAGGGCAACTGTCAGGCTGCCGATCAACGCGATGATCACGGCAAAGCCGACGCCGACCTTGTCGGCTTCGGAGATACCGGTCAGCTCGCCGCTCTTTGAGATGTCGATAGCCTGCCAGTCAATTCCGGCCGACAGGACCACGGCAATGATCAGGAACGGCAACGAGAAGGCCAAGCTGATCAGTCCGTCGATGATGAAAGCGCCGGCGCGCGGCCACCAGGCGGCGAGCGGGCGACTGCGGCCGGCGACCACAACAGTCGGCTGCTGTGCCGCCGCGGCCGCCGTCAGCGACACTGTCGGCTGAACAACGCTCTGCGCTTGCTGAGACTGCTGCGCCGCTGGCACCGACCCGGGGATGAGCGGCGGGCTGAAGCCGCCGCCGCCCGGCGCCTGGGCAATCTGGCTGGTCCAACTGCTGCCGTCCCACCAGCGCAGCGCCGCCTCGTTCTGGGGATCGTTGTACCAGCCCGCAGGCGGCTGGCCGGCCTCAGGCGCCATCTGCCAGCGCCCCGTTGGCTGTGCTGAACACGATCGGCGACTTGGCGCGGAGCATCGCTGCAGGCTAACCAACTTGGGCGCTGCGCGGCAGGCAGCCGTTCAGCCGGTGAACGGCTCAACCGTCGACAGGTAGATCCACCAAACCCCAAGCAGCGCCGTCATCACTGCCGCTCCAACACTCAGCGCGCGCGCGCCGTGGCGCAGTCGTCCGATTGAGACTGCCGCCAGCAGCATCAACCCGGGGATCGCCGGGTACAGGTAGCGCGGCAGGAAGAAGTCCCAGTTAAGAACCAGCAGCACGTAAGCCATCCAGGCGATCCCGGTGCCGACCGGCAGCGCCAGCAGCACCAACAGTTGCGTGCGCCGCTCGGTCGGTTTGACGCCAAGCACGCCGAGCGGCGCGAGAATCACCAGCGCAGCGATCGGCACAGTCAGCACCCAGCGCTTAAGCGCCGACAGCAGCTCAATCCACCACTCCTCCGCCAGCGGCGCCCGCGTCAACACCAACAGGCGGCTTGGGATGTCGCGAATCGAGTACTGAACGTGATCGGGGTTGAAGAATGGCTCCATCATCTGGCGAACGAGCTTTGAGCCCGTCAGGGAGCCGTATCGGTCGAGATTGGAGATCAGCCATGGGGCAATCAGCAATGCCGGAATCGCGACAACGCCGAAGGCGCCGAGCCAACGCGTCCGCGCCGAGAGCTGCACCTGACGCAGCACAATCCACGCGCACGCCAGCAACCCCGGGATGAACGTGATGATCGTCAGCCGCGTCAGCAGCCCAAAACCAAGCAGCACCGCCGCGCCAAGCAGCAAGCCGACACTGCGCCGGCTCCAGGCGCGCCACAGAACCAGCGTCAGGGCAAGGGCAATAACGATCTCAAGGCCGGCGTTCGAGACGGTCACGACGCGCAGCACAATCCCCGGCCAGAGCAGCGCCGTTAGGGCGAAGGCAAAGGCGCGCTCCCCGCCGGCCCCTCCGCCTGTCACCTCGCGCGTCAGCCGCCAGAGCAGCAGCGCTGCGGCCAACAGCAGCCCCAGCCCGGCAAGCCGCATCACCCGCAACTTGACGATGTAGTCGCCGCCGGCCAACCGGAACGGAGCTGCGCCCAGCAGATAGAAGAGCGGCGGCTGGAAGGCTTCGTAGCTGCGCCCGCTTAAACCTCTACTGGCCGGGTCGAGCCGCCCTGGCGCCGGATAGCTGCCTTCGTAGATCGCCTGGGCCTGCGGGCTGATCAAGGTTGGCCCGAGCAGCGGCAGCCGCCCCTGCTCGGCGACGCTCTGCAGGTAGCTGAAGTGCGCTATCTCATCGCCGGTGAACTTCGGCAGTGAGAAGACGGTTGCCAGCCCGGCAGCGAGGATCACGGCAAGCTGAACGGCGATCACGGCGCGGATGGCTGTTAGCGCCGGAAGGCTTGCTCGTATCACGCGGCAAGCCTAACCAGCGCGATGCCAACGTGCCCGCGCCGCTGGGGTGCGTTACCGTCGGCGTCACAACAGCCGCGACTAAAACCTATTTGTTGATCGGGTTTGTATACTTTCGGTTCGCAGCGCCAACTGTTGGCCCTGCGTTCCATCAACCAACCCCCTTCAAGGAGACCGAAGATGCCGACAATTGGCGATACAGCACCAGACTTTACGGCTCAGACAAGCGACGGCGAGATCAGCTTTCATGATTGGATCGGCGACTCCTGGGCAGTTCTCTTCTCTCACCCGCGCGACTTCACGCCAGTCTGCACAACCGAGCTTGGCTACATGGCCTCGATCAAGCCGGACTTTGACAAGCGCAACGTAAAGATCATCGCCATCTCGGTCGACCCGCTCGACAACCATCAGAAGTGGGCCGCCGACATCGCCGAGACGCAAGGAACCGCGCCCAACTACCCGATGATCGCCGACACCGACTTCAACGTCGCGAAGCTTTACGGGATGCTCCCGGCCGACGTTGAAGGCGACCCAACAGCGCGCACTCCGGCCGAGAACGGAACGCTGCGCAACGTTTTCGTGATCGGGCCCGACAAGAAGGTCAAGCTAGTGCTGATCTACCCGATGACGACCGGCCGCAACTTCGATGAGGTGCTGCGCGTGATCGACTCACTGCAGCTGACCGCAGCGCATCAGGTCGCAACCCCCGCCCAGTGGCAGCCGGGCGAAGACGTGATCATCGCCGGCTCGGTCAGCAACGAGCAGGCCGCCGAAAAGTACCCCGACGGCTGGGAGGAGCCGCGCCCCTACATCCGGATCGTTCCGGCCCCGGTCTGAGCACAGCCTCAGACGACCCGGACCGGCAGGCGCTTGATCTGGTTGACGAAGCCCGACTGAACCCAGCTGACCTCGCCGGCCAGCTCAAGCTTCGGGTAGCGCCCTAGCGTCTCCTCGATCAGCAGGCGCAGCTCGAGGCGGGCGAGCGCCGCGCCTAGGCAAAAGTGCCTTCCGCCAGCGCCGAAGGCCTGATGTTGGGGGTTGCGCTCAACGTCGAAGCGGTCCGGATCCTGGTAGACCGACTCGTCACGGTTGGAGGAGACGTACCAGAGGGCCACGCGGTCGCCCTCCTCGATCCTGCGGCCACCGAGCTCGACATCTCTCGTGGCGGTGCGGCGGAAGTGGGCGAAGGCGGGGAACATCCGTAGCGACTCCTCGACGGCGGAGGGAACGAGCTCCGGGTCGTCCAGCAGCTTCTGCCTCTCCTCCGGGTGCTCTATCAGCGCGTGCATCGCCGAGCAGTACGTGGCCTTCGTGGAGTCGTTGCCCGCCGCCATCAGCAGGAAGAAGCCCATGATGATCTCGTGCTCCTCAAGCCGCTCACCGTCTACCTCGGCGGCGATCAGCAGGCTGGTTAGGTCGTCGGTGGGGTTTTCGCGACGCTCGGCGATCAGCGCCTGGACCCGTTCGAATACCTCCGGCACGTCGCGCGCCATCACGCTGTCCACTCCATCCGGGTTGATGTCCGGGTCGCTCGAGGCGAGGATCCCGTTCATCAGGTCGGCCCAGAGTTTGTCGTCCTGCTCGGGAAGGCCCATGAAGCGGCAGATCACGCGGGAGACGACCGGCTGGCCCACCTCCTCGACCAAGTCGAACTCGGTCCGGTCGCCCAAGCGGTCAAGGACGCTCCTGACGATGCCCCGGATCTCGTCCTCCTGCTGAGCGATCCGCTTCGGCGTGAAGCCCTTCTGAAAGACGGCCTTTATGCGGTCGTGGCGCGGCGGATCCATCGCGATGAACATCCCCGACTGGACCTCCGGCGGGAGCACAGAGTCGACGAGGATCACGCCTCCGCGCTCAGAGGAGAACGTCTCCCAATCCAGTGAAACCTGCCGAACCTCCTCGGCCCGGGTCAGCGACCAGAAGCCCCCCTCCTGCGGAAAGTCCTCCATCTGCTCGGTCCACTTGACCGGGCAGACCCGCCGGGTCTCGGCGAACTCCTCATGCGGCGGACCGTCGGCCCAGTTTGCCGAGCCGAGCCCGACCTCGGCGTCACCTTCGATTCGCGTCTTAGGAGGCATCGCTACAGCTTACGCCCCCAACTGACCGTGCGGTCAGTCGGGGTTACCCGGGATGGAGACGGTGGGAATCGAACCCACGTCCGCGGTCGCGTAAGAGGTGATCTCTACGAGCGTATCCGGCGCTCTAATCTCGCTCCGCGCTCGCCTCGCCGGCGGGGTTGCGTGGGGCCAGTCCTCATTTAATTTCCCTAGTTTGGCGAGGACACTCCTCCCCAGGTAAGCCGGCGTTTGATCCGGGAATCCCGACGGCCGGCAGGCCGGGTCCCGAACCTCACAGCGCTAGCGGTGTGCTAGGCGGCGAGGGCGTACTCGTGAGAGTCCGCACATATGTTTTTCCCGGTGATTTACGAGGCCTCCGGGAACCTCGGCTCGCAACCACCCCCACGATCCGATCACGTCGAAGCCTGTCGTCCCCGGGGATGTACTGCCTTTCACTGCACTGGTTAGTCTAGCGGCCGCAACGGCCGCCGCCAGCGGCCCGATGCGGCGATACTCTGGCCGACGATGTCGACAACGCGAGCGCAGCCAGCCCCGCGGGGCGTTGACCGCAGGCTGTTTCGCTCAACCCGAGCGGCGCGCACGCCGCTGATCGGTGCCGTAGCGCTCGGCGTCGCAACGTCGCTGCTGGTGGTCGCGCAAGCCGTCCTGTTGGGCCGCGTTATCGCAGCGGCATTCCCCGGCGGCGAGTCGCTGGACGGGCTTCATGACGAGCTCTGGCTGCTGGCCGCGATCGTTGCCGCCCGCGCGCTCTGCGCCTTCGGCTTTGAAACGTCGGGCCGGCTCGGAGCGCGCCGCGTCGTTGGCGAGCTGCGCGCGCGGTTGACTGCCCATCTACTCGAACGCAGGCCGGCCGGCCTGCGCGACAAGCGCGCCGGTGAGCTTGTCACCAACGCCGTGCAGGGCCTGAGCTCGCTGGAGGCTTACTTCGCGCGTTATCTGCCACAACTGGTGCTCGCCGTGATCGTGCCGGTCGTGATTCTGATTTACGTCTTCCCGCGCGACTTTGTGGCCGGCACAATCCTGCTGGTGACGCTGCCGATCATCCCGATCTTCATGATCCTGATCGGGATGGCGGCAAAGGCCGCGACCGAGAAACGCTGGCGCACACTCTCGCTACTCAGCGCGCACTTCCTCGACGCCGTCAAAGGGCTGCAGACGCTCAAAGCCAACGACCGCGCCGGCAGGCAGGTTGAAACGCTGCGCGAGACCGGCGAGCAGTACCGGCGCCAGACGATGGCCACGCTGCGGATAGCATTCCTCTCCTCACTGGTGCTGGAGCTGGCGGCAATGATGGGCACGGCGCTGGTTGCCGCGGTGGTAGCGATCCAATTGATCAACGGCGACCTTGGCTTCGCGACAGCGCTGGCAGTGCTGCTGCTGGCGCCCGAGCTCTACCTGCCGGTCCGAATGGTTGGCCAGCAGTTCCATGCCAGCAGCGATGGGCTCGCCGCCGCACAGGCCTGCTTTGAGGTGCTGGACGAGCCAGCTGCCGTCAGCCTGCCGGCAGCGCCGGTGGCGTCGCCCGACCCACGACTTGGCTCGCTTATCCTCGACGACGTCAGCTTTGGCTACGAGGGCCGCGGCGAGGCTGTGCTGGAACGGGTAAGTCTGACGCTGAAACCTGGAGAGCAGTTGGCGCTGGTGGGGCCCAGTGGCCAGGGTAAGAGCACCGTTGCGGCACTGATCCTGCGCCTGATCGACCCAGACCATGGGCGGCTGCTGTGTAACGGCATAGACCTGACGACGGTCGACCCGCACGACTGGCGCAGGCACCTGGCTTGGGTGCCGCAGCGGCCGACGCTGTTCAGCGCAACAATCGCCGACAACATCCGTCTGGGGCGCCCCGACGCCGACGAGGCTGCGCTGCGCCAGGCCTGCGACGATGCCGGCCTGGATGAGCTGCTGGCGTCACTGCCGGAAGGGTTGGAGACGCGGCTTGGCGAAGGGCAGCGGGCGCTGTCGGCGGGCGAGACGCAGCGCGTGGCGCTGGCCCGGGCCTTTCTACGTGACGCGCCGCTGGTGATCCTTGACGAGCCGACCGCCCACCTTGACGCCTCGTCGTCGGCTGCGATCGGTGAGTCGATAGCGCGCCTTAGTGAGCGTCGCAGCGTACTGCTGATCGTCCACCGGCCGGCCCTTGCGGCGGCGGCCGACAGGATTCTGACTCTCAGCGGCGGCGCGCTCGCGCCACTGGAGGCAGAGCGGTGAGCAGCTCGGCGCCGACGTTTCCAGTGCCGGACCGCTGGGGCGCGCTGCGCCGCGCCGCACGACTGGTCGGTCCGCGGCGTGGCCAGCTAATCCTGTCGATCGCCCTCGGCGCCGGCGCGATCATCGCCGCGGTCGGCCTGTTGGCAGTTGCCGGCGTACTGATCAGCAAAGCGGCGCTGCGCCCCGAGGTAATGACGCTAACCCTCTTTACCGTCGCCGTGAGGGGGCTGGCGATGGCCCGTGCGCTGCTGCGTTACGGCGAGCGGCTTGTCTCACACGACCTTGCCTTCCGCGTCCTTGCCGAGCTGCGTGTTCGCTTCTTTGAACGGCTGATACCGCTTGTCCCCGAGGGGCTGCGCGGCGTCCGCAGCGGCGACGTACTGAGTCGTTTCATTGGCGATGTCGACACTCTGCAGGATCTATATCTGCGCGCACTGGCGCCGCCGCTGATCGCAGTGATGGCGATCCTCCTGCTGGCCGGCGGCGTGGCAATCGTGCTGCCCGCAGGGGCCGCTGTGATCATTGTCGCGATGCTGCTCGCCGGGGTCTTGCTGCCGGCGCTGGCGACGCGCGCAGGGCGCAGCTCAGGACTGCGCGAAGCGCCGGCCCGCGCGCAGCTCAGCTCCGAACTGGTTGAACTTGTCAGCGGCGCCGCCGAGTTGGCCGTCTACGGTCGCGAGGACGAATGGGCCGCGCGCGTTGCGCTTGCCGACAGCAAGCTGGCGGCAAGCGAGCGCGCCGGCGCCTGGATCAGCGGGGTTACTAGCGGCATCGGCGTCGTGATCGGCGGCGCGGCGATGATCGCCGTCACCGCGATCGGCGTGCAGGCAACGGCCGACGGGCAGATCGATGGCGTGCTGCTGGCGGGGCTTATCTTCCTTACGATCGGCTCATTCGAGGCCGTCGTCGGGCTGCCTGACGCCGCCCAGCGGCTAACGGCCTGTGCGCAAGCGGCGGCGCGACTGGAGAGCGTGACCGAGGCACCGGCGCCGGTGACCGACCCGCCGCGGCCGCTGGCGCTGCCTTACGGCGGCGCACTTCAGTTCAGCGATGTCACGGTTCGCTTTGACGGGCGCAGCGAACCGGTGCTGGCCGATCTGAGCGCAACATTTGAGCCGGGGGCGCGCGTCGCGCTGGTTGGCGCCAGCGGCGCCGGCAAGACAACGCTGGCACGGCTTGCCGTGCGCTTTCTCGACCCCTCCGCCGGCGCCGTCAGCTTCGGTGGCGTGGACCTACGTCAGCTCTCCCAGGACGAGCTACGCAGCTCCGTGCGGCTGGTAAGTCAGGAGGCTTGGCTGTTCACGACAACGGTCGCCGCAAACGTCAGGCTTGCGGCGCCTGAGGCCAGCGACGAGCAGATCGTCGCCGCTCTGAACCGAGCCGGGCTGGGCGACTGGCTGGCATCGCTACCCGAAGGGATTGAGACGCTGGTCGGCGAAGAGGGGACTGAGGTTTCCGGCGGTCAGCGCGGCAGGATTGCGCTTGCGCGCGGCTTCATCGCCCCGGCGCAGATGCTGATTCTCGATGAACCGACCGCCAACCTTGACGCGGTTGGAGCGCGTCAGCTGCTCGCTGCGATCGGCGCCGACCGCAGCGACCCCCGCGCGATGATCGTGATCACGCACACAGTTGATGGGCTTGAGAACTTTGACGAGATCCTCGTGCTCGACTGCGGACGGGTGATTGAGCGCGGCAGCTGGAGCGAGCTGATCGACTCCGGTGGCGCGCTCTCACGTCTGTCGGCAGCGGGCTGAAACGGCTGCGGGCTGAAACGGCTGCGGGCATAAAGCGACGCAGCCCCCGAGCCACTTTGGGACCCCTCGCTCCATCACTTCCACCATTGCTGGCTTCCGTTCCGGTGAGGGAGGCGCGACCTTACATCCCTGGTCGTCGCTCTTGGCAGCTCGGTTGCCGCGTCTGAAAATCAAGATAGGGACGCCCCCGAGCCTCGTCAAGAGCGGCAAACACAACGAAGCCGCAAACTGCGAAAAACGACGCTCATCGCGCCTCAGCGGTTGAGCTTGAAGCCCTGCAGCAGGGCGCCATCAACGCACTGGGCGATCACGTCGTCGGCGTCATCGGTGATCAGCATTGCGCGCAGATCGTTGTCGGCGATGTAGCCCGACTTCAGCACGGTTTGACGGACCCAGGAGCGAAGCCCGCCCCAATAGGACTCGCCAAACAAAACGACAGGGAAGTGATCAACCTTCTCCGTCTGGATCAGCGTGAAAGCCTCGAAGGTCTCGTCGAGCGTGCCGTAACCGCCGGGCATTACGACGAAACCGCAGGCGTAGCGAATAAACATCACCTTGCGCGTGAAGAAGTAATGGAACTGAAGCGAAAGGTCTAAATAAGGGTTGGCTTTCTGCTCGAACGGCAGATCAATGTTCAGCCCAACCGAGCAGGCGCCGGCGTCGCGGGCGCCGCGGTTTGCCGCCTCCATCATCCCCGGCCCACCGCCGGTGATGATCGCGAAGCCAGCCTCACCGAGCCGCCGCGCCAGCTCGCGCGTCTGCGCGTAACGAGGATCAGCTTCGGGGCAGCGCGCCGAACCGAAGATCGAGACAGCTGGCCCCAGATCGGCAAGCAGGTCAAATCCCGTCGTCAGCTCCGCGGCGGCGATCGCGACCCGCTCAGCGTCGGTCTTCGCGCGCGTCCCGCTCGGCGCCTCAGCGTTGAGCAGCTCAAGGTCGGGGTTGATCGGTGCGGCTGCGGGCATAAAGCGACGCAGCCCCCGAGCCACTTTGGGACCCCTCGCTCCATCACTTCCACCATTGCTGGGTTCCGTTCCGGTGAGGGAGGCGCGACCTTACATCCCTGGTCGTCGCTCTTGGCAGCTCGGTTGCCGCGTCTGAAAATCAAGATAGGGACGCCCCCGAGCCTCGTCAAGAGCGGCAAACACAACGAAGCCGCAATTTAGGACAAAGTGAGCAACCGGCTCGCCGACAGCGACGTTCTTCGCCTTTGCCTATGCTCGCCCAATGAACGACTCAGCGGTTGACAACGTCACATGGCAGCTGGAAGACCTAGTCGGCGGCGGTGGCCCGGCTGAATGTGACGATCTGCTGGCCGACGCCGATCGCCGCGCCGCGGTACTGGCAAGCGCCCATTCCGGCAAGGTCGCACAGCTCGACGGCCCCGGGCTGGCACTGATCGTCGCTGAACTGGCAGTGATTAGCGACCTTGTTGGCCGTGCCGGCAACTACGCCCACCTGCGCTTTGCCGCCGATACCGAGGACCCTGTTAACGGCGCGCTGATGGCGCGCGTTCAGGAGCTGGCGACAGCGATCGGGACGAAACTCGTCTTCTTTGAGCTGGAGTGGGCCGAGCTGGACGACGCGCGTGCCGACCAGCTGCTGGCCGCCGACGGGCTACAGCAGGCGCGCCACTACCTCAGCACGATTCGCCGCTACCGCCCCCACCTGCTGAGCGAAGCGGAGGAGAAGCTGTCGGCCGAGAAGGCCGTCACCGGCCGTGATGCCTGGTCGCGGCTGTTCAGTGAACTGACCAGCGCGATTCGCGTACAACTGCCACTGGAGCCGGAGGCGGTGCCGCTCGATCAAGCGCTCAGCCTGCTCCATTCACCGCAGCGTGACGTGCGGCGCGGCGCGGCGGAGGCCGTTACCCGCGCGCTGGAGCCGGGGCTACGCACGCGCGCTTACCTCTTCAACACGCTGCTGCAAGACAAGGCGACCGAGGACCGCCTGCGCGATTACCCGACCTGGCTATCGAGCCGCAACCTTTCCAACGAAGCCAGCGACCGGTCGGTTGAGGCGCTGATCGAGGCAGTTGAGGGCGCATATGACCTGCCGCGGCGCTGGTACCGACTGAAGGCGAAACTGCTGGGGCTTGACCGGATCGCCGACTACGACCGCGCCGCAGCGATCGCGCAGGACGACGCCAAGATCGGCTGGGATGAAGGGCGCGAGATTGTGCTCGACGCCTACGGTGACTTTTCGCCCGAGCTGGGCGATCTAGCGGCGCGCTTCTTCGACGAGCGCTGGATCGACGCCCCGGCCCGCGCCGGCAAGCGTGGCGGCGCCTTCTGCGCCTACACCGTTCCGAGCGTCCACCCCTACGTGATGCTCAACTGGACGGCAACAAGGCGCGATGTAATGACGCTGGCGCACGAGCTGGGCCACGGCGTCCACGCAGCGTTGGCGATCCCGCGCGGCATCTTCGAGCAGCACACGCCGCTTACCGTCTGCGAGGCAGCATCGGTCTTCGGTGAGACGCTGGTCTTCCGGCGCCTGCTTGAAGCCGCCGACACGCCGCAGTCGCGGCTCAGCCTGCTGGCCGAGAACATTGAGAACTCGATTGCCACCGTCTTTCGTCAGACGGCGATGAATCGCTTCGAGCAGGCCGTCCACACGCATCGCCGCGAGCAGGGCGAACTTTCGGTTGAGGACTTTGCGACCCATTGGCAGGCGACGCAGGAGCAGCTGCTTGGCGACGCCGTTGAGATCACAGCCGACTACCGCTCGTGGTGGAGCTATATCCCCCACTTCATCGCCAGTCCCGGCTACGTCTATGCCTATGCCTACGGCCAGCTGCTGGCGCTGTCGGTTTATGGCCGGTACCTCAAAGAAGGCGAGGCTTTCGTTCCGGCCTATCTTGAGATGCTGGCGGCCGGCGGTTCGCGCAGCCCCGAGGCGC
Source organism: Solirubrobacteraceae bacterium (assembly GCA_039745115.1). GTDB lineage: Bacteria > Actinomycetota > Thermoleophilia > Solirubrobacterales > Solirubrobacteraceae > F1-60-MAGs163. Next base: position 61,356 of record JBCJRT010000007.1, read on the forward strand.
TGGCACAGATTGCCGGCCTTGACCTGAGCGACGCTGGTTTCTGGAAGTCGGGTCTGGAGCTCGTCGAGGCCGAACTGGAGGAAGCTGAGATCGCTGCCGAAGCGGTAATCGCTGAGCGCGGCTAGCGGTTTGCTTCGCGCAGCGCACGGTCCATGTCGCGCTTGGTTTCGCGTTCTTTGATCGCCTGACGCTTGTCAAAGCGGTCGCGCCCCTTCGCCAAGCCCAGCTCAACCTTGGCGTGCTGGCCCTTGAAGTAGATCCGCAGCGGCACGATCGTCAAACCCTTCTGGGCCTGCTGGCCGGTCAACCGCGCAATCTCGCTGCGATGCGCCAGCAGCTTGCGCACGCGCTCCGGCTCGTGGTTGTTGTCAGCCGCCGGTGCGTAGGGCGAAATGTGGCAGTTATGCAGCCAAAGCTCGCCCTCATAGACTTGGGCGTAGGCATCCTTGATCTGAACTAAGCCTTCGCGCATTGCCTTGACCTCGGTTCCCTGCAGGACGATGCCGCACTCGATCTTGTCGAGGATGTCGTAGCGGTGGCGCGCCTGACGGTTGGTGGCTACATCGCCTGGCGCGACCTTCTTTTTGCCTTTCTTAGCCATCTGGCGAGCCTAGCGAGCAGCGGGTTTTTCGGCGAGCAGCAGATCGACCCGCCCGCGCGCCCGATCAACCCGGTCAACCTTGACCTTCAGACGGTCGCCGAAGCGGATCGTGCTGCCGCTGCGATTGCCGGTCATGATCGTGCCCTGCTCGTTCAGATCCCACCAGTCGCCCGCAATCCGGCGCACCGGCACAAAGCCCTCGTGCGCAGCGCCGTCGAAGCTGACAAAGATCCCGGCGCCGATCAGCCCCGTCACCTCACCGTCGAACGGCTCGTCGACGCCACGCTCACGCAGCCTGCGCTCCAGCAGGAAGGCGCCAGCGATCGAATCGGCAATCCGCTCGGTCCTTATAGCGTCGCGCTCGCGCTCGCTGGTCCAGACGGCGATCTCCTCCAGCTCGTCGGCGCGCGGTGCTTGCTCGTCGCAGCCGACGGCGCTCAGCAGCGCGCGGTGACAGAGCAGGTCTGGGTAGCGGCGGATCGGCGAGGTGAAGTGGCAGTAGTTGGCAAGGCCAAGCCCGGCGTGGCCGAGGTTCTGTGGTGAGTAGCGGGCCTGGCGCAGCGACCTCAGGACAAGGTAGGTGAGGCCAAGTCGGCCGCTGCCGGTCCGTTTGACGTGCTCGTCAACGGCCAGCGAGGCGGCGGCAACAAGCTCGCCAGCTTCAGTTGACGACAGGTGCTTGGCAGTCGCGGGCGTCGGCACGCCGAGCGATGCCAGCTGGTCGAGCAGCCGCTCAACCGATTCCGACTCAGGCCGCTCATGGATGCGATAAAGGGTCGGCAGGCCGCGCTCGCTGCAGAGCGCCGCCACCGCCCCGTTGGCGGCGATCATCAGATGCTCAATAAGCCTATGCGGCTCAGTCTGAATGCTGGCCGCCGAGTCGGCGACGTGACCCTGCTTGTCAAAAGAGAACTCCGGCTCGACCGACTCGATCGCCAGCGCTGCGCCGCCGGCCCGTCGCGCCGCCTCAAGCTGCGCCGAAACTTCACGCGCCGCGCTCAGCGGCTCCGCCCACGGCGCCTTGGCTTTGCGTGTCCCGGCGAAGATCTCGTCAACGTCCTCGTAGCTGAGCCGCTTGTCCGACCGGATCAGCGAGCGATAGAAGCTGCTGCGCACCAACTCGGCGCCCTCAAAGTCCAGTTCGCCGGTAACCGCGAGGCGTTCCTCACCGGGAACCAGCGAGCAGGCATCGTTGGAGAGCGCTTCCGGCAGCATCGGCTCAACTGCGCCGGGCACGTAGACACTCGTTGCGCGGCGGCGAGCCTCACGGTCGATCACGTCGCCGGGCCGCACGTAAGCGCTGACGTCGGCGATGTGAACCCAGATCCGCGTCAGCTTGTCGCTGACCCGCTCGGCCGAGATCGCGTCGTCAAAGTCCTTGGCGTTCGAAGGGTCGATCGTGAAGGTCGTCAGCTCGCGCAGGTCGCGGCGCGACGGCTCGTCATGAGGATGGTCGCGCGCCAGCTCGGCCGCCTCCAGCACCTTCTTGGGAAAGCGACGGCGCAGGCCGCGGTCGAGCATCAGCGCCTCAACGACGTTGCGAGCGATCTCCGGGCTGCCAAGCAGCCTCAGCACCTTCGCCCTGGCATTGCGTGAACCGGCGCCGGGGGTTGCGATCAGCGCCAGCTTGCCGGCGCGGGCCTTGGCCGGCCCCTTACCGATGCTGATCTGCTGGCCGGGCTCAAAGAACGGCTCACCGACGAGGAACTTGCCGCGCTGGTTAAGCAGCACGACGAGCGGCTCGCCGGCCGTCCGCTCGCGCTTCGGTGGCGGCGTCACTTGCGGGCGGCTTCGCAGCGGCCGAGTTTCGAGAGCGCGGCGCGCAGCGCCATGTCCCGCGTCGCCTTAGGCGGCTGCTTGACCAGCAGGTCGGGCTTTAGCCCGGCACCTTGCGAGACGCCCTTGCCGCCAAGATTGCGGCCCTTCGGCGTGAAATACTGGCCGGCCGTGATGTCGAGCGCACCGCCGTTAGAGAGCTCGATCACTTCCTGAAAAACGCCCTTGCCAAAAGTCTTCTCGCCAACCAGCGTTGCGCGGCCGCGGTCCTGCAGCGCGCCAGCGACGATCTCTGATGCGGACGCCGTACCGCCGTTCGTCAGAACGACAAGCGGCGCCTTTGGCACGATCGGGTCACCGGTCGCGTCAAGCGTGCGGCTCGCAACGTTGCGGCCGCGGGTAGTGACGATCGGTCCTTTGGCGAGGAACGCACTGGCGATCAGCTGAGCCTCGTCAACGAGCCCGCCGCCGTTGTTGCGAAGGTCAAGGATGTAAGCCTGCGCGCCACGCTTCTTCAACCGATTTAGCGCCGCGTAGACCTCGGCGTGGGCGCCTGAGCTGAACTGCGAAACGGCAACGATACCGACCTTCGTGTCGCAGATCTGCTTAAGAAGTGATGCAGCAACCGGGACGCTGATCGGCCGACGCGTCGCCGTCACTGCCCGCTCGTTGCCTTCGTGGATCACCTTCAAGCGGACTGTCGTCCCGGCCGGGCCCTTGATCAGCTGCGAGGACTGCTCGGTCGTCAAGCCTTTCAGCGACCGGCCGTTCGCTTCGACTATCTGGTCGCCGACAACAATCCCAACTTGTTTCGCAGGCGAGCCCTTAAAGACCGAGCGGACCACAAGGCCGCGCTTGACGCGGTCGACGGTCACACCGATCCCCGTGAAGCGGCTCTTCTGACTCTCTTGAAACTCGGCGTACTGTTTCGGCGTGAAATAGTTCGAGAAACGATCCTTCAAGCGGCTGACTGCGCCGCCAATCGCAAAGTTTGCGAGCTGCCCTGGCGGCAGCTTGCGGTAGTAGGTCGACTCGATCTCGTTGAGCGCCTCGCGCACAACGATCTGATCATCGCTGCCGACCAGAACGCCGCGCAGCGGCGACGGCACAAGCTGGGGGTTGCGGCCGCCAAGCCAAATGCCGGCAGAGAAGATGACGACGACCAGCGCGCAGGCGGCGACGATCGACAGGAAGACAGAGAGAAGGACGATTGAGTTGCGGGGAGCGGACATTGGCGGCGGCGGCGAGCGGGCGCCGGTCTACGGAGGGTAGGGCGGCGACGCAGCGCGAGCGGCCCTTATGGCGCCTAGACCTGCAAGAAGCGGCGCAGCGAGATCGCCGAGCCAAGCGCGCTGACGGCAACGCCGGCGCCGAGCAGCACGGCAACAAGCAGCCCGAAACTGATTGTTGTCGGCGCTGAGAGCAGCGCAAAGTCGCTGACCAGCGGGTCAACGAGCGCCACCTTCATCACGCCGAGCAGCAGGACAGCGAGCACGGCGCCGAGCGCGCCGAGGATGACCGCCTCAAGGACGAACGGCCAGCGGATAAAGCCGTCGGTCGCACCGACCAGTTTCATTACCTGAATCTCACGGCGGCGCGAGAAGACAGAGAGTCGGATCGTGTTCGAGATCAGCAGAATTGAGGCGACGATCAGCAGGCCAGCGAGCAGGCCGGTCGTCAGCTTGACGACGCGCGTTGCCGTCAGGATCTTCTCCGTGTTGTCCTTCGACGAACCGACCGAGTCGATCGACGGATCGATCGTTGTCCGCCCCCCACCAGGCGTTTGCGGCTGAATCGCGCTGACCAGCGCCAGCGCATTGTCGGGGTTCTTTGGCGTGACGCGCAGCGTGTCGGGCAGCGGGTTTGAGCCGAGCAGATCGTAAGCCTCAGGGTTCTTGCGGCGCTCCAGCGCGTAGGCGGCATCCTTGCTGACGTACTGAACCGACTTAACGCCGTCGATTGCCACCAGCTGCGAGCGAACCCGCGTCGCATCGCCAGGAGTTGCGTGGCTCGTCATGTAGACGTTGACGATCACCTGGCCGCGAACGTCATTTGCCGCTCCCGTCGTTGCCTGCACGATCGGGATGAAGACGCCGAGGACCAGCAGCGTCACGAGGACCGAGGCAAGCGCAGCGAAGCTCGGAACGGCGTTACGGCCGATCGAGGTGAGTGCCTCACGCGTGAAGAACCTGAGTTTCATCAGTCTCTGAAGGCCTGATCGAAATCGTCGCCCGGCTCGTCCTTCTGCTCCACCCGCTGCGGCTGCGGCGAAGGCTCGCGCAGCAGGGCGCCAAATTCAGCGGTCGAGATGTCGGTCGGCGCGTAGCGGCCATCGAGCTCGTCGCGGACGATTACACCATCGGCCAGCTCCAGCACGCGGCGGCGCATCCGGTCAACCATCTGGGAGTCATGCGTCCCAACCAGCACCGTCGTGCCCGTGCGGTTGATCCGGTACAGCAGCTGCATAATGCCGATCGAAGTCTCGGGGTCGAGGTTGCCGGTCGGCTCATCAGCGAGCAGCAGCGGCGGCGCATTGACAAAGGCGCGAGCAATACTTACGCGCTGCTGTTCGCCGCCGGACAGCTGGTCGGGGTAGTGGTGAAGCTTCGTTGCAAGCCCGGTCAGGCGCAGAATGTCCGGCACCTTTTCGCGGATGTCAGCGCGCGAGCTGCCCGTTACCTGCAGCGCGTAGGCAACGTTTTCGTAAACCGTACGGTCGGGCAACAGCTTGAAGTCCTGGAAGACAACGCCAAGGTTGCGGCGGTAGTAGGGCAGCTGCTTGTGTG
>JBCJRT010000008.1:0-54164 GCA_039745115.1 Solirubrobacteraceae bacterium
GCAAGGCATCGCAGACCGACGAACGCGTAATTGACTGGATGTGGACAACGAACGAGAAGTCGGCCGACTATTCGTTCAACCGCTCGCATGCCGCTTGCTACGCGCTGATCGCCTACCGCACGGCCTGGCTGAAGGCCAACCATCCGCCCGAGTTCATGGCGGCCTTGATCAGCTCGGTGATGGATACGAAGGACAAGGTTCCGGTTTTGATCAACCAATGCGCTGAGATGGAGATCGAGATCCTGCCGCCGGACGTCAACGTCTCCGACCACGCGTTTGTCGTTGATAACGGCGCGATCCGCTTCGGCCTCGACGCCGTTAAGGGCGTCGGCTATCAAGCGGTTGAGGCGATCAAGGCGAGCCGTGAGGGCGATGGCCGCTTTCAGTCGATCTGGGATTTCTGCGAACGAGTCGATGGCCGTCTCGTCAACAAGCGAGCGCTTGAGGCGCTGATCAGCTGCGGCGCCTTCGGCTCTACCGGCGCAACGCGTAAGGGGATGCTTGGCGTGCTCGAGCAGGCCCAGGCGGTCGGCCAGCAAGCGCAGACCGATGCGCGAAGCGGGCAGGCATCGATCTTTGACGAGGTCGATGGTCCGCAGAAAATGGTCGGCGGCTCAAACCGCCCGCCAATTCCTAGCGGCGAGTTTGAGCAGCGCGAACTATTGGCGGCCGAGAAGGAGGCAATCGGCTGCTTCCTTTCGACCCATCCGCTGCGCGAAATCCGCGGCGCGCTGCTGCAGGTCGCCGACTGTTCGTTGGCAGCCTTGGCCGATCGCCGTGACGGCGATTCGGTGACGGTCGGCGGGATTATCACTGCGGCGCGCAAGATCCGCACGAAGAAGGGCGATCCGATGATGTTCGCGACGCTGAATGATCTTGAAACCGATATCGAGCTGGTGATCTTTGGTAAGACGCTGGCCGAGTACGAGGGTGCGCTCGGCGTCGATCAGATCGTCCTTGTCCGCGGCCGCGTTGATCACAAGGACCGCAGCAAGATTTGCGTGATCGCACAGTCGGTTGAACGCTTCGACCCGTCACCGGCGGAGCTGGAGAAGGCCGCTGCGCTGGCGGCGAAGGAGGCGCTTGGTCCGCAGCCAATCCATCTGAAGCTTGACGCGACGAGCGGCGGCCTGCTGGCCAGCGTGATCGACGAGCTCAAGCACATCCTTGGCAACCATGTCGGCGAGCATGAGGTGGTGCTCGATATTGCGACCAGTGGCGGTGGGCGCTCGCTGCGCTTTGGTGAGCGCTTCCGCGTTGAGCCAACGCCGAGCCTGCGGGCCGAGCTGGAGCAGGTGCTCGGGCCGGCGTCGATCAGCGCCAGCGGCCAGGCAGCCTGAGCTCAGCTTCGCTGCGCCAGGCCACGCTCGCGCAAAGCAACCGCCTCCGCGACCTGCGCCGCTGTTGGGCCCTTCTTCTGGGGGCCTGGCGTCTCCAGCACGCAGGGAAGCTCGGCAAAGCGCGGTTCGGAGAGAAAGACGGCGCAGCCGTCAAGAGCGAGCTCGCCTTCGCCAAGGTCGGCGTGACGGTCGCGGTTGGAGCCGAGCTCCATCATCGAGTCGTTGCAGTGCAGTGAGCCGATCCGTTGCGGGCCGGTAGCAGCGACGCAGGCGTCGATCGCTGCGGCGAGCGTGTCGGTCGTGCGAATCTCGATCCCCGAGGCGAGCATGTGGCAGGAGTCGAGGCAGATCCCAAGCCGCTCGTCGCCGCCGGCGGCGTCGATCAGCGCGCCAAGCTCGTCGAAGGATCGTCCCAGCGTGCCGCCAGCGCCGGCTGTGTTCTCAAGATGCAGCGCGCAGCCTTCGCTCTCGGCCAGCGCCTCGGCGATCGTTGCACCGGCCCGCTCGATCGCCTGCCCAACGTCGCCGCCCTTCGCCGAGCCGGGGTGCAGTACGACGGCGGTCGCGCCGAGCGCTTCACCGGCCCGTAGCGACGCCGTCAGCGAGGTCAATGTCTTGGCGCGGATCTCAGGATCCTCGCTGGCGGCGTTGAGCAGATAGACGGCGTGGATCAGCAGCGCGTCAACCTCGCTCGCTGTCATCGCCGTTCGAAACTGCGCCACCTGATCGTCGCTGTAGATCGTCGGTTTCCATGCCCGCGGGTTCTGATTGAAGATCTGGATCGAGCGGGCGCCAAGCTGCTCGCCGCGGGCAACCGCCTTCGCCGGGCCGCCGGCGGGGGAGACGTGAGCACCGATCAACATCGCGGCGGAAAGGTCATTTCAGCGTCCATGACCTAGATTCCTATCGCTATGCGCGTTCGCTTTGCACCCAGCCCGACCGGGCAGCTGCACATCGGCGGCGCCCGCACGGCGCTTTACAACTGGCTGGCGGCCCGTCACGACGACGGCACAGTGGTTCTGCGGATCGAGGATACCGACCGTGAACGCTCGACCCAGGAGAACACCGACCAGATCCTGCAGGGCCTTAAGTGGCTCGGACTCGACTGGGATGAGGGGCCGCTTTCACAGGCCGATCACGAACCGCGCCACCGCGCGGTGGTTGAACAGCTACTGAGCTCCGGACAGGCCTACCGCACGACGGCAACCGCCGACGACGTTCGCGCTTTCAAGGACGAGCACGGCGACGATCGCGGCTTCCGCGGCGAGGACGAGCAGGAAGGGGCGGTGAGGCTGCGCGTGCCGGACGACGGCGAGATCGTGATCGATGACCTGATCCGCGGCACAACGACCTTTCAGAACGTCCACCTCGACGAGCCAGTAATCGCTCGCGCCGACGGCAGCCCGCTCTACAACCTTGCCGTCGCCGTCGATGACCTTGACGCTGGCATCACCGACGTGATCCGCGGCGTTGACCACCTCTCAAATACGCAGAAGCAGGTGCTCGTACTGAAGGCGATGGGGGAGACGCCGCCGCGTTACGCCCATCTGTCATTGCTGCATGGCCCCGACGGGAAGAAGCTCTCAAAGCGCCATGGCGCCGAGTCGGTGCAGGAGCTGCGCGACAAGGGCTATCTGCCCGAGGCTGTGCGCAACTACCTTGCGCTGCTCGGCTGGGGCGACGCCGACGAGTCGACGATCATCCCAACCGACGAGTTGATTAAGAGCTTTGATCTGTCAACGGTCACGCAGGCGCCGGCGCAGTTTGATGAGGCGAAGCTTCGCTGGATAAACGGGCGCTACCTGCACGAGCTTGGCCACGATCAGCTGACAGCCGAAGTGGAGCAGTTCGTCGGCCGCGACGGGCTGGGGCCGGCGGTCGCGATCGCCGGCGAGAAGATTCAGACGCTGGCTGAGTTTTGGCCGCTCTGCGGCTTTATTTGGGACGGTCCAGCCGATGATCCCCAGGCGCGCGAAAAGTGGCTCGGCCAGCTGAACCGTCCGGCGCTGCTGGCGGCGCACGAAGCGCTGGCGGCACTTCCCGACTGGACGGTTGATTCGATCGAGCAGGCGTTGCGCGCCGTCGTCGACGCCCAGTCAGCGAAGCCCAACGCCGTCTTCCAGCCGGTCCGCGTCGCGTTGGCCGGCACGACGGTCTCGCCCGGCATCTTCGAGACGCTTGATCTGCTCGGTCGTGAAGAGTCGCTTAAGCGGCTTGGCGACGCCATCGGATAAGCAGCCAGGCGATTAGCACGCCGCTGCTGTCGATCAACACGTCGACCGGTGTGCCATGGCGGCCGCTGACCGATAGCTGATGAAACTCATCGCTAATCGCCCAGAGGACTGCGATCGCGGCGGCCGCCGCAGCGTTAGTCCAGCCGAAGGCACGCCACCAGAGCGCAAAGAGCAAGCCGTACTCGATTGCGTGAATCAGCTTGCGGCCGATCAGGTCAATCGCGCCGAGACCCGAGTTCAGACCGGGCTGGGCGCTGAGCACGTAGATCAGCGCCATCAAGGCAAGCGGTGGCAGAAAGCGCCCGAGGTAGCTGCTGATTGTCTTCTCGCCCATCGATCTGGCAGGGTAGAGGGGTGATCTCGATTACGACCAAGTCGCCGTACGCCGTTGCCGCGCTAACCGAGCTGGCCCGGACGCCGGATGAGCCGGTGCCGGTCGGCGAGATTGCCCGCCGCCGTGAGATCCCAGCCCAGTTCCTTGAGCAGCTGGTCGCGACCTTGCGCCGCGGCGGCGTCTTGCGCTCGCAGCGCGGCGTCAAGGGCGGCTACACGCTTGCCCGGCCCGCCGACGAAATCACCGTGCTGCAGGTCGTCGAGCTGCTCGACGGCAGGCTGGAGGCCGAAGGCAGCGATGTCTTTAGCGACGCCACCGCCGCGGCGCGCAGCGTGCTTGCAACGACGACGATCGCCGACTGCCTGGCGCGCGAACAAGAGGCCGCCGGCGGCCCGATGTACTACATCTGAGGAAGCTCGCATCGAACTAGCTCACTAGCGCTGGTCGGCTGGTAAATTGCGTGGTGGCTGTACCGTCCGCCCGAAAGAGAAGGTTTCGATGATGAGCAATGCTCCTTCAATGCGTCTCTCACAAAAGTTTCTTCTGGCGCTCGCGGCCATCTGCCTGACCGGGGCGCTGTTTGCAGCCAGCGCATCGGCCCGCGCCGTGACTTGGTCCGGAACCGCGGGCTACGGCGGCGCAACGCCGACGCCGACGCCGCAGACATTGATGCTTTCGGTCACTAACGGGCGCGCGCGGATTAGGAACATGCAGGTGGTCATGGCCTGCAGCGGCGACATTTCTAACCCTGAGATCGCGTTTGACGTGGTGAACGGGCCGACCGTGAATCTGAGGCTCAACCGTTTTCGCTTTAACTTCATTGAATCGGCAAATGGTCGCACTGGCCGGGTGCAGCTGACAGGGACACTGCGCTCCAATGGCCGTGGCAATGCGTTGGCGCAGGTCTCAACGGCGACACGTAACTTTGGGGGCGGGATTGAGCGTTGTGCGGCGCGCGTCAACTTCAGCAGCCTCCGCCGCGGCCCGCGCTGAGTCAGCGTCGCGCCTGCAACCGCGGGCGCTTCGAGCTGCAAACGGCGCAGCGATAGTTAGACTGCCCCAATGGGCCCAATCCCGGTCAGCATTGCGGAGCTTGTTGGCAAAACGCCTGTAGTTGAACTGACGTCGCTGCTTGGCGACGACGCTGCGCCTGGCGCACGACTGTTCGGCAAGCTCGAAGCATTCAACCCCGGCGGCTCGGTCAAGGACAGGATCGGCGTGGCGATGATCGAGGCGGCTGAGCGCGACGGACTGATCGAACCCGGCAAGACGACGATCGTCGAAGCGACTTCGGGTAACACCGGTATCGCGCTGGCCTTTGTCTGCGCTGCCAAGGGCTATGACCTGCAGGTCTTTCTGCCGCAAGGGATGACCCGTGAACGTGAGGCACTGCTGCGGATGTACGGCGCTCGGGTCGAAGTCGTCGAGTCGCTCGGCGGCATGAACGAGGCGGTCGACGCGGCAAAGCAGATGGCCAAAGCGCCCGGCACATTCTTGCCCGACCAGTTCTCCAATCCAGCAAACCCGGAGGCTCACCGCACCGGCACCGGGCCGGAGCTGCTGGCGGCGCTCGGCGACAAAATCGACATCTTTGTCGCCGGCGTCGGCACCGGCGGCACAATTACTGGCGCCGGCGAGGCAATCAAGGCTGCCAACCCAAAGGCGCTGATCATTGCGGTCGAGCCTGCCAGCTCCGCCGTCCTGTCAGGTGAAGCGGCCGGCGTCCACCGTATTCAAGGGATCGGCGCCGGGTTTGTGCCAGCGGTGCTTAACCGGGAGCTGCTCGACGAGGTGATAGCCGTCAGTGACGATGACGCGATCGGCGCGGCGCGAAACGCAGCGGCCAAGCTCGGCCTACTTGCCGGACCCTCCTGCGGCGCCGCGTTGGCCGCGGCGATCGAGGTCGCGTCGCGGCCACAGTCGAAGAACGCGCGGATCGCCGTCGTCCTGCCGGACTCGGGCGAGCGATACATCTCTGCGCCATATTTCGCCCCGCCTGAGTAGCGCCCACCGCTACGCTAACGGCGTGTTTGGACTGACAACGATGACCCGCATCGCTGGCGAACTGCGCCGCGACATTGCCGCCGCGCATCAGCGCGACCCTGCCGCGCGCGGCGTCTCGTCGACTGAAATCCTTGCCTCTTGGCCGGGCGTCCATGCCGTGATCTCACACCGAGTTGCCCACCTGCTCTTCGAAGCGGGAGTGCCGATTGCTCCGCGTTCAATTGCCTACCTCAGCCGCGCAATCACCGGGGTCGAGATTCACCCAGCGGCAAAGATCGGCAAAGGGCTGTTGATCGATCACGGATCCGGCGTTGTGATCGGCGAGACCGCCGAGATCGGCGACGACGTGACCATCTATCAGGGAGTGACGCTGGGCGGCACAGGCTTTTCGACCGGCAAGCGCCACCCGACGCTCGGCGACGAGGTGACGGTTGGCGCCGGCGCTCGTCTGCTGGGGCCGATCGAGGTTGGCCGCGGCGCCAAGATCGGCGCCAATAGCGTCGTTATTACCGACGTTCCTGCCGACTCAACCGTCGTCGGCAACCCTGGCCACGTGGTTCGGATTGATGGCGAGAAGCCGGTCGGCCCGAACGCCGACTGGATCCATCTGCCTGACCCCGTGGCCGACGCGATCCGCGGCCTCGCCGATCGGATTGAGGCGCTTGATGGCCGCGTCGCAGAGCTCTCCGGCGAAGCCGCAGAGGCCAATCCACTCAGGCCACTGCGCGCCGTGCGCGGACCAAACCCCGCCGGCGGCTGACCGCCCGCTTTCGCTGCAAAAGCCGCCGACCACAGGCCTATCCTCGGGTGTGATGTCCGATGCCCCAGCAACCGACCGCACCGCGCGCCTACTCGAAGGGCTAAACGAGCCTCAGCGCAGCGGCGTCACGCATGACGGCGGGCCACTGCTGGTGCTTGCAGGGGCGGGCTCCGGCAAGACCCGCGTGCTGACCCACCGCCTTGCCTGGCTGGTCGCAACAGGCCGTGCCAGCTCTAATGAAATTCTTGCGATTACCTTCACGAACAAGGCGGCCGAGGTGATGCGCGGCCGCGTTGAACTGCTGCTCGGCCATTCGACGCGCGGCATGTGGGTGATGACCTTCCATTCGGCCTGCGCGCGGATTCTGCGCGTTGAGGCGGAGAAGCTCGGCTACACGAGGACCTACACGATCTACGACCAGTCCGACAGTCGCCGGCTGATCAAGCAGTGCCTCGACCAGCTCGGGCTAGACGTCAAACGGTTCCCGCCGGCGGCGATGCAAAGGCAGATCTCCGACGCAAAAAACCGCTTACGTACGCCGAAGATCTACCGCGAGATGGTCGGCGATTACTTCGAGCGGACAGTCGCCGACGTTTACGAGCTGTACGAACAGTCGCTGCTGCGGATGAATGCGATGGACTTCGATGATCTGATTGGCCGCACAGTGGCGCTGCTTGAGCGCTTCCCGGAGGTCCAGCAGCGCTACAGCCAGAGCTTCCGCCACGTGCTCGTCGATGAGTATCAGGACACCAACCACGCCCAGTACCGGCTACTGCAGCTGCTCGTCGCCGAGCACCGCAATATCGCTGTCGTCGGCGACGATGCGCAATCGGTTTATGGCTTCCGCGGCGCCGACATTCGCAACATTCTCGACTTTCAGGATGACTTCCCCGACGCCACCGTCGTCAAGTTGGAGCAGAACTACCGCTCCACTCAGACCGTGCTCGACGCCGCTAACGCGATCATCTCGAACAACCGCGGCCAGATGCCAAAGACGCTCTGGACCGATTTAGGGCAGGGCGACTCGATCACCGTTCGCAGGCTCGACGACGAGCACGCCGAAGCGCGCTACGTCGCCGGCGAGATCCAAAGGCTCGTCGACGAAGGCCTGTCGCGCGCCGAGATCGCAGTCTTCTACCGAATGAACGCGCAGTCGCGCGTGCTTGAGGACACCCTGGTGCGCCGTGAGATCGCCTACCAAGTGGTCGGCGGCACAAAGTTCTACGACCGAGCAGAGGTGAAGGACGCCGTCGCCTATCTGACAATGCTCACCAACGGGCAGGACGCCGTTAGCTTCCAGCGCGTTGCCAACACGCCGCGGCGCGGCCTCGGCCAGACCTCGCTCTCGCGTGTGCTGACGCATTCGCAAACAACCGGCATCAGCATCTGGCAGGCCGCGGCCGAGCCGGCCTCTGTCCCCGGCCTTGGCGCCGCTGCGATCAAGGCGCTGACGCGCTTCATGGACACAATGGAGGGGCTACGGGCGCGGGCTGAGCAGGGCGTGCCGGTCGGTGACCTGCTCGACGCTGTGATCCACGAGAGCGGCTACGTCGAATGGCTTGAGAACGAGCGGACGATTGAGGCCCAGGGGCGGCTCGAAAACCTTGAGGAGCTGGTCGAGGTTGCGCGGGAGTTCGACGCTGCGGCCGAGCCCGGCGAAGACAGTCTTGATCTGTTTCTGCAGCAGGTTTCGCTGGTCGCCGATGCCGACAGCCGACAGGACGACGAGTCGCTCGTGACGCTGATGACGCTGCACAACGCGAAGGGGCTCGAGTATCCCGTCGTCTTCATCATCGGCTGTGAGGACGGCCTGTTTCCGCACTCGCGCTCAATCGACGAAGGAACGCTGGAGGAAGAACGTCGCCTCTGTTACGTCGGTATTACAAGGGCGATGCGCAACCTGACGATGACCTGCGCCCGTCAACGCAACGTCTTTGGCTCGCGGACAAGTTCGGTCCCGAGTCGCTTTCTCAGTGAGCTTCCGAGCGAGCTGCTCGATCAGGAGGAGGACATCTACTCGGCGCCGATTGGCGCACGGCCACGACCTGGCGCCTGGGAGCAGACAGCGCACCAGTCGATCCCGCTGCCAACGAAGCACTTCAACGTTGGCGATGACGTCGTTCACGCAGCGTTCGGTGACGGAGTTGTGATCGGCTCTGAACCTGGCGGAATCCTCGTTGTCCGCTTCGCGCAGAGCGGCGAGGAACGCAAACTGATGGCCGAGTACGCGCCGATCCGCCTGCGCGGTTAACAATGTCAGCATGAGCGCAACACTGATCGACGGAAAAGCGGTCGCGGCAAAGCTGCGTGAACAGGTCGCAGCCGACGCTGCCGCATTCACGGAGCAGTACGGGCGGCCGCCGGGGCTGGCGACAATCCTGATCGGCAGCGACGCAGCCAGCGCCGTCTATGTGGGGAGCAAGCAGAAGGCTTGCGCCGAAGTTGGGATCAAGGGCTTTAGCTTCGAACTGCCGGCCGACGCAACGCGCGAGCAGGCGATCGCGACGATCGAAGAGGCCAACGCGAATCCTGAGATCAGCGGCATCATCTGTCAGCTGCCGGTGCCCGCTCATCTCGACGGCGTCGAGCTGACCGGCCTGGTCGATCCGTTGAAGGATGTTGATGGGCTAACGACCGTCAGCGCCGGCCTGCTGGCGCTTGGCCGCGATGGGCTGCGGCCCTGCACGCCGCGCGGCGTGATGCGGCTACTCGACGAGCTTGGCACGGAGCTTGAAGGAGCCGAGGCGGTTGTGATTGGGCGTTCCAACCTGTTTGGAAAGCCGATGGCGCAGTTGCTCTTGGAGCGCAGCGCAACGGTCACGATCTGCCACTCGCGCACAGCCGATCTGGCTGGCACCTGCAAGCGAGCCGACGTACTGATCGCCGCCGTCGGCCGCGCGCGGATGGTCGGCGCAGAGTTCGTCAAGCCCGGCGCCGTTGTGATCGACGTTGGCATCAACCGCGTCAACGGCGAACTCTGCGGTGACGTCGATTTCGACGTGGTCAAAGAGGTAGCCAGTGCGATCACGCCGGTCCCCGGCGGCGTCGGTCCGATGACGATCGCCTGCCTACTTGACAACACCGTGCTTGCTGCACGGATGGCGGCGGAGCAGGCGTGAGGCGGCTACGGCTGGCCGAGTGGGCGGTTCTGCTCGGCGCCGTCGTGTTGGCGTTGTCGCTCGGCCGTCAGTGGTTTTCGGTCGACGTCTCGCTGCTCAGCCGACCGGTTGCCGCGCTGCTGCCGTTTGAACTCGCGACTAGCGGCTGGGATGCGCTCGGCTGGTTTATGGTGGCGATGTTGGTGCTCTGCATCTCGCTGGCGCTGGCGCTAGTGATCAGCTTTGTGCTCGGCGCCGGCGACGCGACGACACTGGCGTTTGGGGCGGCGCTCGGCAGCTTCGCGCTGCCAACGATGATCGGACTACTGGTCGTCTTGATCAGTCGGCCTGGACTGGGAGCCGACCTGCCAGCCGACGCACTACGGATCGAGCCAGCTGGCTGGATTGGCGCGATAGCGATGGTCCTGCTTACGGCAGGCTCGCTGGCATCGATCCGTAACGAGCGCACCGCCGGGCGCGACCGCGCTTATCAGCCGCCGCCGGCGCGGCCGGCGCCGAGCGCCGCTGCGGCGCAGCCGACGTCAAGCGACGCACCGTAGAATCAGGCGGCCGATGATCGACCGCGATGAACTTCTCCATGTAGCTCGCTTGGCGCGCCTTGCGCTGCACGAGGACGAGCTCGATCAGACGGCGGCCGAGCTTTCGTCAATCCTCGATCACATCGCTGTAATTGACGAGCTTGACCTTGATGACGTTGAGCCGACCGCGCACGTTGGCGACGTCGCCGATTCACTGCGCGCCGATCAGATACACGAATCACTCCCAGTGGAAGTGGCGCTGGCGCCGGCGCCGGCAGTACGCGACGATCGCTTTCTCGTTCCCAGCCCGCAGGGCGACTGATGGCCAGCGACATTCAATCTCTGTCGGCCGTTGCTGCCGCCAGTGCGGTCAGCGCCGGGCAGCTTGACCGCTCAGAGCTCTTCGACCACTACCGGGGCAAGGCCGACGGCGACCAGCTAAACGCCTTCACCTGGGTCGCTCGCGACACTCCGGCTGTCGTCGACGGGCCGCTTGGCGGTGTGCCGCTGGCTGTAAAGGATCTGTTCTGCACGGCCGGCATTCCAAGCCAGGCTGGTTCGCGGATCCTTGAGGGCTACTGCCCGCCCTACACGGCGACCGCTGTTGCTCGGCTCGAAGCAGCCGGCGCCGCCGTCCTTGGCAAGACAAACCAAGACGAGTTTGCGATGGGGTCGTCAAACGAGAACTCGGCCTTCGGCCCGGTCCTCAACCCTTGGGACAGAGGCCGCGTGCCGGGAGGCTCGTCGGGCGGCAGCGCCGCAGCGGTTGCCGGCGGCCTTGCGCCGTGGGCTCTTGGCACCGACACCGGCGGTTCAATCCGTCAGCCGGCTGCGCTTTGCGGGATCGTCGGTCTGAAGCCGACCTACGGCGCCGTCTCGCGCTACGGGATGATCGCCTTTGCCTCGTCGCTCGACAGCGCCGGCCCGTTGACACGCGACGTAACCGACGCGGCACTCTGCCTGCGCCATCTAGTCGGGCGTGACAGCGCAGACGCAACATCGGTAGGTCATCCGGAGATGATTGAGCTGCCGAGCGCGGAGCGGCTCGACGGCCTGCGGATCGCCGTGCCGCGCGACCTTGTCAGCGGCGATGGGATTGAGCCTGGCGTGCTTGCGGCATTCGAAGGATCGCTGCGTCTTGCGACTGAGCTTGGCGCGACGATTATCGACTGCGAACTGCCTAGCGCCCGCTACGCGCTGAGCGCCTATTACGTGATTGCGCCGGCCGAGGCGTCGTCAAATCTTGCGCGCTTTGACGGCGTCCGCTACGGCCTCCGCACCGAGGCCGATGATCTGGTTGAGATGTATACCGAGACTCGCCACGACGGCTTTGGCGCCGAGGTGAAGCGGCGGATCTTGATCGGTACCTACGCGCTGTCGAGCGGCTACTACGACGCCTATTACGGCCGCGCTCAGCGGGTGCGAACCGTCGTTGCCGACGAACTCGCAGCGATCTTCAAGCAGGCTGACCTGATCGCAACGCCAACCAGCCCGACCGTTGCCTTCAAGCTTGGTGAGCGGACCGCCGACCCGCTAGCGATGTACCGCAGCGACCTCTTTACGATCCCGATGTCGCTGGCAGGCACGCCGGCGATCTCAATCCCCGCCGGGCTCAGCGACGGGCTGCCTGTCGGCCTTCAGCTGGCTGGACCGCGCTTTAGCGAAAACCGGATCCTCGAAGCTGCCAAAGCGCTGGAGGGCGCAATTGGGTTTGAAGGTTTGGCAGCTGGCGGGGGGGAGCGATGAGCACGGTCGAGCTTGAGCCTGTAATCGGCCTTGAGATTCACGTCCAACTGCGCACCGCCAGCAAGATGTTCTGCGGCTGCGCGCTGGGCTTCGGCGAGCCGCCAAACAGCCGCACCTGCCCGGTCTGCCTCGGGCTGCCAGGCGCGTTGCCGGTCGCAAACGCGCAGGCGATCCACTTCGGCCTGATGATCGGCATGGCGCTGCAGTCAGAGCTGGCGCCATCGTCGGTCTTCCATCGCAAGAACTACTTCTACCCCGACCTGCCAAAGGGCTACCAGATCAGTCAGTACGACCAGCCGCTCTGCCTCGGCGGTCAGCTTGGCGGCGTCGCAATTCACCGCGTCCACCTTGAGGATGACGCGGCGAAGCTCAACCACGCCGGCGACGGCGGGCGGATTGCCGGCTCAGCCGAATCGGTCGTCGATTTCAACCGTGGCGGCACGCCGCTGGCCGAGATTGTCACCGAGCCGGAGTTGCGCTCGGCCGAGCAGGCCGGCCAGTGGCTGCGACTGCTACGAACGACGCTGCGTGCGCTTGGCGTTAGCGACGTCAACATGGAGGAGGGATCACTGCGCTGCGACGCCAACATTTCACTGCGGCCTGTCGGCAGCACCGCTCTCGGCACGAAGACTGAACTTAAGAACATGAACTCCTTCCGCTTCATCGAGCGCGGGATTCGGGCCGAGATTGAGCGGCAGCGAGCGTTGATTGAGGCAGGCGACAGCGTCACTCAGGAGACACTGCACTTCGATCCGCGAACCGAGTCGATCAGCCTCCTGCGATCGAAGGAGGAGGCTCACGACTACCGCTACTTCCCTGAGCCGGACCTACCGCCGGTGCAGATCACCGAGGCGATGCTTGAGCGCGCCGCTGCTGCGCTGCCGGAGTTGCCGGAGGCGCGTGAGCAGCGCTACATCGAACAGCTCGGACTCAGCGACGACAGCGCCCGGCTGCTGTCGTGGCGCTCCGAACTAGGCGACTACTTCGAGGCCGTGTTGGCCGCCGGTGACGGCCTTGACGCTCAGACGGCGGCAAACTGGACTGCCGAGCTGCAGGGAAGGCTTGACGACTGCGAGGCGGAGGACTCGAAAGTTGGCGCCGACGCGCTGGCGGGACTGATCGACCTCGTCACCAGCCATCAGATCACACAGGCCGTTGCCCGGCAGGTCCTTGACCAAATGGTTGAGCAGGGCGGCATCGCTGCCGAAATCGTCGTAGTAGAAGGGCTTGAGGCGGTTGGCGGCGCTGATCAGCTGGCACCAATTGTTAAGGCGGCGCTTGCCGCCAACCCGCAGATCGCCCAGCGAATCAGCGCCGGTGAGATGAAGCCGATCGGTGTAATCATCGGCGAAGTGATGAAGCAGACCGGTGGCCGCGCCGACGGCAAAGAGGTGACGGCGCTGGTCCGCGAACAGCTCGGGCTGTCCTGACTCTGCTCGGCCGTAGACTGAGCAGATGGCTGGCGGCGGCTACCTCGTAATCGCGTTCTGCTTCGGCCTCGCCGGCGGCATCGTCGGCAAGCTGAAGGGAGGATCATTCTTTCTCTGGTTTCTGATCAGCGGACTGATCCCGTTCTTTGGGCTGTTGGCAGCGGTCTTTACGCGCGGGCCTGCGAGCGAACCGCGAATGCAGTGCCCTCAGTGCGGCAAAGTTGTTTCGATCTCTGACAGCATCTGTATGCGCTGCGGCAGCGAGCTTTACCTGCCGGAGGACGACTCCCAGATCCTGCCGTCAAAGTTCGACGAGCGCCTGCAGCAGCGCTGAGTCGGGCCTGCGGGTGGCGCACTGCAGCTCAAAACACAGGTCAAAGCGCTGTTAGACTGCGCTTCTCAGCCGCAAATGTGGCGCCACCGTCAAGTCGGGAAAGGAACGAACGCTAATGCGCGCAGTTGACGCAATCATGGAATGCCTAAAGGCAGAGGGCGTCGAGGTCGTATTCGGCCTGCCCGGCGGTGCCAACCTGCCGACCTACGACGCGTTCTATGACTCCGGGATCAAGCACATCCTCGTTCGCCACGAGGCTGGCGCCGGCCACGCGGCTGAGGGTTACGCCAAGGCAACCGGCAAGGTTGGGGTCTGCCTCGGCACCTCCGGCCCGGGAGCGACCAACCTCGTTACGCCGATCGTTGACGCGATGATGGATTCGGTTCCAGTCGTCTTCCTGACCGGTCAGATCCGTAGCGACCTGCTCGGAACCGATGGTTTCCAGGAGGCTGACACGATCGGGATCACGATGCCCGCGGTGAAGCACTCTGTCATGGTGACGGCTGCCGAGGATATTCCGCGAACGATCCACGAGGCCTTCTACCTTGCCCGCAGCGGCCGCCCCGGCCCGGTTTTGGTTGACATTCCGGTTGACGTTTCAAAGGGTGAAATTGACTACCAGCCGGTCACCGATCTTGAGCTTCCCGGGTACCAGCCAAGTGTTGAAGGCAACGCCAAACAGATCCGCCAAGCGGCGAAGGCGCTTGCGGCGGCGAAGCGGCCGGTCCTCTATGTCGGCGGCGGCGTCGTAAACGCCGACGCATCAGAGGAGCTGCGCGCGCTTGCTGCCAGTGACCGCTTCCCGCTGACGGCAACGCTGATGGGGCTCGGCTCCTTCCCGTCCGAAGGGCCGCAGTGGCTGGGGATGCTCGGGATGCACGGCACCCGTGCCGCCAACTACGCGATGGATGAGGCCGACCTGATCTGCGCGATCGGCGCCCGCTTCGACGACCGGATCACCGGCAAGCTCGACGAGTTCGCTCCGCACGCCAAGTTCATCCACATCGACGTCGATCCGGCCGAGATTTCAAAGAACGTGCCGGCGCACATCCCGATCGTCGGCGACGCCAAAGCGATTCTGCCGCGGCTGACGACCGAGTACCGCGCGATCGCGCCGGATTCGGCGCGACTCGACGACTGGTTGAAGAAGATCGACGGTTGGCGCGAGAAGCATCCACTCAGCTACACCGACACCGAAGACAACGAAATCCGTCCGCAGTACATGGTTGAGGCGATCTACCAGGCGACTGGCGGTGAGGCGATCATCTGCTCTGATGTCGGCCAGCATCAGATGTGGGCGGCGCAGTACTACCACTTCCCCGAGCCGCGCCGCTGGATCAACTCCGGCGGTCTTGGCACGATGGGCTTTGGACTGCCGGCCGCAATGGGCGCGAAGGTCGCTTTCCCCGAAAGGGAGGTTGTCCTGATCGCTGGCGACGGGTCGATCCAGATGAATATTCAGGAGCTAGCCACCTGCGCCGAGGAAGCGATCGCCGTCAAGGTACTGATCATGAATAACGGCTGCCTTGGAATGATTCGCCAGTGGCAGGAACTTTTCTGGGACGAGCGCTACTCGCACGCCGACTTGGGGCAGTTCCCCGACTTCGTCAAACTTGCCGAAGCCTACGGCGCAACCGGCCTGCGGCTGACCGACAAGCGAACTCTGGTCGACGACCTAAAAGCGGCGATCGCGACGCCCGGCCCGGTGGTCGTCGATGTCCGTGTCACTGCCGGAGAAAACGTCTACCCAATGATCTCGCCCGGGATGCCGGCGCGCGACATGGTCGGCTGATGATGGCCGACCAAGGGACCTCCGATCTGTTGAATCTCGGCGACCTGCAGGCGACGGCGGGCTTTCGCACCGGTCGTAAACACGTCCTCTCGATCCTCGTTGAGAACAAGCCCGGCGTGCTCACCCGGATCGCTGGTCTGTTCACGCGGCGCGGCTTCAACATCGACACGCTGGCGGTCGGGCCGACCGATGATCCTGCTTACTCGCGGATCACGCTGACCGTTGACGGCGCCGTCCACCCAATTGATCAGGTGACGAAGCAGCTGCACAAGCTGGTCAACGTGCTGAAGATCCGCGACCTTGAGCCGGAAGACAGCTTGGCGCGCGAGCTGGCGCTGTTCAAGGTCACTGTTGACGGCCCGCAGCGGGCCGAGGTTATGCAGATCTGCGACATCTTCCGCGGCAAGGTTGTCGATGTCAGCAAGGATTCGGTGATCTTTGAAATCACCGGCACGACCGAGAAGATAGCCGCGTTCGACGAGATGCTGCGGCCGGTTGGCCTGGTTGAGATGATGCGCACGGGCGAGATCGCGATCGCCCGCGGCCGCGACGTAACCTAAGACCGGCAGTCCGCAGCCCGGCGGCGCTGCGTATAGCAAATAGATGGAAAACCTCAGCTCACAGACGGCAGGTGAATTCACGCTAACCGCAGCCGATCGGGCGCGGCTGCTCAGCCGGGTTGGGCAGGCCGTAAAGCTGGCGCGTCGTGGCCGCGAAGCTGAAGTGCTGGCGTCGATAACCGTTCCGCTGGGCCCCGACAGCGACCCGAGCGCAATCGTTGTTGCCTCGCGCCAAGGCAAGGAGCCTTGGTTCCTCTTTGAGCAGCCCGACCGTGAGCGCACAGCGTTGGCGGCGCTCGGCGTCGCGAAACACTTCGAGGCACGTGGAGCAGACCGCTTCAAGGCCGTCGCCGCTGCTTGGGAGAGCCTCGCGCGTACGGCTGTCTGTGACCCGCTCGACGCTCCTCTGGGCGCCGGCCCGGTTGCCGTCGGCGGCTTTTCGTTCGCCGCCGATGGTGGCACTGCGCCGCACTGGGCCGCCTTCGCCCCCGCCTCGCTGCAGCTGCCTGAAGTTTCGGTCAGCCGCCGCGGCGATGACGTTTGGATGACGCTATGCGCCGTTGTCGGCGCCGACGATGACGCTGATGCGGTCAGCGAACGGCTTGTAGCCCGCGCCGATTCACTACAGGTCGCGCCGTTGCCGCTGATTGATCCCGACCCTGCGATCCACGGGCGTGTCGTCGGCACGATGCCGCCTGAACATTACGAAGAGGCCGTGGCCCGCGCCGTCGCCCAGATTGAAGCCAGCGAGCTGGAAAAGGTCGTCCTCGCACGTGAGGTCCAAGTTCACGCAGCGCAACCATTTAACGCCCCGGCGGCCTTTGCCGTTCTGCGCGAAGCATTCACCGGCTGCCACGTTTTTGCGGTTGGTCGCGGCGATCAGACGCTGATTGCCGCAAGCCCTGAGTTACTGATCCGGCGCGAAGGGATGCGCGCAGCGACGCTGGCGTTGGCCGGCTCAACGCGCCGTAGCGCAGACCCGACGGTCGACGGGCACCTGGGCGAGCAGCTGCTGCGTTCAGCGAAAGACCGCGAGGAGCAAGAGATCGTCGTCCGACGAATCGTTTTGACGTTGCAGCCGTTCAGCGTCTGGGTGACGTCGCCGGACGAGCCGGTAATTGCGCGGATGGAAAATATTCAGCATCTCGCTACGCCGATTCGCGCTCAGTTGCAGACGCCGATAAGTGTCGTCGAGCTGGCCGGCGAATTGCACCCGACGCCAGCCGTTGGCGGCGAGCCGAAGGCCCTTGCGGTGCCGCTGATTCCGGCGCTGGAAGGTTTGGATCGTGGCTGGTACGCCGGCCCTGTCGGCTGGACCGACCTCAACGGCGACGGTGAGTTCTGTGTCGCCCTGCGCTGCGCGCTGCTCGGCGAGACGGTTGCCCGCTGCTACGCCGGTGTCGGCGTCGTCCGCGGCTCCGACCCGGCAGCTGAGCTGGCCGAAACCGAAGTCAAGCTGGCAGCGTTGCTGCCGGTTCTCGCTGACTAGTCTGCCAGCGCCGCTGCGACTGCCTGCCACAGCTCGCCGTGCAATGAGACGTTCGCTACGCGGTCAAGTTTTACGTGGATTAGCTGCGTTCCGCTGCTCTCAAGCCCGTAGGCCAGCGCAGCGTCGAACTCGTCCAACGTCGTCGCTTCCAACAGATGCAAACCAAAGGCCAGCGCCGTCGCTGCGATGTCGAGGCCGGTCGGCGTTAGAACATGCTGCTCGTAGAAGCGCTGCTGCTTAGAAACGTCAAGGAAGTCGAATATTCCGCCGCCAGCGTTGTCAAGTAGGACGATCGTCAGCGGCGCTCCGAGCCGGCGTGCATTCAGCAGCGACCCGACATCGTGAGCGAAGGCGACATCGCCGATCAGCAGCGCGACCGGCCCATCTTGCTGCGCGGCAACGCCGTAGGCGGTCGCGATCGTGCCGTCGATTCCGTTCGCGCCGCGGTTAGCTATGACGCGCGGTGGCTGCTGCAGGTTCACAAAGAATGATTCAACGTCGCGGATCGGCATTGACGAAGCGACGACGAGGCTTGCGTCGGCCGGCAGCTGGCGGGCAAGCCGGCGCGCAATTGCTGGCTCCGACAGACGCTCCGCGAGCACTGCATCGATCGCTTCGTCGGCGAGGCGGTCGGCGGTCTCCCAGCCAGCAGCCCAGCCTGGGTCGGCCGGGCTTCGCTCTGCGGCCAGCAGCTCGAGCAGCGCGGCGGGCTGCGCATTGACAGCGACGTCGGTGAGCATTGAGGGGTCCTGCCAGGCCGACTCCGGGTCGATCAGCACGTGAACGCAGTCGAGCTGCTCCAGCCAGATGCGCAGCGGTTTCGAGGTCGGCATGTCACCAAAGCGCAGGACCGCGGTCGGCTGCGCGCTGCGCGCCAAAGGTTCGGCTCGCAGCAGCGCGTCGTAGTGGGCGATCGAGTTGGGGCCGCTACGCGCACCGCTCAGCGGGTCGGCCAGCAGCGGCCAGCCGCTCACTTCGCTGAAGAGCCGGGCGGCGGCCCTCAGTCTGGGGCCGTTTAGGCCACCTTCGACGCGGCCGGCAACGATCAAACCTTGCGGCGCTGAGTCGACGATCGGTGCGACGATTCGATGCGCGAGCAGCGGATCGCCGAAGCCTTGGACGCGCGCCGTCCAGGGGCGGCGGTCGGGGCGGCCCTGCTCAAACGGCTGTTCGGCCGGCAACGGTTCATCGGGCATCAGCGGGTCTCGCAGAGGGAAGTTCAGGTGGACCGGTCCGCAGCGCGGCCCGAGCGTGGTCCAAACGGTGCGGCAGGCAAGTGATCTGATCCAGCGCAGCGAAGCCTCGTTGAGTTGATCGACGCCTACTTCGGTGAATGCGAGGACGTTGTCTCCGTAGAGCTTGATCTGGTCGATCGTCTGGCCAGCGCCGACGCCGCGCAGCTCGGGCGGGCGGTCGGCGCTGCAAACGATCAGCGGTACCCGTGCCTCGTAGGCCTCGATCACTGCGGGCAGGTAGTTCGCGGCCGCTGTGCCGGAGGTGCAGGCGAGGACGGCTGGCCGGCCGCTGGCTTTGGCCAGCCCGAGCGCGAAGAAGCCGGCGCTGCGCTCGTCGATCTGTGAGTAGACCGGAAACGACCCGTCGGCGGTTAGCGCCGCGACCAACGGCGTTGAGCGCGAGCCGGGCGAGCTGACGGCGCCGACGACAGCGCAGCGCGCAAGCTCATCGCAGAAAGCGCGCAGCAGCAAGTGGCTGTCGTTGGTGGCGGTCATGATCAATCGGTATGACAGATACGGTCGTTCTGCTCCACGGATTTGCTGGCAGCTCAAACAGCTGGGGGACGGTTGCCGGCCAGCTCGAACCACAACGCTACCGGCCGCTCGCTCTCGATCTGAGAGGACACGGCCAAAAAGCGGCCGTACGGCCGATCTCATTCGAGCTCTGTGTGGCCGACCTGCTGGCCGCCGCGCCGCCGCGATTCACGTTGGTTGGCTACTCGCTTGGCGGACGCCTGGCCTTGCAGGCGGCGCTGCTCGCACCCGACCGGATCAGCTCGCTGGTGCTTGTTTCATCGAGCGCAGGGATCGAAGATCCCGACGAGCGCCGCGGGCGGTTGCAAGCAGATCAGGCGCTCGCCGGTGAGATTGAGGCTGGTGGTGTCGAACCGTTCGCCGACCGCTGGCTCAGCGGACCTCTTTTTGTCGACGACCCGCCAGAGGTCAACGACGCGGCCCGCCAGCAGATCCTCGCCAATGACCCGCAGGCGCTGGCAGTCGCGCTGCGCCAGCTCAGCAGCGGCGCGATGGAGCCGCTCTGGGACCGGCTCCCCGAGCTGCCGATGCCGGTGACACTGATTGCCGGTGCGCTCGACCAACGCTACGTCGATCTTATGTCTCGGATGGCCACGAGAATCGCCGACGCGCAGCTGGAAATCATTGACAACCGCGGCCACGCGCTGATCCGTTCAGCCCCCGGCGCCCTGGCAAGCTTGCTGGGTGGCGACGTTTAGGCCTCGGTCGGCCCGACGCCGAGACCGGCGCCAAGCGGCACGATTATCTCGCCGCCTACCGGTGCCAGCAGACCGCCGTCGAGACCGTCGAAGCGATCGAGTGTGGCGAGGCCGCAGGCCCGCTCGGGGCGCAGCGCGGCGGCGCAGTGGAGCGCCGCAGCGATCCCGATCGGTCCGTCGAGCATTGAGGCGACGAATACCTCGGCGCCGCTGCTGCGCACCAACGCTGCCTGCGCGAGTAACGGCGAGATGCCGCCGGCGCGGCCGACTTTGAGGCAGACGAGGTCGGCGGCGCCGCTTGCCAACGCGCCTTCTTCAGCGACGCTCTCGTCGATCGCTAGGAAACTTGTCGTGAGCTGCGAGAGTTGCCTCAACTCATCGATCGTGCCGACTGGCTGCTCAGCGAATTCGATTCCGATCGGTGCGAAAGCCGCAAGCTGTGCGGCCGCCTGGGCGACCGTCCAAGCACCGTTGGCATCGATCCGAATCTTCACTTCGCTGCCAACGGCGACGCGGATTGCCTTGAGCCGCTCGACGTCTGCGTCGGTGCCGACCTTGACTTTTATCGTTCGGTAACCGGCCGCGACAGCGACGCGCGCCTGGTCGGCGCAAACCGCCGGCGGATCGGCTCCGATCACAGCGTTAACCGCGACGCGAGCAAGCGGTTTGGTGGCAAGCAGCTCGGCCAGTGGTCGTCCTTCGCGCTGGCCAGCGAGGTCCCAAAGGGCGATGTCGACTGCTGCCAGCGCCTGGGGCAGCGGGTCGGCGGCGCGACACAGCTCCAGTAGCTCGCTCCCGGTCACGCCGTCAGGTGCACCGCGCAGGGCTCCCAGCTGAGTTTCGAGCGCCGTTTCGCAGCGCTCGAGCGAGACGCCGTCAAAGGGCTCCAATGGAGCGGCCTCGCCCCAACCGATCATGCCGTGTTCTCCTTCCAGGCAAAGCAGCAGCAGCTCGCGGTGATCGACCGTTGCTGCTGAGCTAACGAGCGGCGCGCTAAGCGGCAGCGAGATTTGTTCGACTGTTGCCTTCATCATAAGTTGAGCAGCAGTCCGGCTGTCAGCGCCACGCAGAAGCTCAGCTCCAGCATCCCGGCCCGCGCCAGCGCTGCGTTCAGCGTTGGCCCGTCGCTGTGGGTGGAGACGGTTCGGATCAGTGCTACGGCGATCGGGATTGTCAGCAGCACGAGCGCCAGCCAAGCGTTGAATGAGCCGCTCAACCAGGGCAATAGTGCAGTCGGGTAGGCGAGAATCAGCATCGCCGCAAAGAGCTGCCTAGTCCGCGCGCGCCCAAGCCGAACTGCCAGCGTCTTCTTGCCGGCTCGGCGGTCGGTCTCAAGGTCGCGGACGTTGTTGACGACGAGGATCGCCGCAGCCAATAGCCCTACCGGCACGGCGAGAATAAAGGCATCCCAGGAGAGCTGTTGCAGCTGGACGTAGTAGGAGCCTGTGACGGCAACGAGCCCGAAGAAGGTGAAAACGAAGAGCTCGCCAAAGCCTTCGTAGCCGTAGGGGCGTGGCCCGCCGGTGTAGAGAACACCGGCAAGGATTGACGCGGCACCGATCAGCAGCAGCACAGGGCCAGCGATGATGATCAGGTAAACGCCGCAAAGCACTGCCATCGCGAAGCTCGCGTAGGTTGCAACCAGCACTTGGCTGGGCGGCACTAGCCCTCCTGCCGTCACGCGCACAGGTCCTAGCCGCTCCTCGGTGTCGGCGCCGCGGCGGGCGTCCGAGTAATCGTTTGAAAGGTTGGTTCCGACCTGAATGAAGATCGACCCGAGTGCCGCTGCTGCGAAGGCGAACCAGTTGAGCGGGGAAACCGTTGCTGCCAGTGCGCTACCGACAAGTACCGGCGCTACTGCTGCCGGCAGCGTCCGCGGCCGAGCGGCCATCAACCAGATCTGAAGACCGGAGAGCCCGGCGGGGCCGCTCTGTCGTTCTCGCTCGTCCATCGACTACGGTCGCTTCGGGAACTTCGAAAAGTCCGGAGCCCGCTTCTCTACGTAAGCGTCTCGGCCCTCCTGCGCCTCCTCCGACATGTAAAAAAGTAGAGTCGCATCGCCCGCCAGCTGCTGCACGCCGGCCAAGCCGTCATCGGCTGCATTGAACGATGCCTTCAGCAGCCGCAGCGCCAGCGGTGACAGCCCCAGCATTTCGCGGCACCAGGTAACGGTCTCCTCTTCCAGCTCGGCCAACGGCACCACGCAGTTGACGAGGCCCCAGTCGAGCGCCGTCGCAGCGTCATACTGGCGGCAGAGAAACCAGATCTCTTTGGCGCGCTTCTGGCCGATCTGGCGCGCCAGCAGGCCGGAGCCGAAGCCGCCGTCAAACGAGCCGACGCGCGGCCCCGTCTGTCCAAAGCGGGCGTTGTCAGCTGCGATCGAAAGGTCGCAGCAGATGTGCAGGATGTGGCCACCGCCGATCGCATAACCGGCGATCATCGCGACGATTGGCTTTGGGCAGCGTCGCATCTGGATCTGCAGATCGAGCACGTTCAGACGACCAATGCCCTGCTCGGCTATGTCGTCGTCGCCGATGTAACCGTCGTCGCCACGGACTCGCTGATCGCCGCCGGAGCAGAAGGCCATGTCGCCTTCGCCGGTGAGGATGATCACGCCGACGCTCGGGTCGTTCTGCGCCAGTGTGAATGCTTCGCTCAGCTGAAACAGCGTCTGCGGGCGGAATGCGTTGCGCACCTCGGGGCGGGCGATCGTGATCTTTGCGATCCCGTCACCGCTGAGCTCGTAACGGATGTCGCTGTAGTCGCCAGTGGCTGTCCACTGGGCGGCGGTTCTTATCGTCGTTTCGCTACTCATAGGAGCAAGAGGCTAGCTTTCGGGCGTGCTTGTCGATGCCTGGCTACCACGCGCAGCTGCCGCGGATCCCCAGCGGCTTGCCGTCAACGGCCTTAGCTTTTCCCAGTTACTGGCGGCCGCACGGATTGCGGCGCGCCAGTTAAGCGCGCTCGGCGTTAGGGCCGGCGACCGAGTGGCAATCGTTCTGCCGGCCGGCGAACAGTTTGCGATTGCACTGCACGCCACGTTCCTACTTGGCGCCGTAGCCCTACCAATAGACCCCAACAGCGCGCCAGCCGAGCTCGCCGAGCGCAGCGCCGGAGCGGCCGTGGTGATCGACCGTCCGCTTACCGGCCACGAGGATCCAGCGGCAACTCTGATGACGACGCACAACCTCAGCTCGCCCGCGGTCGTCCTGTACAGCTCGGCCAGCAGTGGGCAAGCGACCGAGGTTGAGTTGAGCTACGGCAACTTCTGGTGGAGCGCCGCCGGATCGGCGGTCGCTTTGGGCCTCGACCAGGACGAACGCTGGCTCTGCTGCCTACCGGTCAGTCACGTCGGGGGCCTTTCGATCTTGATCCGCTCGTCTATCTACGCAACGTCGGCGGTCGCACTGCCGTCGTTCGACACGGAGCAGGTCCTTCGTCAGCTAACCAGCGTCGACGGGCCAACACTGATCTCGCTTGTGCCAACGACGCTCCAACGACTGCTCGACGCAGGGCTTTCCGCGCCGCCGTCGCTTCGCTACGCGCTGCTGGGCGGCGCGCCGATCTCTGACAGCTTGCGTGAGCGCGCCGCATCGGTCTCCGTCAATCTGGCGCCATCGTATGGGATGACCGAGGCCTGCTCTCAGGTCGTCACCAGTGGTGCGCCGCTTTTCTGCACACGAGTCGAGCTTGACGAGGGCGGGGAGGTGCTCGTTAGCGGGCCGACAGTGGCCGGTGCCTTTCAGCCACAACTGGCGACCGGCGACCTTGGCAGCTGGCACGCCGACGGCTCTCTACAAGTAATCGGCCGACTCTCATCGATCATCATCAGCGGCGGTGAAAACGTCTCGCCCGAGGCGGTTGAGGCAGCCTTACTGACGCATCCCCAGATCGCAGAGGCGGCTGTGATCGGCCGGCCCGACCCGCAATGGGGGGAGGTCGTCGCGGCGTTCGTCGTGCCGGTCGCCGGCAGTCAACCCGACCCGAATGAGCTGCGCGCCTTTGTCGAACCGCTGCTAAGTGCTGCGCAGCGGCCGAAGTCGATCGAACTGCGTAGCGAACTGCCGAAAACGCCCTCCGGCAAACTCGCCCGCGCTGAGCTCTAGCCTCAAACTGATGAGCGACCCATCTGAAGTCCGTAGCCAGCAACGAGACCGCTGGGAGGAGGCGGCGCCGGGCTGGGAGCAGCGTGCGGCGACCGTCGCCAGCGCCGGTCGGCCGGTCGCAGAGTGGCTCGTTGCAGCGGTTGATTTGCAGCCGGGTCAGCGTGTCCTTGAAGTCGCGGGCGGTCTCGGTGACGTCGGCATGCTGGCCGCTGAAACGGTCGGCGAGGGCGGCCACGTGCTGATCACCGACGGCGCTGGCGCGATGGTTGAGGCGGCGGCGCGACGTGTCGCACTCAGCGACCTGCCTCAGGTCAGCGTCGAGCAGATGGAGGCCGAGTGGCTCGACTCTCAGACCGCGTCGTTCGACGCAGTGCTGAGTCGCTGGGGGTACATGCTGGTCGTCGATCCGGAAGCGGCGCTGAGCGAGGCGCGGCGCGTGCTCGTCGGCGGCGGGAAGATCGCCTTGGCGGCTTGGACAGCGCTCGACCAGAACCCGTGGATGGCGGCGCCGCGCGCACTATTTGAAGAGATGGAGCTGATTGCGCCGCCGCCGCCGGGCGCACCAGACCCGTTCCGCTTTGGCGAGCCGGGGATTGTCGGCGAGCTGCTTTTGAGCGCCGGTTTCATCGACGTCAACGTCGAGGCGATCGAGCTCGTCTGGCGCGCGCCGAGCCTCGACCAGTGGTGGGAGCACATGCGCTTAACTTCATCGGTCGTCGGGCGCGCCACGACCGAGCTCAGCCCGGCCCAGCACTACGAGCTGCGAGGGCGGCTCGACGAGGCCCTAGCGCCGTTCGTCGCAGCGGACGGTTCGGTCGCATTGCCCGGCCGCAGCTGGGTCGCCAGCGCCGAGGTCTAGGGGGCTACGGTGCCTCGCCCCTGTGTCCTACTATCAACGCCATGCTCTACGACGAAGACGCTGACCTAACACTGCTCGACCAGAAGACCGTCGCGATCATCGGCTACGGCTCGCAAGGTCACGCCCACGCACTCAACCTCAAAGACTCCGGCATCTCCGTCGTTGTCGGGCTGCGCGAAGATTCGGCCAGCGCCGATCAAGCCCGTGCCGAAGGGCTCGAAGTGACATCGGTCGCCGACGCCTCCAGCAGAGGGGACCTAGTGATGGTTCTTGTGCCGGATGAGCTACACCGCGAGGTTTATGAGAATCAGATCCGCGACGGCCTTGCTCCCGGAAACATGCTGCTTTTCGGCCACGGTTTCTCGGTCCACTACGAGGAGGTCGATCCACCGGCCGAGGTCGATGTCGTCCTCGTCGCGCCAAAGGGCCCCGGCCACCTTGTCCGCCGCCAGTTCAAGGAGGGGAGCGGCGTGCCTGGCCTGATCGCGGTTGAGCAGGACGCAACCGGCAACGCCCAGCAGCTCGCCCTCGCCTACGCGAAGGCGATCGGCTGCACGCGCGGCGGTGTGATCGAGACGACCTTCAAGGACGAAACTGAGACCGATCTTTTCGGCGAGCAAGCTGTCCTCTGCGGCGGCGCCAGCGCGCTGGTCCAGGCTGGCTTTGAGACGCTCGTTGACGCTGGCTACGACCCGCAGATGGCCTACTTCGAGTGCTTGCACGAACTCAAGCTGATCGTCGACCTGATGTACGAGAAGGGGCTCGCGGGGATGCGTTACTCAATCTCCAATACAGCTGAGTTTGGCGACTACAGCCGCGGCCAGCGCGTCATCAACGACAGCGTCCGGGCCGAGATGAAGCAGATTCTTAACGAGATTCAGTCCGGCGACTTTGCTCGCGAATGGATTGCTGAGAACCGCGCCGGGCAGGAGAACTTCCTGCGGATGCGCGAAGAGCAGACCGACACCCAGATCGAGTCCACGGGCCAAGAGTTGCGCTCGAAGATGGACTGGATCAAGACCGATTTCTAACGCCGTGCCGGTCCGGGCCAATCCCGGTAGCGAGTTGGTGATTCCTGCCGCGCTACTGCCCGGCGATGGACGTTTTGGCTGCGGCCCGTCGAAGGTGCGGCCGCAGGCGCTCGCGGCGCTCGCGGCGCAGGGCGACGAGCTGCTTGGAACTTCGCACCGCCAGAGCGCAGTCGTTGACTTGGTCGGACGCGTGCGCAGCGGGCTGGGCGATCTGTTCGAGCTACCGGATGGCTATGAGGTGTTGCTCGGGAACGGCGGAACGACGGCATTTTGGGACGCCGCAACCTTCGGCTTAGTCGAGCAGCGAGCACTGCACCTTGTCTACGGTGAGTTCACGCGCAAGTTCGCCGATTGCACAACCGGCGCGCCATTCCTCGAGCAGTCGATCTTGATCGAGGCTGACGCTGGCGACGCGCCATCCCCGCAGGCCGACAGCAGCGCCGACGTCGTTGCCTGGGCTCATAACGAAACATCGACCGGCGTGATGCTGGCGGTCGAACGGCCGGTCGGCGCCGATAAGGCGCTCGTCGTGGTCGACGGAACCTCCGGAGCCGGCGGGCTGCCACTCGACGCGGCGCAGGCCGACGTCTATTACTTCGCGCCGCAGAAAGGCTTTGGTTCGGACGGTGGCCTCTGGCTCGCTCTTTGCAGCCCGGCCGCGATCGACCGGATCGAACAGATTGCCGCATCGAACCGCTGGATCCCTTCGTTTCTCTCACTGAAAACGGCGCTCGACAGCTCGCGCAAGAATCAGAGCTACAACACGCCGGCAATCGGAACTCTCTTCCTGCTGGCTGAGCAGCTCGACTGGATGAACGGGATCGGTGGTCTGGCTGCCTGCGTTGAGCGAACGCGCCGCTCCTCTGAGCAGCTTTACGGCTGGGCCGAAAGTGCAACTTTCGCGACGCCGTTTGTCAGCGATTCGGCCAAGCGGTCGCTGGTTGTCGGCACGATCGACCTCGACTCGGCGGTCGATGGCGACGGCCTTGCTGCGACGCTACGCGCCAATGGCCTGCTCGACCTTGAGCCGTACCGCAAGCTTGGCCGCAACCAGCTACGCGTCGGGATGTTCCCGGCAATCGACCCCGACGACGTCGCGGCGTTGACTGCCTGCGTTGATTGGGTCGTCGAGAACGCTGACCTTTCGGTGACAAAATGACCGACACTCCCCGTGTTCTGGTCTGCGAGCAGATTGGCGACAGCGGCATCGAGCTGCTGCGAGCGGCAGGCTTCGAAGTCGAACTTGGCAGCGACTGGGACGCCGCCAAGCTGCTCAGCAATGTCGACCAGTTCGATGGCCTGCTGATCCGTTCGGCGACGACTGTTGACAATGAGCTGCTCGACCGCGCGACGCGGTTGAAGGTCGTCGGCCGAGCCGGTGTCGGCGTTGACAATGTTGACGTCCCCAGCGCTACCAAGCACGGCGTGATCGTCGCCAACGCGCCGGAGTCAAACGTCGTGACGGCAGCCGAGCACACGATGGCGCTGCTGCTGTCACTGGCGCGGAACATTCCGCAGGCGCACGGCGCGCTAGTCGCCGGCCGCTGGGAACGCTCGCAGCATTCCGGCGTCGAACTGCTCGACAAGACGGTCGGCATCCTCGGCTTTG
This sequence comes from Solirubrobacteraceae bacterium, assembly GCA_039745115.1. GTDB lineage: Bacteria > Actinomycetota > Thermoleophilia > Solirubrobacterales > Solirubrobacteraceae > F1-60-MAGs163. The sequence goes on from JBCJRT010000008.1 coordinate 27,733, forward strand.
GCCGGGTCGGTCAGCTGGTCGCAGAGCGCGCGCAAGGGTTTGGCATGAAAGTTGTCGCCTACGACCCGTACGTCGGCACCGAGCGCTACCGCGAGTCGGGCGTAACACAGGCCGTCGATCCCGACGATCTCTACGCTGCGGCCGACTTCATCACAATCCACCTGCCAAAGACACCGGAGACCGAGGGTTGGCTCAACGCAGCGGCCTTCGCCAAGATGAAGGACGGTGTGCGGATCCTCAACGTCGCCCGCGGCCCGCTGATCGTCGACGAGGATTTGCAGGCAGCGCTCGACAGCGGCAAGGTTGCCGGAGCCGCGCTTGACGTCTTTCATAGCGAGCCGATGACCGAGCATCCGCTGTTCAGCTACCCGAACGTAATCGTCACGCCGCACCTTGGGGCGTCGACCAGCGAGGCAACCGACCGCGCCGGCTTCCAAGCCGCCCAGCAGGTCGTCGCAGCGCTGACCGGGGGCGCCGTCACCAGCGCCGTCAACGTCCCGTTCGTTGCGCCGGAGGACCTCGAGGTGCTCGGACCGTTCCTGCCGCTCTGTCGCAAGCTTGGCAAGTTGGTCGCCGCACTGGAACACGGCGGCGCGGTGGACCGGGTCGAGGTCGAGTACTTCGGCCGAATCGCCGAGCGCGACTGCCGCCCGCTGACGACCGCTGTGCTGCTCGGGATGCTGGCCGGCAACACCGAAGAAGATGTCAATGAGGTCAATGCACCAGCAATCGCGGCCGAGCGCGGCATCGTGATCGCCGAGACCAGCCGCACCAGTGCGCGCGACTTCACTGAATTGGTTCGCGTCACGCTGGTCAGCGGCGAGCAGCGCACCCGCGTTGTCGGAACTACGCTCGGTCGGCGCAACCGCCCACATCTGCTGGAGCTGTGGAACCGGCGCTTCAATCTTCAGCTGCACGACCATCTGGCGCTCTTTCAGTACGAGGACGTGCCGGGGATGATCGGCCACGTTGGCGCCGTGATCGGGCGCCATCAGATCAACATTGAGAACGCTGCGGTTGGTTACGACCCCGACGGCGAAGAGCCAGAGCAGGCGCGCCACCGCGCGGTGATGGTGCTGACAACGAGCACGCCGGTCCCCCAGCAGGTGGTCGACGAAGTGGTCGCCGGCGAGGGGATTGTCGCCGGCCGTGCTGTTGATCTTGACTGACTAAGTCAGGCGACCTCACCTTGCCCGCGCCACTTGGGCGGCGTAGTGTCGCAGCCATGGAAAGTGCGTCGGTCCCGACCTCGGCGGTTCTACCTGAAGGTTCCGGGGCGGGTGACAAAGGACTTAAGGCCAACGCAATCGGCTTCGTCACCGGCGTTGTGATCGGCGTCGCTTCAACGGCGCCCGGCTACTCACTCGCAGCATCGCTCGGCCTCGTCGTCGCCGTTGTCGGCATTGGTGTCCACGCGCCGGTGGTCATGATTATCGCCTTCATCCCGATGCTGCTGATCGCCGCTTCTTATTACTGGATGAACCGCGCCGACCCCGACTGCGGAACAACGTTCTCCTGGGTGACGCGGGCGATGGGCCCGAGCGCCGGCTGGATCGGCGGCTGGGCGATCATCGTCACCGACGTGATCGTGATGGCGAACCTCGCCCAGATTGCCGGCCTCTACCTGTTCCTATTGATCGGGATCGAAGCTCCCTCCGTTCTTGCCGTAACGGTTGTCGGCGTTCTCTTCATCGTCGCGATGACTTGGATCTGTGTTATCGGCATCGAGCTGAGCGCCAAGACGCAGATTGGTTTGCTGTCCGCCGAGTTGATCACGCTCGGGATCTTCGCCGTCGTAGCACTGGTCCGCGTCTATGCCGGCGACGCCCCGGCAGGCTCCGTCAAGCCATCGCTGGAGTGGTTCAACCCGGCGGGAATCGGGTCAGTCAGCGCACTGACTTCTGGAGTGCTGTTGGCTGTCTTCATCTATTGGGGCTGGGACACGACCGTCTCCGTGAACGAAGAGACTGAAGACTCCTCCGAGACTCCCGGGCGCGCAGCAATTGTCTCAACCCTTGTGCTGGTGCTGACTTATCTGATCGTGACGATCGCGGCGATCTCGTTCGGCGGTCCCGACCGCCTCGCCAACGACACGTCCGGCGACGTTCTTGGCCTCTTGGCAAACGATGTATTCAGCAGCGACCTGCTCGGCAAGCTGCTCATCATCGCGGTCCTCAGCTCGGCGGCCGCGTCGTGTCAGACGACAATCCTGCCAACCGCCAGAACCGCTCTGTCGATGGCCAGAGCGAAAGCACTGCCGGAAAAACTCGGCGAGGTCAATCCGCAGTACATGACGCCGACCTTCGCGACTTGGCTGATGGGGATCGTGTCGGTCATCTGGTACGTCGGCCTGACGCTCGTTTCAACGAACATGCTGTTCGACTCGATCGCCGCAGTCGGCCTGATGATCGCCTTCTATTACGGGCTGACCGGTTATGCCTGTGCGATCTACTACCGCAAAGAGCTATTCAAAAGCGCCCGCAATTTCTTCTTCATCGGCGTAGCGCCGGTACTCGGAGGGCTGATGCTGACGGGGATTTTCGTCAAGTCCTGCATCGACCTCTCCGACCCGGCGAACTCGGCCTCTGGCACATCCTGGCTTGGAATCGGACCACCGCTGGTGATCGGTATCGGCTTTCTGCTCGTCGGCGTCGTGCTGATGATGATCTGGCGGATTCAGGGCCACCCCGAGTTCTTCGGCCGCAAACCAGAGGTCGCCGACCCGGCGCTCCTTTTGCGGCCCTGAAACTTCCGGTAGGCTGCAGCAATGTTGTCTTACGGGGGAGGGCTGTGAGCGAAACCGATGTCGCCCTGCGGGGATTAACCAAGCGCTACGGCGATATGACCGCCGTTGACAACCTCAACCTTGAGGTTCCGCGTGGCGGTTTTTTCGCGCTGCTCGGGCCGTCCGGCTGCGGCAAAACGACGGCGCTGCGGATGATCGGCGGCTTTGAAGAGCCGACCGCTGGCACGATCGAACTGGCCGGCGAGGAGATCACTCAGTTGCCGCCGCACAAGCGTGACGTCAATACGGTCTTCCAAAGCTATGCGCTCTTTCCTCACATGACGGTCGCCGAGAACGTCTCGTTCGGGCTTGCATGCAAGAAGGTTCCGAAGGCTGAGCGGGCCGGCCGGGTCGCCGAAGCGCTTGAGCTGGTCGAGCTCAGTGCGCTCGCTGCGCGCCGACCGGCACAGATGTCCGGCGGGCAGCAGCAGCGTGTCGCGCTGGCCCGCGCGCTCGTCAACCGGCCACGCGCGCTGCTGCTGGACGAGCCGCTGGGAGCGCTTGACTTGCGACTGCGCAAGCAGCTGCAGATTGAGCTCAGCCAGATCCAGCGCGAGGTTGGAATCACATTCATTCACGTAACGCACGACCAGGAGGAGGCGATGACGATGGCTGACACGATCGCCGTGATGCGCGACGGGCGGATCGACCAGCTTGGTTCGGCAGAAGAGCTCTACGAGCGGCCGCGAACCCAGTTTGTTGCCAACTTTCTTGGTCATTCGAACCTCGTTGATGCCAAGTTGCTTGCGAGCGACGGCCCGCTGGCCGAGTTTGACGCCGACGGCGGCACACGCCTCAGAGCCCCTACCTCGGCGGTCAGTGGCTTATCGACGTCACAGCTGCAGGTTGGGGTACGGCCAGAGAAGATGACTCTCGCAGCGGCCAACGGCGGGTCGGCACAATCTGGCCTCAACGCGCTCTTCGGTCACGTCACCGAACAAGCCTATATCGGCCTTGCCACTCAGTACCTGGTCCGCAGCGACGGCGGCGCCGAGCTTCAGGTCTTCGTGCAGAACAGCGGTAGTGAGTCGTCGTCGTTTGCTCAAGGAGAGCGCGTTGTCGTGACCTGGGCACCTGAACATACATTTGTTGTCGAACGGGAGGATTGAAATGCCAGAAGAATCACTAGACCACTTTTTTGACCGGCTCGTCAGCGGCGAGCCGATATCGCGCCGTTCGGTGCTGCGGAAGATGGCGCAAAGCGGCGTCGTGCTCGGCGGCGCTAGCACCTTCCTCGCTGCCTGCGGCGGCGTCGAGGGGTCGAGCTCAGAGAAAAGTTCAGCCGACACCAACAACGTCAACCATCCGGCTGGCCCGATCGGCACGGTCGTTTTCTCGAACTGGCCGCTCTACATCGACCCGAAGGTGATCCCCGGCTGGGAGAAGCAATACAAAGCGAAGATGAAGTACATCGAGGATTACAACGACAACGAAGAATTCTACGCGAAGGTCCGCCAGGAGCTGGAGCAAGGTCAGGGAATCGGCCGTGATCTGGTTGCCCCGACCGACTGGATGGCGGCGCGGTGGATCGATCAAGGTTATGCCGTGCCGATCGACAAGAAGAACGTGCCGAACGCAAAGAATCTGCTTCAGAGCCTGAAGCACCCGCCGTTTGACAAGAACCGCGACTTCACTCTTCCGTGGCAGTCCGGGATTACCGGGATCGGTTACAACCCGAAGAAAACGGGGCGCAAACTGAACAGCATCAACGACCTCTTTGACCCTGCTTTCAAGGGTCGGGTTTCGATGTTCACCGAGTGGCGCGATTCGGCCGGTCTGGTGATGCTCGGGCAAGGCGTCGACCCAGCGACGGCAACGAAGGCGCAATGCTCCGCCGCGATCGAGAAGATCAATCAGGAGAACGAGAAAGGCCAGATTCGCCGCTTCACCGGCAACGATTACACGAAGGATCTGGCGGCCGGCAACCTCTGGGCTTGTATTGCCTGGTCGGGCGATCTGGTTCAGCTGAAGGCCGACAATCCGGCGCTTGAGTTTCTCGTCCCTGACGAGGGCGGGATGACATGGTCCGACAACATGCTGATTCCGCAGAAGCCGAAGACGGCCTATGGCGCAGAGACGTTCATGAACTACGTCTATGACCCTGATACTGCTTCGGTGATCGCTGAGTTCGTCAACTATTTCTGCCCAGTCGATGGGGTTCAGGAGATCCTCGCCAAGCGTAACCCCGAACTGGCTAAGAACCAGTTGATCTTCCCAACCGCGGAAACGATGAAGAAGCTGCATGCCTACCCGTCGCTCAGTGCCGTCGATGAGCGCGAGCTGACGGCTCAGATGCAGAAGGTGACCGGGGCGTGACGGAAGGCAGTGGGGCGGTCGGTGCCAGCCGCGGTGGCTGGCTGACGCTTCGACGCCGCAAATCGCTGCTGCCGCTGGCGCTGGTGATCCCGGGCCTGGCTTGGCTGCTGCTCTTCTACGCAATTCCGGTCGTCTCGCAGCTGTGGCTTTCGCTCCAGACCGGCAATCCCGACGACGGCTTTGTGCAGAGTTGGAACTGGGCTGTCTACCCGGATTCGATCTCCGAGTACGGCGAGCAGATCTTGCGATCGCTTCAGTACGCCGGCACTGCGACGATCGCCTGCTTCGTGATCGGTTTTCCGCTCGCTTACTTCATGGCCTTCAAGGCGGGGCGCTGGCGAAACCTCTTTCTCCTGTTGGTCGTGATGCCGTTCTTCACCAGCCTGATCGTTCGTACCGTTGCCTGGCAGACGGTGCTGACCGACGATGGCTTTGTCGTAAACACTCTGGTGCAGCTTGGCTTGCTGGCGCCAGACGGCAGGCTGTTGGCAACCAGCTTCGCGGTCATCGCTGGCATCACCTACAACTTCCTGCCGTTCATGGTGCTCCCCCTTTATGCCTCGCTTGAGCGAATGGACCGAACGTTGGTCGAGGCCGCGACCGACCTTTATGCCAGCCGTTGGACTGCGTTTCGCAAGATCACGCTGCCGCTCGCCGGGCCGGGCATCTTCGCCGGTGTGCTACTGACATTCATCCCGGCGATCGGTGACTACATCAATGCCCAGCTGCTCGGCACCTCACAGCAGTACATGATTGGCAACGTCATCCAGTCGCAGTTCCTCGTCGTCCGCGAGTACCCGACCGCCGCAGCGCTTTCATTCGTGATGGTGCTCGTTATCCTGATAATCATCGCGATCGCGGCGCGAGCGATCGGAACGAGGCGGCTGTCCGATGCCGCGGCCGCATGAGGACAACGCTTGACAAGCTGCGCGATCGGCTGCTGGGCGTCTGGTCTTTCGCTGCGATCCTCTTTCTGTTCATGCCGATCTTCGTGATCGTGCTGTTCTCGCTCAACGACAATCAAGGGCGCTTCAACTTCACGTGGCAAGGCTTCACGCTGCGCCACTGGGCCGACCCGTTCGGCGTCGAAGGGCTGCAGGAGGCCTTCTTAACCTCAATCGGCTTGGCGGCGCTGACAACGATCGTCGCCGTGACACTCGGTGTCTGCGTCGCCCTGGCGCTGGTTCGCCACCGCTGGCGCGGTCGCGGCGCGGTCGGCGGCCTCGTCTTCCTGCCGCTGGCCACGCCGGAGGTGGTGCTCGGTGCGGCGCTGCTCGGCTGGTTCCTGACGATGGGGCTCGTGAGGGGTTTCGTCACGCTGCTGATCGCTCACGTGATGTTCACGCTCGGCTACGTCGTGATCACAATCCGCGCCCGCATGGAGGGGATGGACGAACACATTGAAGAGGCAGCGATGGACCTTGGTGCGAACCAGCTGACGACGCTGCGCAAGATTACCTTGCCATTGCTGGCGCCCGGCGTCGCGGCCGCTGCGCTGCTCTGTTTCGCAATCTCAATCGACGACTTTGTCGTCAGCAACTTCACCGCCGGCCAGACCGTCACTTTCCCGCTCTACGTCTACGGCGCAGCGCGTCAGGGAGTCCCGCCGCAAGTCAACGTATTGGCGACCGCGATGCTGATCGTCGTGGTCGGCTTGATGTTCGTCAACCTGCTGCTGCAAAAGCGCTCGGCCAGGCGCCAGAGTCGCGAGCTGGCGCAGACGCCAGCGCTCGGGCATTAGCGAGGAGCTTGCTGCAGGCCGGGTCGCGGTGTCTTGCTAATCTGGATGGGCATGTCGAACACACTGCTGATCCGTCTGCTTCTGCTCCCCCCGCGGGGGGAATAACGCGCTGGCGGCCGCGTAGCCGCGACTGAACACGAAGAGGACGCAGGCAAGATCAAGCAGACGAAGGAGTTTCGACATGGATCCAAACCGAGTACTTATCTTTGACACGACGTTGCGGGACGGCGAACAGTCGCCGGGAATCTCGCTGAACGTCGAAGAGAAGCTTGAGATCGCGCAGCAGCTGGCGCGACTCGGCGTTGACGTGATTGAAGCCGGCTTCCCGATCGCCTCGCCTGGTGATTTTGAGGCCGTCCGTGCGATCGCGCGCGAAGTCGAGGGGCCAGTTATCGCCGGCCTGGCGCGGGCCAACGCCACCGACATCGATCGGGCCTGGGAGGCCGTTAAGGACTCACAGAGGCCGCGGATCCACACATTTGTCTCGACCTCTGAGATTCACATTGAGCACCAGATGCGCAGTAGTCACGACGATGTTCGTGGGTTGACGCGCGCCGCCGTCGCGCAGGCCCGCGCGCTCTGCGAAGACGTTGAGTTCTCACCGATGGACGCGACCAGGGCTGACGTTGGTTTCACGGCCGAGATCTGCCAGATCGCGATCGACGAGGGGGCAACAACGATCAACATCCCCGACACGGTCGGCTACACAATGCCGGAGGAGTACACACGTTTTCTCACCGGCCTTTACGAAGCAGCCCCTAGCCTGCGCGACGTGATCCTCTCAACCCATTGTCACGATGACCTTGGCCTCGCCGTCGCCAACTCGTTTGCTGGCGTATTGGCTGGCGCGAGGCAGGTCGAGTGTGCGGTCAACGGGATCGGCGAGCGGGCCGGCAATGCAGCGCTCGAAGAGATTGTGATGCTGCTTCACACACGCGCCGACGCGCTCGGCGGGCTGCATACCAACGTCAAGACAACTGAGCTCTCACGCGCCAGCCGGCTCGTTTCACGCTTGACCGGTTACGCCGTGCAGCCAAACAAGGCGATCGTTGGTCGTAACGCCTTCGCGCACGAGTCCGGCATCCACCAGGACGGCGTGCTGAAGGAGCGCACAACGTTCGAGATCATGGACGCAACCAGCGTTGGCCTCGAGGCCAACCAGATTGTGCTCGGTAAGCACTCCGGCCGTCACGCGCTGAAGCAGTCGCTCGAGGAACTCGGTTACAACGTCGACGGCGCTGCGCTCAACGCTGCCTTTAAACGGTTTAAAGAGATCGCCGATAAGAAGAAGCAGGTAACGGCGCTCGACCTCGAAGCGCTGGTCGGTGACGAGCTGCAGCAGGAGGCTGGCTTCACACTGGAATCGTTCGAGCTGAATGACAAGAGCGGCGAGCGCCCGACCGCCTCAGCCAGTGTCGTCCTGCCCAGCGGCAGTGTCGCGGCCGGTAGCGCCGATGGCGACGGCGCCGTTGACGCTGTATTCCACGCGATCAACGCAGCGACCGGGCTTGAAGTTCGACTGCGCGATTTCCGCGTCGATGCCGTCACGGCCGGGCAGGACGCGCTGGGCGAGGTTCACGTGATGATTGAGATTGACGGAGAGAGCGCCTCCGGGCGCGCCGTCGCAACCGACATCATCGAGGCCGCCGCTCGCGCTTACATGCGTGCTGTCACGCTCGCAGTGCGGCGCCTCGAGTCTGACGAACCGTCATCTGAGCGCCCTGGCCCGATACCGTGAGAGGCCAGCGATGAATCAGCCAACGACACTTTTCGAGAAACTCTGGGCGGCCCACGAGGTCACCGACGGGCTGCTCTACATCGACCTGCACCTCGTCCACGAGGTGACCAGTCCACAGGCCTTCGACGGCTTGCGGCTCGCCGGCCGCACCGTGCGCCGGCCGGATCGCACGATCGCCACCGCCGACCACAATGTGCCAACAGATGGAACGCCAATCGCCGCCAGGATCAAGGACGAGCTGAGCCGCGTTCAGGTCGAGACGCTGGAACGTAACTGCGAGGAGTTCGGTGTCCCCGTCTACTCGCTCGGCTCTGAACGTCAGGGGATCGTCCATGTGATCGGCCCCGAGCTTGGCCTGACGCAGCCAGGAATGACGATCGTCTGCGGCGACAGCCATACCGCCACGCACGGCGCCTTTGGCGCCTTGGCCTTTGGCATTGGAACGAGCGAGGTCGAGCACGTCCTTGCCACTCAGACGCTGGTTCAGCGCCGCCCGAAGTCGATGCGTATCCGCTACGAAGGAGAACTCGGCTTCGGTGTGACTGCGAAGGACCTGATCCTCGCCACAATCGGCCAGATCGGCGTTGAAGGCGGCGTCGGTCATGTGATCGAGTTCGCCGGCCCGGCGATCGAGGCGCTGTCAATGGAGGGCCGTATGACGGTCTGCAACATGACGATCGAAGGCGGCGGCCGGGCCGGAATGATCGCCCCGGACCAGACAACAATTGACTATGTTGATGGTCGGCCGGGCGCGCCGACCGGCGATGACTGGGAGAGGATGTGTCAGCAGTGGAAGCTGCTGCGTAGCGACGAAGCTGCAAGCTTCGATACGGAACACGTCGTCGACGCTTCAGCGATCAGTCCGCAGGTCACTTGGGGCACCAACCCCGAGATGGTCGTCGGCGTTGGCGATCAGGTGCCGGCCCCGGCCTGCGACGGCGATCAACGCGCGCTCGACTACATGGGACTTGAAGCAGGAACGCCAATCGTGCAGATCGAGCTGGACCGCGTCTTTATTGGCTCCTGCACCAACTCACGGATCGGCGATCTGCGCGCCGCCGCAGCAATAATCAACGGACGCAAGGTCGCCGACAGCGTCTACGCGATGGTTGTCCCGGGCTCGGTTCAGGTCAAAAAGCAGGCCGAAGAAGAGGGTCTTGACAAGCTCTTCACCGCGGCCGGATTCGACTGGCGTGGCGCCGGCTGCTCAATGTGCCTCGGCATGAACCCTGACATTCTGGCACCAGAGGAGCGCTGCGCATCAACCTCGAACCGCAACTTCGAAGGTCGCCAGGGGCGTGGCGGTCGAACCCATCTCGTCAGCCCGGAGATGGCTGCTGCGGCCGCAATTGAGGGCCGTTTCGTCGACATCCGTGCATGGGGGACCGAGTAGTGGAGCCGATCGACGTGATCGAAGGCCAGGTGTCGTTTCTCGACCGCGACGACGTTGACACCGACCAGATCATTCCGAAGCAGTTCCTCAAGCGAATCGAGCGGACCGGCTTCGGCGAGTTTCTCTTCCATGACTGGAAGAACGAAGCGGGCTGGGAGCTGCATCCGCATCCGATCCTCGTCGCCGGCCGCAACTTCGGCTGCGGATCGTCGCGCGAGCACGCGCCGTGGGCGCTTGAGGATTACGGGTTTAGTGCAATCATCGCGCCGTCGTTTGCCGACATCTTCTTCTCGAACTCAACCAAGGTCGGGCTGCTGCCCGTCGTACTGAGCGCTGACGATTGCAAGGCAATCGCTGCTGCCGGTTCGGCCCGGATCGATCTCGACGGCCAGCAGGTTACTTGGGGCGACGACCAGAGCGCCGACTTTGAGATTGACGCGGAGATCAAGCGACGCCTGCTCGACGGGCTTGACGACATTGCGCTGACAATCTTCCAAGCTGAGCTGATCGATGCGTACGAATCAACGATGGAACGTCACGGCCCCGTGACGACGGCATTTTGAGCGACGTCGGCCAGGTTGCCCTGCTGCCAGGCGACGGGATTGGCCCGGAGGTCGTTGCAGCAGCGATCGAGGTTTGTGACGCGCTCTGCCCCGACCAGTTTCAGTTCACCGAGCATCTATTCGGCGGAGCGTCGATCGACGCCAACGGGGTCGCGATGACCGAGCAGACGTTGGCTGCCTGCGCCGCCGCCGATGCTGTTTTGCTCGGCGCCGTTGGCGGCCCAAAATGGGACAGCACCGACGCTGACGCACCGCGCCCCGAGCAAGGTTTGCTGGGGATGCGTAAGGGACTTGGTCTTTACGCAAATCTGAGGCCGGTGAAAGTAATTGCTGCGTTGGCCGACGCCAGCCCGCTGCGCCCAGAACGGATCGAAGGCACCGATCTTTTGGTCGTTCGTGAGCTGACCGGCGGTATCTACTTCGGCGAGCGCCAGCGCACAGCTGAGATGGCCAGCGACCTGGCCATCTACAGCGTCGCTGAGATTGAACGAATCGCCCGCGTCGGCTTTCGGGCAGCGCGCAGCAAGGTCACCCACGTCGACAAAGCCAATATTCTTGAAACCAGTCGGCTCTGGCGGGAGGTCGTCACCAGAGTTCACGCTGAAGAGTTCCCTGAAGTAGAGCTCGAGCATCTGCTGGTCGACAATGCAGCGATGCAGCTGATTGCTCGGCCTGCGCAATTTGACGTGATCCTGACCGAGAATCTTTTTGGCGACATCCTCAGCGATGAGGCGGCGATGCTCACAGGTTCGATCGGCATGCTGCCGTCCGCCAGCATCGGGAACCCTGACGGCCCCGGGCTGTTCGAGCCCGTTCACGGCTCGGCGCCTGACATAGCCGGCCGTTCGCTGGCCAACCCGCTGGCCACGATCCTTTCGCTGGCGATGATGTTGCGGCACGGATTCGGCCGCGAAGACGATGCGTTGGCAATAGAATCGGCCGTTGAGAAGGCGCTAGCCTCGGGGCTGCGGACCGCCGATCTGGGCGGCGAAGCAACGACTGAAGCAGCAACGGCGGCGGTTATCGCCGCATTGGACTAGGACAACGGGAGAACTCGGTGCAAGCAAGCGAACAGATCTGGATGAACGGCGAATATGTGCCGTGGGCCGACGCCCAGGTTCACGTTCTGACGCACGCCCTGCACTACGGAACCTCGGTCTTCGAGGGTGTCCGTTGCTATGACACCGAGATTGGGCCTGCAGTCTTCCGCCATCAGGACCACATCGATCGGCTCTTTCGTTCGGCCGAGGCATACTTCATGGAGCTGCCGTATACGGCTGAGGAGCTTCGCAGCGCAACGCTTGAGCTAATCGCCCGCAACGGTTTGCGCTCCTGTTACATCAGGCCGCTCGCCTACCGTGGCTATGGATCGATGGGGCTGTTCCCGCTGAGCGTTCAGGTCGACGTAACGATCGCCGTCTGGGAGTGGGGCTTGTACCTCGGCGAGGAGGGCAAGCGCGACGGCATTCGCTGCAAGATCTCCAGCTGGCGGCGGATCAGCCCGAACGCGCTGATGCCTCACGCCAAGGCTGGCGGACAGTATCTCAACAGCATTCTCGCCAAAGTCGAGGCGCATAATGCTGGATACGACGAGGCGATTCTGCTTGACCATCGCGGCGACGTCTGCGAAGGCACCGGCGAAAACATCTTCGTGATCCGTGATGGCGTGATCGCAACGCCGCCGATGAGCTCCTCAATCCTTGAGGGGATCAGCCGCGATTCGATCATCAAGATCGCCGCCGACATGGGGCACGAAGTGGTCGAGCGCGTGATCGCCGTTGACGAACTAACGATTGCTGACGAGATCTTCCTGACCGGAACGGCGGCCGAGATGGTGCCGGTGCGCGAGCTCGACGACCGTCCCGTCGGCAGCGGCCGCCCGGGCGAAATCACGACTGCCCTACTTCAGGTCTATGACGATGCCCTGCATGGCCGCGACGAGCGTTACCGAGACTGGCTTGATCCCGTTCCAGCTGAGCTTATAGGCGCAAGCGATGGCGAAGTGAGCAGCTCATGAGCGGCTTTGAGCGACGAATTCGGGGGCGGCGCACGCCTCTGGCGTGAGCCGCGCCGCTCCCACAGGCGCCCTTGCGGCGTCATTCGTCATTCAACCACTCAGCAAAGGACAGCTCCAATGAACTCCACGATTCAGCTATACGACGCAACCCTCCGGGATGGAATGGGTGGCGGCGGAATGAGCCTCACGGCGCAGGAGAAGCTGCGCATCGTTGAGAGGCTCGACCAGCTTGGCGTCGACATGATCGAGGCTGGCTTCCCTTCGTCCAACCCAAAGGAGGCGGAGCTGTTTGAGCTGCTCGCTGCGGCGCCGCTGGAGCAGGCCCAGATAGTCGCCTTCGGCATGACGCGGCGCCGCGACACTGCTGCCGAAGACGACGAAGGGCTGCGCGTCCTCGTGGCCTCAATCGCGACCGCTGTAACGCTGGTCGGCAAGTCGTCAATGCTGCACGTCGAGAAGGTGATCCGCGTCACGCCGGCTGAGAACCTGGCAATGATTGAGCAGTCGATCGCCTTCGTCGCCGCGGCCGGAAAGCGGACCCTGTTCGATGCCGAGCACTTCTTCGACGGTTGGCGTCAGGATGCCGGTTACGCGCTTGAGACGCTGCGCGCGGCGGTCGCTGGCGGTGCTGAACGGGTAGTGCTCTGCGACACCAACGGCGGCGCACTGCCTAGCCAAGTGCGCGAGATTGTACTGGCTGTTTGCGACGCACTGCCTGGCGTGCCGGTCGGTATCCACACGCACGATGATGGCGGCTGTGCGGTCGCCAACTCGCTCATCGCGATTGAGGCGGGAGCGACGCAGGTCCAGGGGACGGTCAACGGCATCGGTGAGCGCACCGGCAATGCCAACTTGATCACGATCATCGCCGACCTGCAGTTGAAGATGGGCATCGAGGTGCTGCCGGAAGGGCGCCTGTCTCGCCTGACCGAGACCGCGCACTTCGTTGATGAGTTGCTCAATCGCGCCCCCAACGCAGCTCAGCCATACGTCGGCAAGAATGCCTTCGCGCACAAGGCTGGGATGCATGCGGCCGGCGTCAGCGCCGAGTCCAGCAGCTTCGAGCATGTCGATCCAACGGCGGTAGGCAATAGCAGCGAAGTGATTGTTTCGGAGTTGGCTGGCCGCGCCACGATCGTTGACAAAGGGCAGCGTGCCGGGCTGGAGCTTGATCCGCAGACCAGCGGTCGGATCGTTGACCGCGTTAAGGAGCTGGAACATCAGGGCTACCAGTTCGAGGCCGCCGATGGTTCCTTTGAGCTTTTGATGCGGCGTGAGTCCGGCCACTACCAACAGCTCTTCGAAGTCGATCGCTGGAAGGTCACGGTCGAGCAGCAAGCCAGCGGCGAAGTTAGCAGCGAGGCGACGATTGTGATTCGGATCGATGGCCGATCCGTCGAGCGCACTGCCAGTGGTAACGGCCCGGTCAATGCGCTCGACAGTGCGCTTCGCAGTGCGATCACCGAGGCTTATCCGGGCCTCGGTGATGTCGAACTGGTCAACTACAAGGTGCGAATCCTTGACGAAGCTCACGGCACCGACGCGGTCACGCGGGTACTGATCGACGCCTCTGACGGCGAACGCGTCTGGGGCACGATCGGTGTCGGTGAGAACGTAATTGCGGCGTCGTGGCAGGCTCTGGTCGACTCACTGGAGTTTGCCCACCAAACCGACCTGCGCCGTGATCAGGGCTCAGCGTGAGCGAGCGAATCCCGCTCGCCAGGCCAGTGATCGGGGAGGCCGAAGAGCAAGCCGTCCTAGCGGTTCTGCGCAGCCGGTACCTGTCGCTCGGGCCGACCGTCCCTGCCTTTGAAGAGGCCTTCGCGGCGAAGATCGGCGCCGGCAGCGCCAGCGCCGTGTCAAGCGGGACAGCAGGGCTTCACTTGGCGCTGCGGGCCGTCGGGGTCAGCGACGGCGATCAGGTCGTCACTTCACCACTGTCGTTTGTCGCCAGCGCCAACGTTTGCGTGATGGAGCGCGCACGCCCGGTCTTTGCCGACATCGATCCGGTCACGCTGACGCTCGATCCGGCAGCCGCCGCTGCCGCGGTGACCGATCGCACAACGGCGCTGCTGCCAGTTCATATCTTTGGCTACCCGGCCGATATGGCGGCGCTCGAGCAGCTTCGCTTGCCGATCGTCGAGGATGCCTGCGAAGCGCTCGGCGCTCGGTACGCCGACGGCGGCGCGGTTGGAGCGCGCGGTCACTGCGCCGTCTTTGGCTTTTACGCCAACAAGCAGATCACGACCGGTGAAGGCGGCATCGTCACGGTTGCTGATCCGGCAATCAAGCAGCAGATCGATTCGGAGCGCAACCAGGGCCGCGCCCCCGACATGGCGTGGCTCGACCACGACCGGCTGGGGTTCAACTACCGGCTCAGCGATATTGCCTGCGCGATCGGTCTCGCTCAGCTTGACCGGCTCGATCAGATGTTGGCCGCCCGCGCTCGAGTCGCAGGCCTGTATCAGCAGGGGCTGGGGGAGGTCGACGGCTTAACTCTGCCCTGCGCCGATCAGGGCGAGGCGCGCCGCGGTTGGTTCGTTTACGTCGTTCAACTACCGGCGGGCGTCGACCGCGACGAGACGATTCGTAAGCTCGACGCGCTCGGTGTGCAGAGCAAACCGTACCTACCTGCAATCCACCTGATGTCTTATTACCGAGAGAAGTTCGGTCATCGCGAGGGCGAGTTTCCAGTCTGCGAAGCGGTTGCGGCGCAGTCGATCGCGTTGCCGTTCTTCCCCGAGATCAGCGACTCCCAGGTTGAACGGGTCTGTGCAGCGCTGGGTGCCGCGCTCGGACAGACCTAGACTCGCCCGGCAATGACCCGCTTCAGCGAATCACCGGACCCTGACTTCGATGCGATCAATCGGTCGCTCGATCTTGATCAGCGTCTTTGGCCGTTCGAGATCGCCCAGTCGCGCGCCCACGTATCGATGCTTGCAGCGCAGCAGATAATCAGCGAACCGGACGCTGCCGCCATACAGGACGCACTGGCGCAGGTTGAGGGCGAGCTCGAAGCAGGCCAGTTCCCGTTCGAGCCGTCGGACGAGGACATCCACACGGCAATCGAACGTCGCGTCACAGAGATCGCAGGTGAGGCCGGCGGTCGGATTCACACCGCCCGCTCGCGCAATGATCAGGTGGCGACCGATCTGGCGCTATTCACCCGCCAAGCAGCCGGGGAAAGCGCCCGTTCAGTCGAGCTGCTAATTGCGGTTCTAACCGATGCTGCTGAGGCGCACCTCGACTGGGCGCTGCCAGGCTACACGCACCTGCAGCGTGCCCAGCCAGTCTATCTTTCGCACCATCTGCTGGCTTACGTCTGGATGTTGGCGCGCGACCTTCAGCGTTTCCGATTCGTCGAAGCGCAGTGCGCCCAGCTACCACTCGGTGCCGGGGCGCTGGCCGGCGTCAACTTCGATACCGACCGGGGCAGCGTCGCGGCGGCACTTGGCTTTACCGGCGTTGCACCGAACTCGCTTGACGCCGTCAGCAACCGTGACTTCATCCTCGATTACCTCGCCGCTGCGGCGGCCTGCGGGACGCACCTTTCGCGCCTCGGCGGCGAGCTAGTGCTGTGGTCAAGCCAGGAGTTTGGTTTCGTCGAATTGCCCGACCGTTGGACCAGCGGCTCGTCGCTGATGCCGCAGAAGAAGAACCCGGATGCAGCCGAGCTGCTGCGGGCAAAAGCACCGCGATTGGCTGGCAACCTTGCCTCCTTCCATGGCGTTCTACACGGCTTACCGCTTGCCTACAACAAGGACATGCAGGAGGACAAGGAGTACCTGTTCGACAGCGTCGACACGCTGGAGCTGGTGCTCGCAGCGGCGCGAGGGATGATTGAAGGCGCATCATTCAACCGCGAGCGGATGGCGCAGGCCGCCGACGACGCGATGATCGCTGCAACCGACCTCGCCGACCTGCTCGTCAAAGCTGGCTTGCCATTCCGCGAAAGTCACGCAGTGATCGGTCGGCTCGTGCGCGAAACGATCGATTCCGACCGCACACTCGGCGATCTGTCATTGGCCGAGCTCCAGCAGTACAGCCCGCTCTTTGAGCAGTCGGCGGTCGACCTGCTGGCCGGTAAGGGATGGTTAGAAAGTAAGCAGAGCGAAGGTGGAACGTCGCTCGCTCGCGTTGGCGAGCAGCTGCTGCTAGCGCGCCAGCTGCTGGGCCCGCAGTCAGCCTGACGGGGCGCCGGTGCCGCCGCTGTTGCCGCCGCCTGAGGGCGGCTGCGGTTTGGGGGCTGGAGCGGGGGCCGGCGTGTTGCCGCCACCGCCACCACCGGTGTTTCCGCCGCCACCGCCACCGCCAGTGTTGCCGCCGCCGCCACCACCGCCGGTGTCAGGCGCGTCGTTGCCGGACGAATCGTCGCTGCTTGCGCCCGACGACTGAAGAGCTGCGGCGGGATCACCGTTTACCTTGCCGCCGGCAGCCTGCTGATTAGCGCGTGCCTCCAGAATCGCTTGTAGCCGAACGACGAAGTCGCGCCAGATCTCGGCCGGGATCGTGCCGCCAGCAACCGGGCTGCCGTTGTATTCGGTCTTCATTGGTTGGGTGCGGTCGGCGTAGCCAACCCAGACAGCGATTGTGTAGCGGTCGGTAAAACCAGAGAACCAAGCGTCACCGAAGTCTTCCGTCGTACCGGTCTTCCCGGCCGCAAACCCTCCGTAGGCGGCGCGCTTGCCGGTGCCGCTGCTGACAACTGTCTGCATCTGACTAGTTACCGCCTGTGCCAGCTTTGGCGAAAGAACACGCTTCAGCTGCCGGCGGTTCCGTTGGATCAGCTTGTTGGTCGAAACGTCGCGCACCTCGCTGATCCCAACCGGGCCTCGTCCGGGCGCTCCGAGCGTACCCGAGACGCGTCGGCCGCCGGACGCGAAAGACTGGAAAGCGTGTGTCCAATCGAGTACCGAAACGCCTTGCTTAAAGGCGCCGAGAGTCATCGCCGGGTTGGTCGAAACCGGAGAGCGGACGCCCATCTTCGTGATCAGCTTGGAGATTCGCTTAGTTCCGGTTGCGAGGCCAACTGCCGCGAAGACTGCGTTATCCGAGAAGGTCAGCGCCGAACCTAGGTCGCGCGTCCCGGCGTAGGAGTCGTCGAAGTTGTTGACGACGAACTTCTCGTCGTCCTTCGCATCGGGAACGTCGAAGGTCCGCTTTCGCGACTCCCAGACGGAACCGAGCCCGTAGCCCTTCCGCAGCGCCGCGGCAAGGATGAATGGCTTAACGGTTGAGCCGACCTGGCGCTGGCCTTGTGTCGCGAGGTTGAACGGGCGGGCCTGATAGTCCCGCCCGCCAATCATTGCCTTCACCTCACCCGTCTTGTTATCGATCACAACGAGCGCAGCGGACGGGCCCTCGGCGTTTGGCAGCGACATATCTACCGCCTGCTGCGCCGCCTGCTGAAAGTCGAGGTCGAGTGTTGTCTTAACGCGCAGGCCACCCTCAAAGGCACGCCGCGCACCGAAGTGGTCAACCAGCTGCTGACTGACCCAGGTCGTGAAGTAGGGCACCTGCGTGTCAACCGCTGGAGGGACGACAAGCCCCGGCAAAGCCTCCGCCGCCGCTTGCTCATACTCGGGCGCAGTGATGCGCCCTTGATCGCGCATCTTGCGGAGTACCATGTTGCGACGGTCGAGCGCCGCCTGGGGGTGGGCCACGGGGTCGAAGCCCGTCGGGTTGGCAATCACCGCAGTCAGCAGCGCCGCCTCGGGCGCTGTCAGCTCGGCTGCACAGGGTCGCTCCCTCGTACCACAGCCGATGTGGTTTGCGTCCCGTCCGAAGTAGACGCGGGCAGCCGACTCAATCCCGTAGCCGCCGTTGCCGAAGTAGATCGAGTTGAGGTACTCGCTGAGGATCTTGTCCTTCGACCAGTTCCTTGTCAGGTGGTACGCGAGTGCCGATTCGCGCAGCTTCTGGGAGACGGTTCGCTTGTCCTGAGCCTCCATTGCGTTCTTGACGAACTGCTGCGTGATTGTCGAACCGCCTTGGCTGGCGGCACCTGCAAGTGTGTTCTGAACGAGCGCCCGCAACATGCCTCGGGGATCGACGCCATTGTTTTCGTAGAACCGTTGATCCTCGACCGAGATGACGGCGTTGCGCATGAATGGTGAGATCTGCGAAAACGGGACGAGGACACGGTTTTTGCTGCTTTTCAGGATGCCGAGCGGCCGGCCGAGGTCATCAAGCAGCACCGAGTTACGCGCCGCCTTAAAGCCGTTCTGATTCTCGAGATTAGGCAGCTCGGCAGCGACCGCCATCATCATCCCGAATACGGTCGAAACGCCAGCGAGGACGACGAGCGGCAGGGCGATCAGCAACAGCCGGCGGCGCTTCACGCGCGGCTTACGCGGCCGCGGCGAGCGTCCTTCAGCTGCGGGTGGCTGTTGCTCGGAGTTGGTCTCTGGCTGCTCGTCTGTCATCGCGTTGAAGCCGAGGTGAGAGGGGCCGTTTCGCCGCTCCGACCACCATCAGGCAAGGGGAGTAGTTGCCAACCCTTAGGCGTCCTGCTCTGCCCTCAGACTAGCATTGGCCAAGATGGAATCCGCCGCTTCAACATCTGCCGCGCTAACGCGCAACGCCGCGCAGTGTCTGCCGAGCGGCGCGCTCGTCGCGAAGCTTGAGTTGGCGCAGCTCGAAGGTCGCCAGCTGCGAATCAAGCTCGGCCTCGATCCAACCGCGCCCGACATCCATCTTGGCCATACCGTCGTGCTTGGGAAGCTGCGCGAATTTCAGGAGCTCGGTCACCGTGTCGTCCTAATCGTCGGTGATTACACTGCGCGGGTCGGCGACCCTAGCGGCCGATCAGAGAGCAGGCCGGTCCTCAGTGACGAGCAAATCCTCGCCAACGCTGGAAGCTACGAGAGCCAGGCAACGCGGATTCTGACCGCCGATCCGGAGCTGTACGAGCTGCGCTTCAACAGCGAGTGGCTCGACATGCCGATCGCCGACCTGTTGGCACTGGTCCGTACGACGACGGTCGCCCAGCTGCTTGAACGCGAGGACTTCGCCACCCGCTACAAGGGCGGACTGCCAATCTCAATCCTTGAACTGCTCTATCCGCTGATGCAGGGCTACGACTCGGTCGCGGTCGCTGCTGACGTCGAGATCGGTGGCACCGATCAGACATTCAACATGCTGCTCGGCCGCGATATTCAGCGGCATTACGGCGTTGCTGAGCAAGCCGTCTTAACAATGCCAGTCCTCAGCGGGATTGACGGCAGCGCGAAGATGTCGAAGACAACTGGCAATGAAATCACGATCCAGGCTGATCGCGGAGAGATCTTTGGCCGGACGATGCGGCTGCCCGACGCTTCGATGGCAGATTGGTTCGAGCTGCTCGCCATTGAGCGGCCGCCCGAAGGCACTTCACCGCGCGATGCCAAGGCGGCGCTGGCCAGCGCGCTGGTCGACCGCTTCCACGGCGCCGGGTCGGGCGCCGACGCTGCCGCGCAGTTCGTCAGCCAGTTCGCCGAGCACGAGCTTCCAGACGGGATTGACCGATTCGACTGCGTAGCGGCGGACGGCGTGGTCCACTTGCCCTCGGCGATTGCCGAAGCCTTCGGCATCTCTCGCTCTGAAGCTCGCCGGCTGCTCGGCCAGGGCGGCGTGAAACTTGACGGAGAACCGCTGCCAGCCGAACAGCTCGACCTGCCGGCCGAACGGCTTGATGGTGCTGTCGTCCAGATCGGCCGCCGGCGCTTCAAGCGCTTCGCGATCGCGCTATAGATCAAGCCCAATTCCTGCTACGATGACCAGCGGTCGTAAGTAGGAGCGAAAGATGCTCCTTCTGGCGGCCCGTCCCGGCGCTCTGCGTCGGACACCTCTCGCGAAGGAATCCCCTTCCCGGCTGGGTGTGTCGGTCTTTGAAAACTCAACAGCATGCGTACCTTCCGGTCTGAACACCTGACCGGAATGTGCGTCCAGGTTCGAACCGCCGGTGGCCGGCTTGCTGGCCACGTGGCGGTCTGAGTAGTAACCAGTCAAGACCGCGGCGCCCCGTGTACGAGGCGCCGTAGAAGTAGGTCATGGCGAACTCTCAAGCATTCGAGTACGGGCTTCGGCCCGAGTTCGATGTTCTTTATGGAGAGTTTGATCCTGGCTCAGGACGAACGCTGGCGGCGTGCTTAACACATGCAAGTGGGGCGACGAACCAGGCTTAGGCCTGGGGCAGAGCCGCGAACGGGTGAGTAACACGTGGGCAACCTGCCCCGTTGATCGGGACAACCCTAGGAAACTGGGGCTAATACCGAATGAGGTGTCATCTCATAAGAAGTGACACGAAAGGAAGCTTCGGCCTCCGCGACGGGATGGGCCCGCGGCCCATTAGCTAGTTGGTGGGGTAACGGCCTACCAAGGCATCGATGGGTAGCTGGTCTGAGAGGACGATCAGCCACACTGGGACTGAGACACGGCCCAGACTCCTACGGGAGGCTGCAGTGGGGAATCTTGCGCAATGCACGAAAGTGTGACGCAGCAACGCCGCGTGGGGGAAGAAGGCTTTCGGGTCGTAAACCCCTTTCAGTTGGGACGAAGCTTCGCCGGTTAATAGCCGGCTGGAGTGACGGTACCTTCACAAGAAGCACCGGCTAACTACGTGCCAGCAGCCGCGGTAATACGTAGGGTGCAAGCGTTGTCCGGAATCATTGGGCGTAAAGAGTGTGTAGGCGGCCCGATCAGTCCGCTGTGAAAGTCCAAGGCTCAACCTTGGAATGCCGGTGGATACTGTCGGGCTCGAGTCCGGAAGAGGCGAGTGGAATTCCTGGTGTAGCGGTGAAATGCGCAGATATCAGGAAGAACACCAACGGCGAAGGCAGCTCGCTGGGACGGTACTGACGCTGAGACACGAAAGCGTGGGGAGCAAACAGGATTAGATACCCTGGTAGTCCACGCCGTAAACGATGGGTACTAGGTGTGGGGGGTGTCGACTCCCCCCGTACCGAAGCTAACGCATTAAGTACCCCGCCTGGGGAGTACGGCCGCAAGGCTAAAACTCAAAGGAATTGACGGGGGCCCGCACAAGCAGCGGAGCATGTGGTTTAATTCGAAGCAACGCGAAAAACCTTACCTGGGCTTGACATGTTTCTGACCGCCGTGGAAACACGGTTTTCCTTCGGGACAGAATCACAGGTGGTGCATGGCTGTCGTCAGCTCGTGTCGTGAGATGTTGGGTTAAGTCCCGCAACGAGCGCAACCCTCGTCGTATGTTGCCAGCATTAAGTTGGGGACTCATACGAGACTGCCGGTGACAAACCGGAGGAAGGCGGGGATGACGTCAAGTCATCATGCCCCTTATGTCCAGGGCTACACACGTGCTACATTGGCGCGTACAGAGGGCAGCGATACCGCGAGGTGGAGCGAATCCCAAAAAGCGCGTCTCGGTTCGGATTGTAGGCTGAAACTCGCCTACATGAAGGCGGAGTTGCTAGTAATCGTGGATCAGCACGCCACGGTGAATACGTTCCCGGGCCTTGTACACACCGCCCGTCACACCACGGGAGTGAGCAACACCCGAAGCCGGTGTCCTAACCCGCAAGGGAGGGAGCCGTCGAAGGTGGGGCTCGTGACTGGGGTGAAGTCGTAACAAGGTAGCCGTACCGGAAGGTGCGGCTGGATCACCTCCTTTCTAGGGAGTCCCTTAGGGGACCCACGCAGTACGGCGCTGTAAGCCGGCTCGCGATTTATCGTGAATCCCGTTCTTGCAGCCTCCGGCTGAGTGGCCTGGAATGTCGACCGAACCTGGCCTCCAAACCACGACATACCGTCGTTGGTTATCGAGTGCATGCTGTTGAGTTTTGAGAGACCGGCCCGTTCGCCGGCATGGCCCCCGCGCCGTGTCGTCCAGCGAGTAACCCTCTCGGCGCTCCTTGAAAACTGCACAGCAGCCACGACCCGGCCATTCGATGAGCGGCCGGGTCAAAACGGGTATCACCGATCGATCTAAAGGGTCGATCGATCACCGTCAAGATAGTAAGGGCACATGGTGGATGCCTTGGCACCTAGAGTCGATGAAGGGCGTGAACGACTGCGATAAGCCACGGGGAAGCGTTGAATAGCTTTTGATCCGTGGATGCCCGAATGGGGAAACCCGGCGCCGGTAATGCGGCGTCACCGCTGGCTGAACACATAGGCCAGATGGAGACAAGCGGGGGAAGTGAAACATCTCAGTACCCCGAGGAAAGGAAATCAAACGAGATTCCCTGAGTAGCGGCGAGCGAAAAGGGAACAGCCCAAACCGAATACGTGTAAGTGGCTACACGTTGCGTATTCAGTGTTGTAGGGCGTCTGTTCCAGGCTGTAGCCGGCCTGGCAGGAGTTACAAAGTCATGTTGGTAGTCGAAGCGCGTGGAACCGCGCACCAAAGAGGGCAATCGTCCCGTAGACGAAACCTCATGGCCTCCTGTCAGACGTTCCTGAGTAGGTCCGCACTCGTGAAACGCGGACTGAACCTGGGGGGACCACCCTCCAAGGCTAAGTACTCCTAGGTGACCGATAGCGGACTAGTACCGTGAGGGAAAGGTGAAAAGAACCCCGGAAGGGGAGTGAAATAGTACCTGAAACCACGTGCCTACAAGGGGTGGGAGCGGATTTATTCCGTGACCGCGTGCTTTTTGCATAACGAGCCAGCGAGTTGCTCGTCTGCGGCAAGGTTAAGCGATGAGTGGAGCCGAAGCGAAAGCGAGTCCGAACAGGGCGACAAAGTCGTAGGCGGCAGACCCGAAACTGAGTGAGCTACCCATGGGCAGGCTGAAGCGAGGGTAAGACCTTGTGGAGGGCCGAACCGACCTAGGTTGAAAACTGGGCGGATGACCTGTGGGTCGGAGTGAAAGGCTAATCAAACTCAGTGATATCTGGTTCTCTCCGAAATATATTTAGGTATAGCCTCGGATAAATTGCGTTGTGGCCGTAGAGCACTGTTTGGCTAAGGGGGCCTACCAGCCTACCGACGTCAGGCAAACTCCGAAGACCATTAACGTTTACTCCGGGAGTCAGTCGCTGAGGGATAAGCTTCAGCGTCGAAAGGGAAACAGCCCAGACCGCCAGCTAAGGTCCCTAAGTGCGTGCTAAGTGGTAAACGATGTCCAGATGCATAGACAACCAGGAGGTTGGCTTAGAGGCAGCCATCCTTGAAAGAGTGCGTAACAGCTCACTGGTCAAGTGTTCGGGCGCGGAAAATTCAACGGGGCTCAAGCACGCCACCGAAGCTGCGGGTGCATCGGATCTGCGGATCTGATGCGCGGTAGGAGAGCGTTCCCAGGGCAGTGAAGCGGACGTGGAAACTTCCGTGGAGGCCTGGGAAGTGAGAATGCTGGCATGAGTAACGAAAGAGGGGTGAGAATCCCCTCCGCCGATTGTCCAAGGATTCCTGAGTAAAGTTCGTCTGCTCAGGGTTAGTCGGGACCTAAGGCGAGGCCGAAAGGCGTAGTCGATGGCTAACAGGTTGATATTCCTGTACCACGTCGCATCCGTTTGACCGATGGGGAGACGAGGAAGGCTAAGGGAACCCAGGCGATGGTTGTCCTGGGGTAAGCATGTAGGGGCGGGCCTAGTGAAATGCGGGCCTGCATTAACCCGAGGTGCGACGCCAGCTGGCTTTAGAGCCGGCGAGTCCCTAACGCCATGCCTCCAAGAAAATCCTCTAGGGAGGAAGCGCGTGCCCGTACCAAAACCGACACAGGTGGACAAGTAGAGAATACTAAGGTGATCGAGATAACCCTCGTTAAGGAACTCGGCAAAATCGCTCCGTAACTTCGGGAGAAGGAGCGCCCCAGTAAGGTGAAACCGCTAGCCGGTGAAGCCTGAGGGGGCCGCAGTGAATTGGCTGAAGCGACTGTTTACCAAAAACACAGGTCTCTGCTAAGTCGAAAGACGACGTATAGGGGCTGACGCCTGCCCGGTGCCGGAAGGTTACGTGGAGATGTCAGGGTTCGCCCGAAGCATTGAAGCTAAGCCCCGGTAAACGGCGGCCGTAACTATAACGGTCCTAAGGTAGCGAAATTCCTTGTCGGGTAAGTTCCGACCTGCACGAATGGCGTAACGACTTCAGCGCTGTCTCAACGAGGGGCTCGGTGAAATTCCAGTCTCGGTGAAGATGCCGAGTACCCGCGGCAAGACGGAAAGACCCCGTGAACCTTTACTACACCCTGGTATTGGCGTTCGCTCCATTTCGCTCAGGATAGGTGGGAGGCTTTGAAGCATCGGTTGCGGCCGATGTGGAGCCAACCTTGAGATACCACCCTTCATGTATTGGACGTCTAACATCGCGCCGTATAACCGGGCGGTGAACAGTGCCAGGCGGGTAGTTTGACTGGGGCGGTCGCCTCCTAAAATGTAACGGAGGCGTGCAAAGGTTCCCTCAGCACGGTTGGAAATCGTGCGCAGAGTGCAATGGCATTAAGGGAGCTTGACTGCGAGACCTACAAGTCGAGCAGGTGCGAAAGCAGGTCATAGTGATCCGGCGGTAGCAAGTGGAAGCGCCGTCGCTCAACGGATAAAAGGTACTCCGGGGATAACAGGCTTATCGGGCCCAAGAGTTCACATCGACGGCCCGGTTTGGCACCTCGATGTCGGCTCGTCGCATCCTGGGGCTGTAGTTGGTCCCAAGGGTTGGGCTGTTCGCCCATTAAAGCGGCACGCGAGCTGGGTTCAGAACGTCGTGAGACAGTTCGGTCCCTATCTGCCGTGGGCGTTGGAGAATTGAGAGGATTTGCCCCTAGTACGAGAGGACCGGGGTGAACGTTCCTCTGGTGTAGCTGTTGTCCTGCCAAGGGCACCGCAGCTTAGCTACGAACGGATCGGATAACCGCTGAAAGCATCTAAGCGGGAAGCCGGCCTCGAGATTAATTCTCCCACCTCCTAGAGAGGGTAAGGATCCTGGCAGACCACCAGGTTGATAGGTCGGCTCTGGAAGCGCGGTGACGCGTGGAGGAGACCGATACTAATAATCCGAGGGCTTGACGGTTTTTTTATGTGGTACTCGTACGGCTGCTGTGCGGTTTTCAAGGCGCGTCGGGGGCGGTCTCGACAATTTCCGGTGGTTATCGCGAGGGGGAAACACCTCTTCCCATTCCGAACAGAGCAGTTAAGCCCCTCAGCGCCGATGGTACTTGGCCTTTCAGGCCCGGGAGAGTAGGACGCCGCCGGTTTTACTTCGGGGAAAGGGTCGCCAATGGCGGCCCTTTCTTCGTTCTATGGCAAGGCGCTGCCCCGACTGACTGCTGGATTGTCCTATCTTCCTGACAATGCCCGGCCCCAACGCCAGAATTGCGAGCGGCACACGCGACGTCCTGCCAGAGGAGCGGGCCGAGCTTCGACGGGTCGAGACGGCGCTGCTGGCAAGCTTCCTCGACGGCGGCTACGGCGAGATCTCGACACCAGCAGTTGAGTACGAGGAGACCTTCAGGCGCGCTGCTAAGGGGGGGAGCAGATGCCGCCTACCGAGTGCTCGGAGAGCGCGGCGAGGAGCTTGCGCTGCGCTCCGACATGACGGTGCCGATCGCTCGCGTCGCTGGCACGCGTTACGCCGAGGCCGATCTGCCGCTGCGCTTCTGTTACATCGCGTCCGCATACCGCGCCGTGACGCCGCACCGCGGCCAGGCGCGTGAGTTCCTTCAGGCCGGGGTGGAGCTGATCGGCGCCGACGCCGTCTCCGGCTGCGCTGAGTCTCTGACGCTGCTCTGCCGCGCACTAGAGAGCGCGGGCCTGAAGCACTTTAAGATTGGCGTTGGCGACGCTGCCCTGTACCCAGCCTTGCTTGACGCTGCTGGCGTCAGCGGTGAGGCCCGGGAGGCGATCCTAGTTGAGCTCGATGGCCGAGATTTCGTCGGCATCGACACAATTGTTCGTTCGCTCGGCCTGCCTGACCGGCAAGCCGCGC
>JBCJRT010000009.1:0-50281 GCA_039745115.1 Solirubrobacteraceae bacterium
AGCCCAGGCGTAGGAGGGGTCGGTGGCCTGCGCGACCGACGCGAAGCTCAACAACGCGACAACCGAGGCAATTACGGCAGAAACCAAACGACGCTCAAACTTGCGGCTGCAAATCATGGTGGGATTTCCCTTTCGTTAGCCCGTTAGCGGGCAGATCACGCAGTGACAGAAGGATCAAACTGTGGAGAGCTCAAACTCAGTTAGCGGGCAGGCTAACAGAACCCTTTACGTGCCACGCCACACGACCGCTATCTGACAGCTGGCCGAGGTGCGCAGCCGGGCCGAGGCGATCGCCGAGCAATCACAACAGCTGCTGCGTGGCCGCAAGGCCTTCCTGACTCTTGGCTGGTCTTTTGGCTACTGGCTGACCGACGCCGCCGTCCTCTACCTGATGCTCTGGGGGCTTGGCTCTACGCCTCATATCGGCGCCGTGTTGCTTGCCTACACGGTCGGCTGGCGTCTCAGGCAACTGAGCGCAGCCGCCGGAACGGTTCGCCCTCACGCAGTTCACGGATGATTGCCTCAACGACGCTGTCGCCGTCAAGCTGCTTGCCATCGGTGACCGCAGCAATGCTTGCGCGCTTGCGCTCAAGCAGCCGCGACATCCGTTCGTCGATTGTCTCGGCTGCCAGCAAGTACCAGGCAGTCACGGCGTCGCGCTGGCCGATCCGGTGGCAGCGATCCTCAGCCTGCTCGTGCATCGCCGGTGTCCATTCAAGCTCAAGGAAGGCGACGTTTGAGGCCCGCGTCAGTGTGATGCCCTGGGCGGCGACGCGCATCGCGCAGATAATCAGCTGCGGCCCGTCGGGCTGCTGAAATGCGTCAATCGCGCGCTGGCGGGCGGCGGCGCTGTCGCTGCCGACCAGGTGGACGGCGCCGGGGAAGCGCTCGATCACGGCCTGCTGAACCTCGCGGTGGCGGGCAAATACGACAAGTGGCTCGCCCGACGCGAGGAAGTCGTGGATCCAGCCAAGCGCGCCGCCGAGTTTGCCGCTGCCGGCGAGCCGCTGCAGCACTCCGAGCTGCGCCAGCCGCTCGGCCCGAAGCGTTGCGGCAATCTTCGCGTCGAGCTCACTGAGGTCGAGCGGCTGGTCGCGCAGCCAGGCGATGATGTCGGTCTCGGCCTTGCGGTACTCGCTGCGGTTGGTCAGCGCAATTGGCACGATGCTGCGACGCTTCGCCGGCAGCTGCGGCAGCACGTCGGCCTTGACGCGGCGCAGGAAGCAGTGGCGGCGCAGGTGCCAGTGGAGCCGCTCCTCGCTGCGCGAGTGGTCGGGGCCAAAGCGCCGCGCAAACTGGGCACCGGAGCCAAAGTCGTCGAGCCGACCGATTACGCGCAGCTGCGCGATTAGCTCCTCGGCGTGGTTGAGCACCGGCGTGCCGGTCAGCGCCAGGCGCAACCCATCGTCGGGGATAAAGCTGGCTAGCCGCCGCACCGCCTGGGTCCGTTTGGCACGTGGGTTCTTGCAGTAGTGCGACTCGTCAACAATCAGTGCTTGGGGCTGGCGGCGTGCGAGCTGCTCAGCGTGGGCCACAACAATCTCGTAGTTGAGGATCGTGATGTCGGCGCTTGGCACTGCGGCCACGCGGCCTTCGACGACGGCGAACGAGCGGTGCGGCAGCCAGCGCTCAGCCTCGCGCGCCCAAACCAGTTTGATTGAGGCGGGGCAGATAACGACCGCCGGGTAGGCCTCATCGGCCTCGATTGTTGCCAGCGCCTCGATCGTCTTGCCGAGCCCCTGCTCGTCGGCGATCAGTGTGCGCCGCGCCTGCAGGGCGTAGCGCACGCCGGCCCACTGGAACGGCTCCAGCGTCCCACCAAGCCGCTCTTCAAGACCCTCGATCGGCGGCGCCTGCGTTGCGCGCGAGGCACGGACCGCGGCGGCAGCAGCGCGGTGCTCTTCGCGCAGCCCTGCCAGTACTTCGACTGCCTCGCCGCTGACGCCAACCTGATGGCCGGCGATGAACTCGTCCAGCTGCTCAACCAACCAGGGGTCGATCGGCACCGTCCGTGTGCCGGCGGCGGCCGGCATCCGCTCAAAGGCAAAGCCGGTCTCACGATCCCACAGCACGTTCAGTCGCAGGTAGTCGGCGTCGACGCGGCGGATCAGTTCGAGCTGGGCGGGCGGCGGTGTGCGGCCGACCTGCAGCTCGGTAAGGCAGCGCGCTGCGCCGCCGTCAAGCCTTGCCGAGCGCTGCTCGGCGAGGAGCGCAGCGTTGTCGGTTGTAAGCGGGACCAGTGTCGTCCCGTCGTCGGCCTGGACCGCGCCTTCGAGCAGCTTTGAAGGGACGCTGCCGGCGCGCGTTGTCAGCGCCCACCAGCCGCGGCCGTCGTAGCGGCGCGTCGAAACTGTCCCGATCCAGCGCCGCTCAACGGCGCGAATCCATGCTTCGACCTCGTTGCTGGCCGTCAGTTCGGGGAAGCGCGCCAGCAGGTCGGCGACGTGCAGCGCCGCCCAGTCGTCGGTTGGCGCCCACCATTCACGCCGGTCCCAGTCGAAGCGGCGCTGAGGGATCGTCCGCACGAGCTCGACGATCTGCGCGTCGTAAGGGAAGGCGAGCACGACAATCTCGCCGTTCTCGTCGCTGCGCCGCAGCTCAACGTTCGCTCTATCGGGGGCTGACTGCACGCTCTCACCGTAGCCCGGCGCACTGACGCGCTGGCACGCGGCGCGTCGGTGCGCAAGGATGCGTGAATGACTGACTTCGATTATTTGATCGTCGGTGCCGGCTCGGCCGGCTGTGTACTTGCCAACCGGCTCACCGAAGACCCTGCGGTACGCGTTGCGCTGCTCGAGGCGGGGGGCTCGAATCGGCACCCCAGCGTTGTCATTCCGGCGGCCTTCGCCGAACAGTTCCACAGCAAGCGTGACTGGGATTTCTCAAGTGAACCGGAGCCCGGCTGTGACAACCGCGAAATCTTCATCCCGCGCGGCAAAGGGCTTGGCGGTTCGAGCGCGATGAACGCGATGCTTTACGTCCGCGGCAGGCCGCTCGACTATGACCTCTGGCAGGCCGAGGGATGCCCCGGCTGGGGCTGGCAGGACGTTCGCCCGTACTTCCTGCGGGCCGAGGACAACTCGCGCGGCAGGTCGGAACACCATGCTGTCGGTGGGCCGCTGCGGGTTGAGGACGCGCGTTCGCCGCGCGCCCTGACGTATGACTTCATCGCCAGCGCCGAAGCGGTCGGCATCCCGTTCATTGACGATTACAACGGCACTGAACAGGACGGCGTCGCAGTAGTTCAGGTGACCCAGAAGGGCGGCCGGCGTTGGAGCGCCGCCGACGGCTACCTGAAGCCGATCAAAGGCCGCGCCAACCTTGAGCTGATCACCGGCGCAACGGTGCAGCGGGTCGAGCTTGAAGCGAAGCGCGCGGTTGGCGTCAGCTTCAAAGACCGGCGCGGCCGCGAGCAGACGCTGCGCGCCTCGCGTGACGTGATCCTTGCGGCCGGCGCAATCGGCTCGCCGCAGCTGTTGATGCTCTCCGGCATTGGCCCGGTGGACCATCTGGCCGAGGTTGGTGTGCCGCTGGCGCACGAGCTGCCTGGCGTTGGCGCCAACCTGCACGATCATCCGTCGCTGGTCTGCACATGGGACCTGCCGGGCGGCGGTTCGCTGGCCGACGCCGAGAAGCCAAAAGCGATGCTGGAGTGGCTGCTGCGACGCACCGGCCCGCTGGCATCAAGCGTCGCCGAGGCCTTCGCCTTCGTTCGCAGCCGGCCCGGGCTGCCTGCCGCCGACCTGCAGTTTCACTTTGCGCCGGCCTACTTCGTTGATCACGGCGCAACTACCTATGACGGGCACGCACTGACGATCGCGCCGGTGCTGGTTTCGCCGAAGAGCCGAGGCCATCTGCGGCTGCGCTCAGCCGACCCGACCGCGCCGCCGCGGATCCTGACCAACATGCTCGTCCAGGAGGAGGACGTCGCAGCGATGGTTGAGGGGGTCAAGATCGCTCGCCGGATCGCCGCCAGCGGTCCGCTGGCCGAGCTCTGCGGCGCCGAACTGCTGCCCGGTTCACCGGTCAGCGATGACGACGACATTGAGGCCGACCTGCGCCGCCGTGTTGAAACGCTCTACCACCCGGTCGGGACCTGCCGAATGGGCAGCGACGAGGGCGCCGTCGTTGATCCGCAGACCCGCGTGCGCGGGATCGAGGGGCTGCGCGTCGTCGATGCTTCGATCATGCCGCTGATCCCCGGTGGCAACACGCACGCGCCGACCGTGATGGTCGCCGAGCGGGCCGCCGACCTGATCCGCGAGCGAGCCTACGTAACCGCATGATCCGCCGCTCGGCCGCGCCGCTTGGTCGCTGTGCGTTCGGTAACGTCAGCCGCCAGCGACCTCGATTGGAACCCCGTGGACCTGACGTTTAGTGAATCTGAGAGTGCCTTCCGCGACGAACTGCGTGCTTGGATTAAGGCCAACCACCCCGGCGACGAGCCGGCCTGCGAGGCGGCACGCTCGGTCACGGCTTCGTCGATTCAGGTTCACGGCGGCGTCGGCTTTACCTGGGAGGCCGACCTGCACTGGTTCTTCAAACGCGCGCAGCTCGATGCAGCGATGCTTGACAGCGCCGCAGCGCAGCGCGCGCGAATCACCCGGCTGCAGGTTGCCGCGCTGACGATGGTAGGCGCCTGATGCAGTTTGAACTGAGCGCTGAAGGTGAGCAGCTGCGCGGCCGCCTGCTGGAGTTCATGGATGATCGGGTCTACCCGGCCGAGCCGATCTTTGAGCAGCAGATGGAGGCCGCCGACGATCCGGCCCACCATCCGCAGATCATCGAGGAGCTGAAGGTCGAGGCGCGTGAGCGTGGCCTTTGGAACCTTTTCCTGCCACACAAGACGGAGTGGAACGAAGGCCTTTCAAACTTTGATTACGCGCCGCTGGCTGAGATCTCCGGCCGCTCGATCCATCTTGCACCGGAGGCGATGAACTGCTCGGCGCCGGACACCGGCAACATGGAGCTTCTGGCTGCCTTCGGCACACCGGAGCAGCAGCAGCAGTGGCTGCGGCCGCTGCTCGAGGGTGAGATTCGCTCCTGCTTCTCAATGACCGAGCCCGACGTCGCCTCGTCCGACGCGACGAACATCGAAACCTCAATCGAGCGCGACGGCGACGAGTACGTAATCAACGGCCATAAGTGGTGGAGCTCCGGTGCCGGCCGCGAGCGTTGCAAGATGTCGATCGTGATGGGCAAGACCGACCCGCAGGCGCGCAGCCACGCCCAGCAAAGCATGGTGATCGTGCCGCTCGACACTCCCGGGATAACGCACGTCCGCAACCTGAAAGTCTTCGGCTACCTCGACCGTGAAACACACGCCGAGCTGCTGTTCGAGGATGTGCGCGTACCGACCTCGAACCTGCTCGGGCCGGAAGGCGGCGGCTTCATGATGAGCCAGGCGCGGCTCGGGCCAGGGAGGATCCATCACTGCATGCGGCTGATCGGGATGGCTGAAAGGGCGCTGGAGCTTGGCTGCCGGCGCGCAATCTCACGCGAGGCGTTCGGCAAGACGGTGGCCGAGCAGGGGATCGTTCAGGATTGGATTGCCGAGAGCCGGCTTGAGATCGATCAGGCGCGGCTACTGACGATCGACGCCGCCTGGCAGATGGACAGCGCCGGCAACAAGGCGGCGCGCAACGCAATCTCGTCGATCAAGGTTGTTGTGCCGCGGATGGCCTGCGCCGTTGTTGACCGCGCGATCCAGATTCACGGCGGCGGCGGCGTCAGCGACGACTTCCCGCTGGCGGCGATGTATGCCGGCGCGCGCACACTGCGGATCGCCGACGGGCCGGACGAGGTTCACAAGATGGTCATCGCTCGGCGCGAGCTGAGCCGTTACGCGCAGTAGTGGCTAACGGCCGGTGCGCTCCAGCGCGTGGCAGGTTGCCTTCGCCAGCAGTGCGCCGCTGATGCTGCCGACGATCACGTCGCCCGGATAATGGACGCCGCTGTGAACGCGCGAGTAGGCGACGAGTGATGCCGGCAACGCCAGCGCGGCGCCGGCCGCGGGGATTACGTGGCCGACTCCCAGTGCAAAAGCGAAGGCTGAGGCTGAGTGGCCGGACGGAAACGAGGTTGAGCTGGGCATCGACACGTGGCGGGCCTTGATCACGCCGGCGGCGGCGCGGTCCGGGCGACGGCGACGGCTGAGCGGCTTGATCGCGACGTTGACGACGGTCGATGCGACGGTCAATGAGGCGAGGCCAAAGAGCGCTGCGCGGCGGCCGCGCTTCCCGCCGAGCAGCGCCAGCGCCGCTGATGTTGCGATCCATGGTTTCGACATGTTGGCGGCGTTCGAGACGATCCCGATCGAGCGGTCGAGTGACGGCGTTGAGCCGGCAGCGACCGCAGCGTAGAGCGAGGCGTCGAGCCGGTGGGCGCTCGCCAGCAGCCCTTTCCAGGCTTGTTGGTTGCCGCTGTCAGGGTTCTCGCTGCGCACGCAGCAGCGATCTTAGGGGGGCAGCGAATAGGATCGCCGCTATGCCAACCGCTGCCCGCGTCGTTGTACTGCTGCGCCACGGTGAAACCGAGTGGTCGCGGAACGGTCGCCACACCGGGATCAGCGACATTGAGCTGACCGAAAACGGCCGTCAGAAGGCGCGCGAGGCCGGCAAAAGGCTGGCCGGTATCAAGTTCGATCATGTGCTGACGAGCCCACTGAAGCGGGCCCGCGAAACCTGCGAGCTGGCCGGTTTTGGCGACGGCGCATCGACGACCGATGAGCTGACGGAGTGGAACTACGGTGAGTACGAAGG
Source organism: Solirubrobacteraceae bacterium (assembly GCA_039745115.1). Lineage (GTDB taxonomy): Bacteria > Actinomycetota > Thermoleophilia > Solirubrobacterales > Solirubrobacteraceae > F1-60-MAGs163. The sequence goes on from JBCJRT010000009.1 coordinate 6,762, forward strand.
AATCACGACTGCAGAGATTCAGCAGACGCGGCCCGACTGGTGGCTCTTTCGTGACGGCTGCCCCGGCGGCGAAAGCGCCGCTGATGTTGGCGCCCGGGTCGACCCGCTGATCAACCGCGCACGCGACGGTGAAGGCAACTGGCTGCTGGTCGCCCATGGTCACGTGCTGCGTGTCGTCGGGGCGCGTTGGGCAGGGCTCCCGCCGCAGCAGGCATCGGCGCTGCTGCTTGGCACAGCTGCGATCTGCGTACTTGGCTTTGAGCATCGTCGCCCGGTGCTCAGTCACTGGAACGAGACCGGATCACTCTCTTGAAGACCGCCCGCCGGCAACTTAGGCTGCAGCGATGAACTCGACGCTGGCTGAACTAATCCCGCTGGCGTTGGTCGTTGCGATCAGCCCGATCCCGATCCTTGCTGTGATCATGATGCTGCTGACCGATTATGAGCGCGCCAACCCGCTGGCCTACCTGTGCGGCTGGGCGGTAACTCTGAGCGCCGTTGTCGCGATCGCGGCGCTGTCAGGGTTCGACTCAATCAGTACGACGCCGTCAACGACGTTCGCTGTCGTCCTCGTAGTCGTTGCCGTCGTGATGATGATCCTCGCTGTGCACGAATGGCGGCTGCGGCCGCGGCGCGGCGAGCCGCACAAGGTCGAAGCTTGGATGCGTGTGCTGCACACGATCACGCCGCCGCGCGCCTTTGGCCTCGGGGTCATTCTTATGATCATCAGCGCTAAGCGCATGCTGGCGACGACTCAGGCCGGAGCGGTGATCGGCGACGATTCGCTGCCGCTGATCTTGTCGATCGCCGCCGCCGCGGTCTTTGTTGCGATCAGCTCAGCGACGCTCCTGCTCCCGATCGCTGTCGCGGCGTCCTTCGGTCAGCGGTCGGTCCCGGTGCTGCACCGTTGGCGCGCCTGGCTGGAGCGTCACGGCCGACTGGTTGCCGCGGCGATCCTTGCGCTGGTCGCGCTGCTGCTGCTGGCACGGGGGCTGAGCGTGCTGCTCTGAGCGATACTGTCAGCGCCGATGGCCCGCAAGAAACGTCCGTCCAACCTGATCCTGTTGATCACCGATCAGCAGCGCGCCGTGCAGCACTGGCCGGACGATCCGAAATGGCTGGATCAGCTGACGCCAAACGATGCGCTGCTGCGCGCCACCGGTGTTGACTTCGGGCCGATTCTCGACCGTGACGGGGCGCCGACGAGGTGCGCGACGGCCGCTGGAAGTACGCGCTGTACCTCGACCCCGACGCTCAGAAGCCGGCCGAGTATGAGCTTTACGACCTGAAGAGCGACCCGGATGAGGCCTACAACCTGGTTGACACGCGCAGCGGCAGGCCGCGCTCGCCGCGCGCCGCGCGACTAACCTGATCGCCGTGGATCAGATCATTGAGCAGGCTGAGCTGGCACCGCTGACGACGCTACGGATCGGCGGCGCGGCGAAGCGGCTCTGGACCGTTGACAGCGAGGACGACTGCGTGGCCGCGCTGCGCCAACTGGGCGAGGCCGACGATCAGCCGCTGCTGATCCTGGCCGGCGGCAGCAATCTCGTGATCGCCGACGAAGGCTTCGATGGCACCGTCCTGCGGTTGGCCTTTGAGGGCCTTCGCAAGAAGCAGCTGGCCGACGGCCGCGTCGCCGTCGAACTGGCCGCCGGAACGCCGTGGGACGCGCTGGTCGGCGAGTTGGTTGGTGAGGGACTCAGCGGCGTTGAGTGCCTGGCAGGAATCCCGGGCTCAGCCGGCGCGACGCCGATCCAGAACGTCGGCGCCTACGGTCAAGAGGTTGCCTCGGTGATCGAGTCGGTCCGTGCCTATCGGCGTAGCAGCGGCGAAGTTGAGCAGCTGAGCGCGGCGCAGTGCGGCTTTGGCTACCGCAGCAGCGCGCTGAAGCGCGACAGCGACCTTGTCGTGCTGAGCGTCCGGATGCTGCTTGATCGTTCGCCGCTCAGCGCGCCGATCGGCTATTCGCAGCTGGCAGCCAAACTTGGCGTTGAGCTCGGTCAGCGGGCCGAGCTGGCGGCGGCGCGCGAGGCCGTGCTGGAGCTGCGGCGGGCCAAGGCGATGCTGCTGGACGGCGCCGACCACGACACATGGAGCGTCGGCTCGTTCTTCACCAACCCGATTTTCAGCGGCGAGCAGTTCGCACTGCTTGAGCAGCGTGTGCGCGAGCACTGCGGCGCCAATGCACAGGCGCCGCGCTTTGACGCCGGCGACGGCGCCGTCAAGAGCTCGGCAGCTTGGTTGATTGAGCAGGCCGGCTTCAGTCGCGGCGAGCGGCGCGGCAACGTCGCGATCTCGTCGAAGCACACGCTGGCGCTGACAAACCGCGGCGGCGCCAGCGCCGCTGAACTGCTCGACTTTGCCCACCAGATCGCCGATCGCGTTGAGCAGCTGTTCGGCGTCAGTCTTAACCCCGAACCGGCGCTGGTCGGGCTGAGCTGGTGAGCGGCGGCGTCAGGCGCCGCTGTCGTTCGACTCGCGCGCTGTGACGCGCATAAGGTTGACCTCTTCGCCGTCTTTTGTGTCGGGGTAGACGACATAGGCCAGCGGCGCGCCACCAAACCAGGTCGCGTTCTCGCCGTCGCCGACGAATACGCCCGGGCGGGCGCTGCCATCAGGCTGCTGGACCCAGACTGCTTCACCCTCTTTGAATAGTGCCATCGGCCTATCTTTGCCGATCGGCAGCTGAAGCGGCGTTGACGTCCTTGCCGCGTATTCTCTGCTGGCGATGAACGCCGTTACCAGCAGAGCCTCTGATCCGGGCGGCAAAGCTCGCCGGCGCAGCGGAATCGCGGCGATCTGCGTCTTGGCGTTTGGCTGGGCGATGATCATGCAGTCGCTCGGCTGGGCACAGACTTCCTATTACGTCTTCATCAAAGCGCTCGGCGACGGCAATGCCCAGATCGACCGCTACCACTGGGAGACGCGTGACAAATCGTGGATCAACGGCCACTTCTTCTCCGTCAAGGCGCCGGGGATGCCGATCGCGCTGACCGGCCCGTACCTGCTGGCGAAGGCCGTCGGCGGCGAGGCGCTGGCGCGCGACGCAGCCGACAATGCCCGCCGCCACGGCGCCAAGCTCTGGACCTACCGTGCGCTAAAGGTCTCGCCCTACGGCTACAACGCAAACCGCGCCCGCGCCGTAACGCGGCAGTTGGAGGTTCAAGCTCCGCTCGTCTGGGCGCTGGGCCTGCTTGGCAGCGTGCTGCCGGCGCTCGGCCTGCTGCTGTTGGTACGCGTCGTGGCCGAGCGAATGCGGCCCGGATACGGCACGGCGACGGCGCTGACACTGGGGATGGCGACGATGGTGATGGTCTTCGCCAGCCAGTTCTTTGGTCATATTCTGGCCTCACTGATTGCCTTCGCTGCCTTTGCTGTGCTGCTGCGCGAGCGGCGCGGGCCGCAGCGTCTTTGGCTGCTGGCGCTGGCCGGCCTGCTGGCCGGGTTGGCGGTGACGACCGAGTACCCGGTCGCGCTGGCCGGCCTAGTGCTTGGCTTCTACGCGATGCTGCGGGGCGACCTGCCGGGCGGCGGCGCGCGATCAGCGATCGGCCGCGGCGCCAGCTACGCGGCCGGCGTGGTAATTGGCGCGCTGCCGTTGCTTGCCTACAACCAGTGGGCGTTCGGTTCGCCAACGACGATGTCGTACAAGAACGCCGTTGATATCCAGGGCTTCACCGGCCACGCCACGTTGGGGCTGAACTCGAGCGGCTTCTTCGGCATCGGTGTGCCCGACCTGCAGTCCGCGGCCGAACTGCTGCTGGCGCCGCGCGGCATCATCACGATCACGCCGGTCGTACTGGCCGGGCTTTACGGCGTCTGGCTGATGCACCGCGGCGGCCGCCGCGCCGAGGCGCGCGTGATCGTCGCAATCGTTGCGCTGTTCTTCCTTTACGACACCGGCTACTGGCTGCCGTTTGGGGGCGGCACGCCGGGGCCGCGCTTTCTGATCCCGATCCTGCCGTTCATCGCGCTTGGCTTTGCCGAGGCTTGGCGACGGATCCCGGCGACAACGCTGGTGCTGTCGTCCTGCGGCTTTGTTGTGATGACGGCTGCGCTGATCACCTACCCGGCGGTCGGCGCCGGCAACACTTTCCAATGGCAGGAGCGGGCGCTCGACAACACGTTCCAGCACACCGTGCTGACGGCGCTCGGCGCCGGCAACGGCTGGCCGACAATGATCCCGCTGTTGGCTGTTTTCACAGCCGCGATCTGGCTCGGCGCGCGCGCCACCGGCGCGCTGGCCGTCGCGGCCGACACGCGGCCGGCGCTGATCGCGCTGGCGGCTTGGGCCGTGTTGGCCTTTGGCATCTCGCGTCTGGTCGGCGAGCGCGCCGCCTACAGCAACGATCCGCAGGCCGTCAACCATGCCGGACTGCCGTTCTCGATCATCGTGCTGGCGTTACTGGTGGCTGGCGCCGCGCTACTGATAGCGCGCCGGGCCGCCGACCGGCCGCAGCCTGAGGATCAGCAGGCTGCCGCGGCGCTCGCGGCTGAAGGCTGACCCCGGCTTCAGTGCTAGCGCCGCAGCGGTCAGCGCTGCGCCGCCGGGCTCGTTGCTGTGGATTACCAGCGTGCGAACGCCGATTCTGCGCAGGCGACTGATCGCACTGGCGCTCTTCAGGCCGTCGACTTGGCGCAGTGTGCGCGCCAAGAACGACGGCTCAAAGCTGGTGCGGCCGTTGAGCATCGCGGGGAAGCCGGCGGTCGACCAGAGCAGGTAGCGGCGGTTGTCCTGCGGGCGGGAAGGCAGCTGCAGCAGCGGCGGCGTCAGTCCGGCCAGCCCGGCCGGCGCTGCGGGCACACGCGGGTGGGGGTAGATCAGGCCGGAGCCTTCGATCAGCACCAGGATCGTCAGCACTGCGGCGCTGGCGGCCGCCAGCCGCTGGCCGGCGAAGCGGCCGCCGAGGTAGGCGCCAACGCGCGCTGCGCCGCCGGCGGCCAGCAGGGCAAGCAGCAGCGTGGTAATCGTCTGCAGCCGTCCGGGAGCGCGGATTCCTTGCCAGCCGGGAACCAGCTCGTAGAGCAGTCGGTAAGGCATCCACTGGCCAGCGCCGCGGGCCGCAAAACCTAGCGAGCAGAGCGCGCAGAGCAGCGCCGCGACGCCAAGGCCAACGCGCAGCGCCCGTGGGTAGCCGCGCCAGCCCAGCCCGGCGATTGCCAGCAGCAGGATCAGCAGGCCAGGGAACAGCGTCTTCTCCGGGGTGGCGGTCATCCCGGCGCGGACCGGCGCCGTGATCGATCCCCAGATCAGATTGTGTTCGGAGGCCGCCGCAAACGCTTTCAGCGGCGACGAGTAGCGCGTGATTAGATCGGCCGACCGCTCCGCCTCGGGGTGATCGGCGAGCACCCGCAGGTAAGGCCGTGAGAGCAAAAAGCCGGTCAGCGCGAGCAGTGCGCAGCCGAGCAGCGTCGCGACCACGGTGCGGCGCGCCGGGCGCGGTTTACCGCTGCGCCACCAGGCGACGGCGGCGATCAGCGCTAGCAACGCCAGCAGATAGATCAGCTGCAAGCCAAGTGTGAAGCCCAGCGACAGCTGCCAAGCGGCGACCGCCCAGCCGCCGATGATCAGCGCCGCCGATTGGCGCCGGTAGCCGCGCAGCAGCAGTGCCAGCGCGATCGGGATGCCACCGCTCGAGATCACGTGCAGGTGGCCGCCCTGCTCGAGCCGCCATGGTGCGTAGGCAAACGCGGCGCCGGCCAGCAGCGCCGCCCACGGCGGCGCGCCCAATTCGCGCGCCAGCAGGTAGGCGCCGAAGAAGGCGAGCGCGAAGGCGAACAGGAACAGCAGGTCGTAGCGGGCGACAGCGGCGACCGGGCCGTGGCCAATAAGCCCCGCAGGCGTGTAACCGATCAGCGCGTCGGAGAAGGCGAGGCTGTCCGGCAATGGCCAAAACTGATTACTTTGGAAGAAGCTCAGCGGCTGGTGGCGCAGCGCGTATCCGTCCCAGGCGATCTGCCACGACTGCGACAGCGGGTCGCCAAGGTCGAGCGGAATGTCGCTGCCGATGTTCAGGATCAGCGGCCAGAACTGAATGACGGCGACCAGTGCTGCGCTCAGCGCGACCAGCGCCAGTTCGCGGCCACCGAGTCGCGGGGATCTTTGCCACCATTCGGCCATCGTCGAGCGCTGACCTTATAGCGGTGACAGTTCCCGCGATTGTCACGACTTGTCGGCGGGCAATCCAATAGGCTCGACGCCGATGATCTTTGCCGTTGGAGTTGACCACGCTGGAGCGCCGCTGCATGAGGTGATTACGGCGACGCTGATTGAGCTTGGTCACGTCGTTGTCGATCTTGGCCAATGCGACGATTACCCTGATATGGCGCTGAAGATGGGGATCGCGATCGACGCCGGTGAAGCCGAGCGCGGCGTCCTTGCCTGCGGCTCAGGCGCTGGCATCGCGGTCGCCGCTTCGAAGCTGCCAGGAATCCGCGCCCAGACGATTCACGACACCTACACCGCGCACCAGGCGGTCGAACATGACGCCGTCAACGTGCTCTGCGTCGGCGGCCGCGTGATCGGCAGCGAAGTTGCTCGTGAGCTGGTCGGGACTTTTGCGCAGGCGCAGGTAAGCGATGAACCACGACACCTGCGAAGGCGCGCGAAGGTACAGCTGATGGAACGTGATGGACTGAACGCCAAATTCGAGGGAGACAGCTAATGCAGCTTGGAATGATCGGCCTCGGCCGGATGGGTGCCAACATGGTCGAGCGCCTGATGCTCGACGGCCACGAGTGCGTCGTATTTGATCCCAACAAGGACGCCGTTGACGCGCTGGTCGCGAAGGGTGCGATCGGAGCCGAATCGGCCGGCGACATGGCATCAAAGCTGAGCGCTCCACGCGCGATTTGGCTGATGGTCCCGGCCGGGATCGTTGATCCGGTGCTGAGCGAGGCTGCTGGTGCGCTCGAATCTGGAGATCTGGTGATCGATGGCGGTAACAGCTATTACATCGATGATCGCCGCCGAGCAGCGGACTTGAAGGAGAAGGGACTCGAGTACGTCGACTGCGGTGTCAGCGGCGGCGTTTGGGGGCTGACTGAGGGCTACGGCCTGATGGCTGGCGGTAGCGACGAAGCGATCGCGATGATCGCCCCGGTGCTCGGCTCATTGGCGCCGGGCGTTGACTCGGCGCCGCGCACACCTGGCCGCAGCGGTGATCCGACGCCGGCTGAAGAGGGCTGGCTGCACTGCGGTCCGTCCGGGGCGGGGCATTACGTGAAGATGGTCCACAACGGCATCGAGTACGGGCTGATGGCCGCCTACGCCGAAGGGCTCAACATCCTCAAGCACGCCAACGTCGGCAGCGGCACGCAGGAGATTGACGCCGAAACAACGCCGCTGCGCAACCCGGAGAATTATTCCTACGACCTTGACCTGCCGGATATCGCCGAGGTTTGGCGCCGCGGCACGGTTATTCGCAGCTGGCTGCTTGACCTGATTGCCGACGCGCTGGCTGCAGATCATGAGCTCAGCGGCTTTGCCGGCCGGGTCTCGGACTCCGGCGAAGGTCGTTGGACGGCGCTTGCAGCGATCGACACCGGCACGCCGGCGCCGGTCCTGACGGCGGCTCTCTATGAGCGCTTCACAAGTCGCGGCGAAGCCGACTACGCCGACCGCTTGCTCTCTGCGATGCGCAACGAGTTCGGCGGTCACGACGAGAAGCCGGCGGGGAGCAAGTAATGGCGAAGCCGAAGCGGGGCGACGCGCTTGTTGTCTTCGGCGCCACCGGCGACCTTGCCTATAAGCAGATTTTCCCTGCCTTGCAGCGGATGGTTATTGACGGTGAGCTTGACGTGCCGGTGGTCGGAGTGGCGCGTGAAGGTAGCCACGTTGACGCGCTGCGGGCGCGTGCGAAGGAGAGCCTCGAGGCCAGCGCCGATGGCCTTAACAAAGAGGCTTTCAAGAAGCTCAGCTCGTTGTTGCGCTACGCCGGCGGCGACTACGCCGACCACAAGACCTTCGTCGAGCTGAAGCAGCAGCTGAAAGATTGCAAACGGCCGGTTCACTATCTGGCGATCCCGCCGGCGCTATTTGGTCCGGTCGTCGGTCATCTCGGAGACTCCGGCTTGGCTGAGCAGGGCCGCGTTGTCGTCGAGAAGCCATTTGGCCGCGACCTCGCCTCGTCGCAGAAGCTGAACGACGACCTGCATGCGGTCTTCCCTGAGGATCGGATCTTCCGGATCGATCATTTCCTCGGCAAGACGCCGGTTGAGAACATCCTCTTCTTCCGCTTTGCCAACGGCTTTCTTGAGCCGATCTGGAACCGCGACCATGTCCGCCAGATCCAGGTCACGATGGCTGAGGACTTTGGCGTTCAGACGCGTGGCAGTTTCTACGATGCCGTCGGCGCGATCCGCGACGTGATCGAAAACCACCTCTTTCAGGTTCTGACGCTTGTTGCGATGGACCCCTTCAGCGGCCATGGCGACGACGCCGTGCGTGACGAGAAGGCTCGCTTCCTGCGTGGCGTCCGGACGCTCAAGCCGGCTGATCTAGTGCGTGGTCAGTACACCGGCTATCGCGAAACAAAGGGTGTCAACCCGAAGTCAACGGTTGAGACCTACGCCGCGATGCGCCTTCACGTAGACACCTGGCGCTGGGCCGACGTGCCGATCCTGATCCGCGCCGGCAAGGAGCTGCCGGTAACGGCGACCGAGATCGTTATTGAACTGAAAAAGCCGCCTGAGAAGCTGTTCGCGAAGCAGCACCCGATCGGCAACCGGATGCGCTTCCAGCTCAACCCGCAGGTTGTCATCTCGATTGAGATGCAGTCACGCAGGCCGACCGCTGACAGCTTTGAGGTTGAGGACATCGAGCTGTCGGCAATCCGTCAGGAGGTCCATACGATCCCGCCCTACGAGCGTCTTCTGTCAGCTGCGCTACGGGGCGAGCACGACCTCTTTGCGACGCTCGGCACGATCGAAGAGGCTTGGCGGATCGTCGATCCAATCCTCGACGATGCAACACCGGTGCACCAGTACGAGCCGGGCTCGTGGGGGCCGGACGAGGCCGACCGCCTAACGCTGGCCGGCGGCTGGATCCCACCGCGCATACGCGGCGTTAACGTCAAGTAATCTAACCAGTAGCAATCAAGGAGCAATAAGCGATGAAAGCTACAAAGGCCCTCCACGATGCTGGCCAGAGCCTCTGGCTCGACAACATCACACGGACAATCCTCGACGACGGCACGCTGGCCGGCTACATCGCCGAGCTCAGCGTTACCGGCCTGACCTCAAACCCGACGATCTTTGAGAAGGCGATTACCGGCGGCGATAGCTACGACGAGCAGGTACACAGCTTCCACGGCAGCGATACCAGCGATCAGCAGGTCTTCTTTGCCGCTGCGATCGACGATCTGCAGCGCGCCGCCGACCTCTTTGCCGAGATTCACCAACTGACCGACAATCTTGACGGCTTTGTCTCGCTCGAAGTTTCACCGGAGCTGGCCTACGACACCGACGCGACGATCGCCCAGGCAAAGGAGCTGCACGCCAGCGTTGATCGGCCGAACGTCTTCATCAAGATTCCCGGCACGCCGGAAGGGCTGCCCGCAATCACCGCCGCGATTCACGCCGGCATTCCGGTCAACGTGACGCTGCTTTTCAGTAGCGAGCAGGCGCTGGCCGCTGGCGACGCTTATTACAAGGGGCTTGAGCTGCGTGTCGCTGACGGCCTGTCGCCGAACATCCAGTCGGTCACCTCGCTCTTCATGAGCCGCTGGGATGTCGCTGTCGCCGATCAGGTGCCTGGCAACCTGAAGGACAAGTTGGCGCTGGCGATTGGCGGCCGCGCCTACCGCGACTACCGCGACCTGCTTTCTTCGGAGCGCGTGCAGCGTCTAATGAACGCTGGCGCGCGGCCGCAGCGGCTGCTCTGGGCGAGCACCGGAACGAAGGATCCGGAGGCCTCCGACGTGCTCTACATCGCCGGCCTCGCCGCTCCGTACACCGTCAACACGATGCCCGAAGCGACGCTGCACTACTACGCCGAACACGGCCCGACTCCGGTCGTTGTGATGGACCCGGACGGCGGCGACTGTGAGGCAGTGCTGAGCGAGTTTGAGGCGGCTGGCGTGGACCTTGACGAGCTGGCAGCGAAGCTGCAGAGCGACGGCGCCAAATCGTTTGTCGACTCATGGACGACGCTGATTGCGGCGATTGCCAGCAAGCGGTCGACGCTCGCGGCCGCCTGAGCCGATGGGGATCAAGCAGACGCGGCTCGATCAGCTGCCTTCATGGCGCGCGCTGCGAGCCAACGTTGCCGAGCTCGAAGGGCAGACGCTGGCGTCACTATTTGCCGCCGACGGTGACCGGGCCGAGGCGATGTCGGTTGACTTTGACGGCTACCACTACGACTACTCAAAGCAGGGCGCGACGCCGGAGACGATCAAGCTGTTGATCGCCTGCGCCCGCGAAGCCGGGATCGAAGAGCGGATCAAAGCAATGTTCGCCGGCGAGGCGATCAATGTTTCAGAGGATCGCGCCGTGCTGCATGTGGCGCTGCGCGCACCGCGCGGCGAGAGCATCATGCACGACGGCGAAAACGTCGTCGATCAGGTGCACGAGGTGCTCGACCGGATGGGCGACTTCAGCGACCGCGTTCGCTGCGGCGACTGGAAGGGGGCTACCGGCAAACCGATCCGAAACGTCGTCAACATCGGCATCGGCGGCTCGCACCTCGGCCCCGACATGGCGGTCACGGCGCTCGCTCACTACAGCGACCGGCAGATGCGTTTCCGCTTTGTCTCCAACGTTGATGGCAGCGACTTCGCTGAGAAGACGCTTGACCTCGAGCCGGAAGAGACGCTCTTCATTATCGTTTCAAAGACCTTTACGACACTCGAGACGCTGACCAACGCCGGTACGGCGCGCGACTGGATCGTCGACGCGCTCGGCGAGGATTCGGTTGAGCATCATTTCGTCGCTGTCTCGACCAACGCTGACGGTGTTGCCAAGTTCGGCATCGACACCGCCAACATGTTCGGCTTCTGGGACTGGGTTGGTGGCCGCTACTCGATCGATAGTGCGGTCGGTCTGTCGATCATGTGTGCGATCGGCCGCGACAACTTTGCCGAGATGCTGGCCGGCTTCCACGCCGTCGACGAGCACCTGCGAACAGCGCCGCTGGAGCAGAACATGCCGGTCCTGATGGGGCTGGTCGGCGTCCTCAACCGCAACCTGCACAACCGCCCGACCGTCGCAATCCTTCCCTATGTCGCTGAGATGGCGCGCTTTCCTGCCTATCTGCAGCAGCTGGAGATGGAGTCGAACGGTAAGCATGTGATGCTCGACGGCTCGACCGTTGACTGGGAGACCGCCGCCGTCTTCTGGGGCGAGCCGGGCACCAACGGGCAGCACGCCTTCTACCAGATGATCCATCAGGGAACTGAGATTGTGCCGACCGAGTTCATCGGTTTCTGCGACCCGATCTACCCGCTCGGCGTTCACCACGATCTGCTGATGGCGAACATGTTTGCCCAGGCCGAGGCGCTGGCTTTTGGCCGCGACGCCGAGACGCTGCGCGCAGCCGGCAGCCCGGAGGCGCAGATCGCGGCGCGGATCTGCCTTGGCGAGCGGCCGTCAACGACGCTGCTAATCGACGGGCAGTTGACGCCGCGCGCGCTGGGGACGCTGGTTGCGCTCTACGAGCACCGCGCCTTCACTGAGGGTGTGCTGTGGGGGATCGACTCGTTTGATCAGTGGGGCGTTGAGCTGGGCAAGGTGCTGGCGGGGACGCTGGCCGACCAGCTGACGAGCGAGGCTGTGCCGCAGCTGGAGCACGACGGCTCGACCAACGCTTTGGTGCGGCGCTACCGCGCTTCGCAGAACCGTCCGTAGGTAGCGACAGCCCGTCGCTCCGTCGCGCGGCCGGCGCCGTCAGTCGAGCCGGCGGCCAACCTCTTCGGCGGCCGCCTGGTGGGCCGGGTGCGAGGAACGGAAGGCGGCGCCAAACTCGCCGTGCTCAGCGATCCGCTCGGCCGTTGCGCCGTCAACCTTCGCGGCCATCTCGTCAGCGTTGCGGTCAAGCACGCGGCCCAGCATGCCGCGCAGCAGGAAGAGCGGCGCGACCCAGCGCGGCGCTACAACGCGCCGCGCGCGTGAGCGAATCCCGGCGGCCAGCAGTGCGCCAACTTCGTCAACGCTGACGACGCGCTTTAGCGGCCCGGGCATTTCGGCTCGCAAGCCGCCAAGTTGGCCCATCTCGCGCTCGGCCCCTTCAACCATGTCGGTTGCGACAAACCAGAAGTAGGAGACGCCGACGCTGACGCCGAGCTGCGCGACCTCGACCCGCAGCACGTTCATCAGCTGCTCAAGGCCGGCCTTGCTGGCGGCGTAGCCGCCGATCCCTATTGCCGGCAGCAGCGCCGAGGCTGAGGCGTTGGCGATCACGTAGCCGCGCCGCTCGATCAAGTGGGGCAGGCAGGCGTGGATCAGCCGCCAGTTGCCGACCAGGTTGACGTCGATGATCGCCTGCAGCGCGTCAGGGTCGAGCAGCCGCAGCGAGCCGCCACCGCCGATCCCCGCATTTGAGAAGAGAACGTCGATCCCGCCGGCCTGCTCAACGATCTGCGAAACGGCCGCATCAACCTGCGCTGCGTCGGTGATGTTGCAGACGGCGGTCAGCGTCTGGGGCCCGCAGAGCGCAGCGGCCCGCTCCAGCGCCAGCGGGTCAAGGTCAAGTAGCGCCAGCCGGTGGTCGCTCGATAGGCGCTGCGCCGTTGCCAGCCCGATGCCGTTTGCTCCGCCGCTGATTAGCGCGAGCGGTTTCGTCACGGCTGCTTAGAGCTCGCTGCCGGGGATTCGGTGCTCTTCGAGGTAGACGTCGTTTTCGCGCTTCTCGGCGTAGCTGCCAACCGAGGCAAAGATGATCAGGCCGGTGACGAGCGCCGGGAAAAGGACGCCGAAGACGCCAATCAGGCCGATATCGATCGCAACAGCGTTACTGATTGCCAGCAGCATGGAAGCGACAATAGCGCACGATCCAGCCGCCGCGGCCCGTCGCTAAGGTGGCCCTATGAACCGTATCGGCGCGCTGATCTACGACCGTGTCCTGATGGCCGCCAGTCAGCAGGCTGGTCTGGCCGATCTGCGCCGCGCCGCGCTTGCAGGAGCGGCCGGCGAGGTGCTGGAGATCGGTGCCGGTACCGGCCTCAACCTCGCCGCCTATCCTCGCGATTCGATTACGCGGCTGGTCTGCACTGAGCCGAACGAGGCGATGAGCAGCCAGCTGCTGGCGCGTCGTGATCAGGCGCCGGTCGCGGTTGAGCTGGTCAACGCATCGGCCGAAGCGCTGCCGTTCGCCGATGCCAGCTTCGACTGCGTCGTTGGCACGCTGGTGCTCTGCGAAGCGGCCGACCCGCCGGCGGCGCTGGCCGAGATCGGTCGCGTGCTGCGGCCCGGCGGCCGCTACATGTTCCTTGAGCATGTGCTCAGCTCCGACGCCGGCGATGCCCGGATGCAGAATCGCTGGGCATCGCTTTGGCGCTTCGCGTCGGGTGGCTGTAACTGCAATCGCGACACGTTGGCGACAATCAAAGGCTCCGGCCTGCGGCTTGACCGGGCTGAGATTGGTCGCTTTCCGAAGGCGCCGCGGATCGTCAGACCGCTGCTAAGCGGCAGCGCCTCGCGCCCAGCCGGCTGAGCTGGCGCCGCGCCGCTCGGCCTTCTCCTACCGTATTGGTAGGATTAAGAAATGATCTTCACAACGAAAGCCGAATACGGCGTGCGGCTAATGGTTGAACTTGGCCGTCAGTCGGCCGAGTTGCCGGTTTCGCTGAAGGCGATTGCCGAGAGTGAAGGGCTGCCATTGGCCTACCTCGAACAGATCGTCGCGCTACTGAAGCGAGCCGAGTTGGTTGAGAGCACGCGCGGCGCCCACGGCGGCTACCGCCTGTCGCGCCCGGCCGAGAGCGTGACGATGGATGAGGTTGTGCTGGCGCTCGAAGGGTCGATTGCGCCGATGACCTGCTTTGTTGAGGACGCCGACGACGGCCGCGTCCTCTGCTCGCACGTCGACGACCACGGGAGCTGCGCCACGCGGCTGCTCTGGGTGCGCGTTCAAGGCGGCGTAATCGAGTCGCTGCGCCGCACGACGCTGGCAGAACTGATCGCCTTTTCGCAGCGGTCATCGGTAGACCCAGTGTCGGCTCCTACCGACAACGAACTGCTACTACCCAGCGTCGCCTAAATCAACCAACCACTACGCACGACCGGAGACAATGCCCGAACTTGAGATCAGCAACCTTCACGTAAGCGTCGGCGACAAGCAGATCCTGAAAGGGGTCGACCTGACGGTCGAGAGCGGCGAGGTGCACGCCCTGATGGGTCCGAACGGCTCCGGCAAGAGCACGCTTGCCAACGTCATCATGGGCAATCCGGCATTCGAGGTAACCGAGGGCACAATCGTCTTCCGCGGCGAGGAGATCACCGAGGCTTCGCCTAACGAGCGCTCACGCGCCGGCCTGTTCATGGCCTTCCAATACCCGATCGCGATCCCGGGCGTGACCGTCACGAAGTATCTGCGAACGATGCTCAATGCCCATAGCCAGGCGCGCGGCGAGGATGAGATCTCGATGAAGGAGTTTCGTCAGGTGGTTGAGCAGGCGATGGAGCTGACCGAGGTAAAGCGCGAGTTTTCAAAGCGTTACCTCAACGACGGCTTCTCGGGCGGCGAGAAGAAGCGGCTTGAGATTCTGCAGATGGCGCTGCTGAAGCCAACCGTTGCGATTCTCGACGAGACCGACTCGGGGCTCGACATCGACGCTCTGAACATCGTCGCCGACGGCGTCAACTTGGTTAGCGAGCAGAACGGCACCGCTGTGCTGATCATCACCCACTACCAGCGGATTCTGCACCTCATCAAGCCGGGCCGCGTATCGATCATCGCCGAAGGCAAGATCGTCAAAGAGGGTGGCTCAGAACTAGTTGATCAGCTTGAGAGCGAAGGCTACGGCTGGATCACCGGCGACGACGCGGTCGTGGAGCCGGCACCGGCCTAATGGCAACAACGCCGCAGATCGCGTTGGCTGAGGATTTTCCAATCCTTGAGCGCGAAGGCCTCGTCTATCTCGACAGCGCCGCGACCTCGCAAAAGCCGCGTGTCGTGCTGGACTCACTACACGACTTTCTCGCAGGCCACAACGCCAACGTTCACCGCGGCGTTTATCCGCTGGCGGTCGAAGCCGATGCCCTGTTCGAGGCCGGCCGCGCGCAGATCGCCAGCTTCGTCGGCGGCTCACCGACCGAGACGATCATCACGAAGAACGCGACCGAGGCGATCAACCTGGTGCGCTACTCGTGGGGGCCGCAGAACGTTAAGGCC
Source organism: Solirubrobacteraceae bacterium (assembly GCA_039745115.1). Lineage (GTDB taxonomy): Bacteria > Actinomycetota > Thermoleophilia > Solirubrobacterales > Solirubrobacteraceae > F1-60-MAGs163. Next base: position 22,093 of record JBCJRT010000009.1, read on the forward strand.
GGCGACGCGATCGTCCTCACTCAGGCCGAACACCACTCCAACATCGTCCCCTGGCAGCAGCTCTGCGAGCAGACCGGCGCCGAGCTGCGCTGGCTGGAGGTTGATGAGGCGGGGCTGATCAGCCTCGACCAGCTCGACCAGCTGCTCGCCGACGGCGCCGTCAAGCTCGTCAGCGTCTTCCACGTCTCGAACGTTCTTGGCACGATCAATCCGGTCGGCGAGATTGTTCGCCGAGCCCGCGCCGCCGGCGCCGTCAGCCTGATCGACGGCAGCCAGGCGGTTCCGCATATGCCGGTTAACGTCGCTGAGATTGGCGCCGACTTCTACGTCTGGACCGGGCACAAGGCCTATGGCCCGACCGGCATCGGTCTGCTGCACGGTCGCCGCGAGCTGCTGGAGAAGATGGAGCCGTTCATGACCGGCGGCGACATGATCCGCAGCGTCAGCTTCGAGCGCTCAACCTTTAATGATCTGCCGTTCAAGTTCGAGGCTGGCACGCCTCCGATCGCCGAGGCCGTTGCCCTGGGGGCGGCGGTTCAGTTCATCGAGGCGATCGGGATCGACCGCGTCCGCGCGCACGAGCAGTCGCTTACCAGCTACGCAATGGCTGCGCTCGCGCAGATCCCTGGCCTGACGATTCAAGGCCCGCCGCCGACGGTCGAGCGCGGCGGCCTCGTCAGCTTCACGCTCGACTGCGCCCATCCGCACGATGTTTCCGAGATTCTCGGCCGTGACCAGATCTGCGTTCGCGCCGGCCATCACTGCACGCAGCCGCTGATGGCGCGGCTTGGCGTCGCCGCGACAGCCCGCGCCTCGTTTGCCGTCCATAACTCGACCGATGACATCGACCGGCTGGTCGACGGGCTCGGCCGCGTGATCGAGATCTTCGGGGACTGATCGCAATGGACGACGCCCTCTACCGCGAAGAGATCCTTGAGCACTACAAGAGGCCGCATAACTTCGGCTCGATCGAAGCCCCAGACCGCGAATTCTTGGACACAAACCCGCTCTGCGGCGACGAGCTGCGCGTGATGTTGAAGCTTGACGATGATGGCGTGGTCGAGGATCTTCGCTTTGAAGGTCGCGGCTGCGCGATCAGCCAGGCATCGGCCTCGATGATCTCGGATGAGATCAAAGGGATGCAGATCGACGACGTTGCCCGGCTCGACCGCAGCTCCGTGCTCGATCTGCTGGGGATCGACATTTCGGCAACGCGGATGAAGTGCGCGCTGCTCTCGCTGAAGGTGCTGAAGAGCGCCGCGATCGGCTTGCCCGCCGACTGGGAGCCCGATACCGCAGAGGCAGTCCGCCCGGCCGCTGGGGGGCAACTGTGAGCCCGCTGCTTGACATCTGCGCCGTTGACGAGCTGGCGCCGGGCGATCGGCGCGTGGTCGAGTGGGAGGATCTCGAGATCGTCGTCTTCAACTGCGACGGCGAACTGCTGGCGATGGAAGACATCTGCTCACACGACGGCGGATCGCTGGCTGAAGGCGAGCTGGACGAGGAGGCTCGCACGATCGAATGTCCGCGCCACGGTGCGATCTTCGACCTACGCACTGGCATCCCGAGAACGCTTCCCGCGTATATCCCGGTAGAGACTTTTGCTGTTCTAACCAATGATGGACTAATCAAGATCGAGGTGGATTGAAATGGCTATTCCCGACCAGGTGCAGGCCCCGCTGACCAGCGAAGAGGAAGGGCTGAAGGACCTGAACGCCGACTACACCGAGCGCTACGGCTTCCACAACGCCGAGGACTACCTGTACAAGGCACCGAAGGGGCTGACGCGTGAAATAGTCGAGATGATCTCGGAGTTCAAGGACGAGCCGCAGTGGATGCGCGAGCTCCGCCTTAAGTCGCTCGACTACTTCCTCGCCCGTGAGATGCCTACCTGGGGCTCGCCAGTGCTGGCCGAGGTTGACTTCGACAACATCCACTACTTCGTCCGTGCCTCGGAGAGGCCGGAACAGTCTTGGGATGACGTTTCCGAGGATGTGAAGACGACCTTTGAGCGGCTCGGGATTGCTGAGGCTGAGCAGAAGTTCCTGATCTCCGGCGTGGGCGCTCAGTATGAATCTGAGGTCGTCTATCACCAGGTCAATAAGGAGCTTGAGGCCCAAGGCGTGATCTTCGTCGACATGGATACCGCTCTGCGCGAGCACGAGGAGATGGTGCGCGAGTACTTCGCAACGATCATTCCGCTCAACGACAACAAGCTGGCGGCGCTGAATAGTGCCGTCTGGTCGGGTGGATCATTCGTTTATGTGCCGCCCGGCGTTAAGGTCGCGCTGCCGCTGCAGGCCTACTTCCGGATCAACACAGAAAATATGGGGCAGTTTGAGCGGACGATCATCATTGCCGACGAAGGCTCTGAGGTTCACTACGTCGAAGGCTGCACGGCGCCGACCCATTCGAGCGACTCGCTGCACTCGGCGGTGGTCGAACTGATCGCCAAGCCGGGAGCACGGCTTCGTTACACAACGATTCAGAACTGGTCGACGAATGTCTTCAACCTTGTCACCAAGCGCGCCATTGCCGAGAAGGATGCGACGGTCGAATGGGTTGACTGCAACCTCGGCTCGAAGCTGACGATGAAGTATCCGAGCGTCTACCTGATGGGCGAGCGGGCGCACGGCGAGATCCTTTCGATTGCTTTCGCCGGGAAGGGGCAGCATCAGGACGCTGGCGGCAAGATCGTTCACTGTGCGCCGAATACGACTTCAAACATTTTCGCGAAGTCGATCAGCAAGCATGGCGGCCGCTCCAGCTACCGCGGCCTGCTGGAGATCGGGAAGGGCGCTAGCGGCTCGAAGAGCAAGGTTGTCTGTGACGCGCTGCTGCTCGACGATCAGAGCCGCTCCGATACCTATCCGACGATTCGGATCGACGAGCCCGATGTTGACGTCGGCCACGAGGCAACGGTCTCGAAGGTCGGCGACGAGCAGCTCTTCTACCTGATGAGCCACGGGATCAGTGAGGAAGAGGCTGGCAAGCTGATTGTCAACGGCTTCATCGAGCCGATCGTCAAAGAGTTGCCGATGGAGTACGCGGTTGAGATGAACCGACTGATCGAGCTGCAGATGGAAGGCTCAATCGGGTGACGCAGGCCGCCGTTGAACCGCAGTTCCTTGCCGAACGCCGTGCCGCAGCCGCGGCACGGCTGGAGGCGCTGGAGCTGCCCGAGTTCCGCGGCGTCGCTGGCTGGGAGTTCACGCCGATCGACGGGCTTGAGCTCGACAGCTTTTCGCCCGCCGCTGCCGGCGCCCAGGACAGCGCGCAGCCACTGCTGGAGATCGCTTCAGACGGTGCGCTGCTTCCCGATGATCAGGATCCCGGCGCGGGCTCGATCGTTGTGATGCCGCTGGCGCTGGCAGCCGACCACTATTCAGAAGTTGTTGAGCAGCACCTCGGCAGTGTCGTAGCGGACCCGGCCAGCCCGTTCATCATGCGCAACGACGCGCTCTGGAGTGACGGACTGCTGGTTTACGTGCCGAAGGGCGTTCAGGCCTCGGCTCCGATCATCGTCAACACCGTCCATCAGGAGGCCGGCAGTGCGCTGCACTGGCGCCTGCTGGTAGTGCTCGAGGAAGGCGCCAAGGCCGAGCTTTGGCATCAGTCGCTGTCAACCGATCCGCAGGCTGAAGGGCTTGTCAACGGCGTTGTTGAGCTTGTTGTCGGCGCTGGCGCCCAGCTTCGCTTTATCGACGCTCAGGGGCTGAGCGAAAAGAGCTGGGTCTTCGCTTCGCAGCGCGCCGTGATTGAGCGCGACGCGTCGCTCGATTGGATCACGCTCGGCTTCGGCTCCGCCAATGGAAAGGTCTTCCTTGAGACAAAGCTGGCTGGCCCCGGCGCCGACGCCCGCGTCACCGGCGCCTACGCGACTCGCGCTCGCCAGCACCTTGACTACGACACGCTGCAGGAGCACGCCGCGCCGGACACGACCTCCGATCTGGCCTTCCGCGGCATTCTCGCCGACCGCTCGCACACAGTCTGGCGCGGCATGATCCAAGTTGACAAGGACGCGCAGCGGACCAACGGCTTCCAAGAGTCGCGCAACCTGCTGGTCAGCCGCAAGGCTCACGCCGACTCGATTCCGGGGCTTGAGATTCTCGCTAACGATGTCCGCTGCACGCACGCCGCGGCGGTCGCCCAAGTTGACCCCGAGCAGCTTTTCTACCTGCGCTCGCATGGGCTAAGCGAGGTCGACGCCCACCGCCTGGTTATCGAGGGCTTCCTGCACGCGCTGGTCGACCGCTTTGAGCAAGGGCCGGTGCGCGACGCTGTCGCAGCAGCGATCGATCAGCGCCTGCAGCTGATCCTTGGCGACTGACGGCCGATCTGCGCCGGCGCTGCTGGTCTTCTACGACCGCCAGTGCGGCTACTGCCGCTGGTCGGTCGCGCAGCTGCTGCGCGCCGATCGTGACCAGCGGCTGCGTCTGATCGCGATTCAGTCGGACGAAGGAGAGCGGCTGCTGACGTCGATACCGGCTGCGCAGCGGCTTGACAGCGCCCACCTGATCGACGGCGACGGACGACTGCTATCGGGCGGAGCGGCGGTGGCGCCGCTTGCCGGGGCGTTGCCACCGCTGGCCGCCGCTGCGCCGCTGCTGCGGGCACTGGAGCGCCCGGTTAACGCTCTCTATCGTCTGATTGCCAGCCAGCGCCAGCAGGTCGGCCGCTTCGTCAGCGGCGGCGCGCAGGCCAAGGCCGACCAGGCGATCGCAGCGCACGAGGCACGCTTCGCCAGTGCTGGCAGTCAGTAACCGAGCTCGTCGAGCACTGAGTCGCTCTTCTTCGCAGCCTTCTGCTCGTCGCTCTTCTCGCGACGCTCGCGCCGATCGTCGTCGGTGACAAAGCGGATCGTTGCGCCGACGCGGCCGTCCTGCGCCGCCTTCAGCTGGTCGCGGCTGACGCGCTCAGAGCTGTTCTTACGTTCCTCTTTGCGCTCCGCTCGTTCGCGGTCGCGCTGCTTGGCGGCGCGGATCCGGCCGAGCCGCTGCGAAGCCTGTTCCTTGTCGAGCGTGACGATCCAAAGATCTTCGGCCGGCGCCATCGCGACAATCGTTGCCGCCATCGCCTTGTCGATCCGTCCAGCGCCGAGCGAGCCGTTGGCGACATTGCGGGCGCGGGTACGGTGGTCATCGTCGGCGGCGATCAGAGCGGAGATATCCTGACGCTCTTTCGGCGCCAGCACGGCGAACGAGGCGCGGATCGCTTGCTGCGCGCCAAACAGGTCGATCGTCGCCTTCGAGGCTGCGCGCAGCTCCTCGATCGGCAGCTGGCCACGCGTCTTCGGAAGCTGCGGCGGGCGCGGCCGCTTGCCTTTGGGCTTCGGCTTCCGCTTGGGCTTGCCCTTCGGCTTCGCTTCGGGCGTGGCTTCAGTCACAGCTTCTGCCGGTGCCGCCTCTGCCGGCGCAGCTTCTGCCAGCTCAGCCAGCGGCGGGTCGGCGGCCGGCTGCTGCTCGGGGGGTTGTTCGTCGCTACTCATGGCGAAAGCTCAGGCTAGCGCGCCGGCAGAAGCTGCGAGCGCCGCTCCCAGCTGCTCGGCACTCTGGAAGCTGAGGCCCAGCGCGTGCACGTGGCGGTAGCGGATAATCCCATCCTGGTCGACGATCAGCGCGGCGCGGCGCGTTCCGAGCACCGGCGCCGTCAGGCCGTAGAGCTTCGCGACCGCTCTGTCGGTGTCGGCCAGCAGCGGGATTGTCAGCGAGTTCTTCTGCGTGAACTGCTGGTGCGATTCAAGGTCCTGTGAGGAGATCCCAACGACGGTCGCGTCGAGCGCCTCGATCTCGGCGCTGTGATCGCGGTAGGAACAGAACTGCTTTGTGCAGACGGGGGTGTTGTCGCCGGGATAGAACAGCAGAATTACCGGCTTACCGTGCTGCTCGGAGAGTCGGAACGGCCCGTCGGTGCCGTCCAGCTGAAAATCGGGGGCCGCTTCACCGACCTGCGCTTTGCTTGCCATCGGTGAGAGAGTATCCGAGTGAGCCGCGAATCGATCGACAGTCAGGCGACAGCGATGGCAGCCGCCGCAGAGCGCGAAACCGAGGCGCTGGTCGCGATCTCGTCGCCGTCGGGCGACGCCGCCGCGGCCGAGCAGGTCGTTGCGCTGGCCGCTGCTCTTGCGCCGGCCTCGGCGCGGATCGAACGGCTGGCCTGTTCAACGCCCGAGTACGCCCCCGACCTGCTGATCAGCGTCGACGGGCCGGGGCAGCGGCGGATCCTGCTGGTCGGCCACCTCGACACGGTCGTCGCGCACGAGGCCTTTATCGCGCCGCAGCGCAGTGGCCACCGGTTGAGGGGATCGGGGACCGACGATATGAAGGGCGGCGTTGCCCTCGCGCTCGGCGCGCTACGAGCGCTGGAAGGCCGCGAGCAGCTGGGCGAGGCGGCGCTGCTGCTGGTTAATGACGAGGAGTGGCGCAGCGGCAGCTTCGCCCACACGCAGCGCTTCGAAGGGTTTGATGCCTGCCTCTGCTTTGAGGCAGGCCAGCGGACAGCCAACGGCGATGACTGCGTCGTTGTCCGGCGCAAGGCCGCTGGCACGTTGAAGATTGTCGCCCACGGTCGCGCCGCGCACAGCGGCAGCGCGCCGGAGCAGGGGATCAACGCGCTGCTGGCGCTGGCCGAGGCGGCGCAGCTGGTTGCAGCGCTAAGCGACGCTGACGGGCCGGAGCGGCTGACCGCTGTGCCGACGATCCTGCGCTGCGGCGACGCGATCAACGTTGTGCCAGGCAGCGGCGAGCTGATCTGCGACGTTCGCGCCGACAGCCTGACGGCGCTCGACGCGGTCGCAGCGTCGCTGCCGGAGCAGCTGCACGGCGCCAACTTGGCGATCACGCGCGAGCGGGCCTGGCCGGGAATGGATGCGCGCGCCGCGACGGCGCCGCTGCTGGCAGCAGCGGCCGAGCTGCTGGGCCGCCCGCTGATCGCCGGTGAGCGCGGCGGGGCCAGCGATGCGAGCCACTTCGCGGCTTCAATGCCGTGCACAATCGATGGCCTCGGGCCGTGCGGCGAGCACTCCCATCATCCTGATGAATACATCGATCTGGATTCGCTTTTTCCCCGCTCACAGGTGGTTTTGGCGCTACTTGATGCACTTCTGAGTGATCCGGTAACCGCAGGTTGACGTAATCCATCGCAGGACTTCGCTATGCTGCTGCGAAGAAGTGACCAAGCCGAATCCTTGTAGTCCACGGACTGTGAGGAGCGGGGGAACCAAAGGCCTTCACCGGCCCGGGGCGAATCGTCACCAAAGTGTGATGTAGCGCGGCCCTTTTTCGCGCGAGCCCGACAGCTAACCCCGCAGGCGCCTACAAGAGGGGGTTCCCCGAATGACAATCGCGCTCAAACGAAAACCAGTTATCGCCACTGTCCTGATCGCCCTGCTGGTACCAGCAGCTGGTGCATCTGCCGCCACAACCGCGCCGGTCGCCGCGACGCCGTCGCCGCTACCGAAGATTCAGGCCAAGACGCTGCGCCCCGGTGCTTCCGGCGCCAACGTCTCATCGCTACAGGATCTACTCAACCGTGTCGGCATCAGCGTGCCGGTAACCGGCAGCTACGCAGCACAGACTTCAGAGGCCGTTCGCCGCTTCCAGTTTGCTGCCCGGTTGACAGTCAACGGCGTCGCAACGCCGGACACAATCAACGAGCTGCTGGAGTCGGCGCGCGGTCCGCGCAAGGTTGAATCAAGCGGCGGCGCCAAGGTCGGCAGCGACCCCAGCGTGACGAAGAAGATCGGCAAGCGCCTGCCGATCGTCGCCGGAATGAGCGGTCGTGACGTACAGGAGCTTCAGACCTATCTGCGCCGTGCCGGAGACCGCCGCTCGCCGGTGCCCAATGGCGAGTTTGAGGCCCGCACCGTTGCTGCCGTGAAGCGCTTTGAAATGAAACAGAAGCGTGCAGTTGACGGCGTCGTCGACGCCGGCGATGTTTACGCGCTGCTCACACTGGTCGGAGTGGACGCCTCACCAGGCGACAGCGACGACCCCGCAGCCAGCGACCCGACGGCGCCGCTGGTCCCGGGCAACCGAGCAAAGATTACGGCGAAGGGCATCGCAATTGCTCCCGAGAACGCGCCGCGCAAGGTTCAGCAGATAATCGCTGCCGGTAACAAGATCGCTTTTAAGCCGTACCTCTGGGGCGGCGGCCACGGTAAGTGGGAAGACAGCGGCTACGACTGCTCCGGCTTGGTCAGCTACGCGCTACGCGGCGCCGGCCTGATGAAGAGTCCTGAGGCCTCCTACGGTTTCTTCGACTTCGGCAAAGCTGGCAAGGGTAAATGGGTCACGATCTACACCAACGCCGGCCACATGTACATGACGGTCGCCGGTATTCGCCTTGACTCCAGCGGTCGTGGCAACAACGGCTCGCGCTGGCAGTCGGATATGCGCTCGTCGAGCGGCTTCAAGATTCGCCACCCGTCCGGCCTGTAAGCCGCCTAGTCGTCGTGACGCGGCGGCTTGCGGCTCTGCTTGTTCTCTGAGCGGACCCGTTTGGCTTTCAGCCGTCGTTCCTTCGCGCCCTTGCTGGGGCGCGTTGGACGGCGCGCGCGGCGCAGCTTCAGCGCCTCGCGCAGCCGCTCGCTCAGCCGCTCGACCGCCAGCTCGCGGTTGCGTGCCTGGCTGCGGGCATCCTGGGCGATAGCGCGAACCACCGGGCCGCCGCAGCGCTCGGTGATCAGCTCGCGTTGGCGGGCTGTCAGTGAGGCCGAGTCGCGCACGTCGAAGATCGCCTCGACGCGCGAGTCGGTGACGTTGGCGTGCTGGCCACCGGGCCCTGATGAGCGGCTGGTGCGCAGCTGAATCTCGCGCAGCGGGATCGATAGCGCTGAATTGATCATGATCGGGTCGTCCACGACGTTGATGCTACGCAGCGCCGCTGACTACTCTCTCTCGGTGACCGATACCGTGACCGACGCCTACTCAATCCCGCAGGAGTTCCTCGACCTGCGTGAAACGATCCGCCAGATCGCTGAGCAGCAGATCGCTCCGCGCGCGCACGACATCGACGCCAGCGCCGAGTATCCATGGGATATCCGCAAGCTGCTGGCCGAGAATGACATTCTCGGCCTGCCGTTCGGCCCGGAGTACGGCGGTACCGGAACCGGCTCGCTGATGCTGAGCATCGCAATCGAGGAGATTGCTAAGGCCTGCGCCTCGTCGGCGCTGATTCTGATGGTTCAGGATATCGGCACGCTGCCGATTCAGCTCTACGGCAGCGACGAGCAGAGGCAGCGCTTCCTGCCGCGCTGCGCGAGCGGCGAGCAGTCGCCAGCGTTTGCGCTGTCCGAGCCCGAGGCCGGCTCCGACCCTGGGGCAATGCGGACAACGGCGAAGCGCGACGGTGACGAGTGGGTGCTCAACGGTTCGAAGAACTGGATCACGAACGCCGGCGTCGCCGACTTTTACGTCGTGATGGCCTCAACCGACCGTGAAAACCGCCGGATCGGTGCCTTCATTGTCGAGGCCGACCGCGAAGGCTTCTCGGTCGGCAAGCTCGAGCAGAAGATGGGAATCAAAGGCTCGCCGACCGGCTCGCTGGCCTTCGATCAGGTCCGTGTGCCGCAGGAGAACGTGATCGGCGACCCCGAGAAGGGGCTTGGCGTGGCGCTCGGCGTGCTGGAGCGCACGCGGCTCGGCGCCGCCGCTCAGGCGGTTGGCATCGCCCAGGGCGCGATCAACTTCGCCAACCAGTACGCGAAGGAGCGGATCACCTTCGGAAAGCCGATCCATGAACATCAGGGGATTGCCTTCAAGCTGGCCGAGATGGAGGCGCGCACCGCCGCCGCGCGCGAGCTGACTTACCGAGCATCGGCCGCCGCCGATCGCAGCGAGCCCGGGTTGGCGAAGCTCACCTCGATGGCCAAGCTGATCGCCTCCGATACGGCGATGTGGGTGACGACCGAGGCTGTTCAGGTACTTGGCGGCTACGGCTATGTCAGCGAATACCCGGTTGAGCGGATGATGCGCGACGCCAAGATCACCCAGATCTACGAAGGCACGAACGAGATCCAGCGGATCGTCATCTCGCGGGCGATGCGGTAGGGGCCAGCAGGCTGACGATGCCAACGCTTGCGCGGATCGCAGTCGCGTCAGTTGTCGCGCTGTCGGCCGGCATTACCGTTGCGGTGTTGCTTGGCGGCTTTAGCATTAACTCGACCTTCCAGATGATCCAGATTGTCGCGCTCGGCGTTTTCATCGTCGCGATCATCTTCGGTGGCGCGATCGTGATCGGCTTTCGCCTCTCCAACTACACCAGCCCGGAGTCGGAGGAAGAGTTTGAGGCGCTGGTGATCGAAAGCGAACGGCTTGCGGCGCAGGGGCTTGCGGTTGAGCCTGATGAGAACGAGTTCATCGATCTCGATCCGTTTGACGATGAGGACTTTGAGGAGCTGGTGCGCGACGCGCTCGATGAGCTGCCGGATCTGCTGCGCAGCGCACTGGAGCGCAACGTTGCCGTCGTGATCTCAAACGGCGGGCGCCGGCGTCGCGCATACGGCCTTTATCAGGGCGACGGGGCCCATCGCGACAACCACCCCGACCGGATCATCATCTTCCGTGACACGCTGCGCCGCGACTTCGGTCACGACGCCGAGCTGCTGCGCCAGCAGGTCGTCGTGACGGTACGCCATGAGCTGGCCCACCACATCGGCTTCGATGAGCTGGGCGTTCAGGGCCTCGGACTCTGAAGCCGCTTCAGCGCGGCGCCATCCGGATCGCGCCGTCGAGCCGGATCGTCTCACCGTTGAGCATCTGGTTCTCAACGATCTGCTGGGCCAGCTGGGCGTACTCGTCAGGTCGGCCCAGACGGTTCGGGAACGGCACCTGGGCGCCGAGCGCGGCGCGTTGCTCCTCCGGCAGGGCGCCAAGCAGCGGCGTGTCGAAAAGGCCAGGGGCGATCGTGTTGACACGGATTCCCTTGTCGGCGAGGTCGCGCGCGGCTGGGATTGTCATGGCGACGATGGCGCCCTTTGAGGCGGAATAGGCGATCTGCCCGACCTGGCCCTCAAAGGCAGCAACCGATGCCGTGTTAATGCAGACGCCGCGCTCGCCCCCTTCGTCTGGGGCGTTGTTGCTGAGCATGCTGAAGGCGGCGAGCCGCATCAGGTTGAAGGTGCCGATCAGGTTGATGTCGATGATCACCTTGAAGGCATCAAGCGGGTGGGCCCCCTTGCTCGACGCGACCTTAATCGGGAGGCCGGTGCCGGCGCAGGAGATTGCGATCCGCAGGCCGCCCTCGGCCTCGGCGGCCTTGTCGACCGCTGCCTGGACCTGATCCTCCTCGCGGACGTCGGTCTGGACGAACGGGATGCCGAGCTCTTCGGCCAGCGGCTCGCCCTTTTCGGGGTTGACGTCGGCGATGACGACGAGCGCACCGGCCTCGTGCAGGCGACGGACTGTTGCCGCGCCGAGTCCTGATGCGCCGCCGGAAACGATTGCTCCCTTGCCTTCAATATTCATTGCTCGAAGCTCCTGTCGGGGTGGGCGGCTAATGGTATGAGACGGCGGCAATCCGCGTCGGCGGCGTCTGCTTTATCGTGGAGTGCGCCCGTCGGGCTTAAAATCAGGGGGAAACTCAATGCCAGAAGTCGTAATTGTTGACGCCGTCCGTACACCGGTCGGCCGTGCATTTAAGGGGTCGCTGGCAGCGTTGCGGCCCGATGAGACAACCGCTTTCGTAATCGACCAGCTGCTGGAACGCAACAGCGGCGTCGATCCGGCAACGGTCGAAGAGGTGATCTGCGGCTGCGGGCTGCCACAGGGTCTGCAGGCCAACAACATCGGCCGGATCGCCGTGCTGCTCAGCGAAAAGCTGACCGACGCGACGAACGGGTCGACCGTCTCGCGCTACTGCGCATCAGGGCTTGACGCGATCCGGATTGCTGCCAACAACATCGCTGCCGGACAGGGCGACACCTACATCGCTGCCGGCGTTGAGTTTGTTTCGCGCTACAACGCAGCGCAGGAGGCCGGTCACCCGGAGGATCAGAATGAGAACCTCCAAGGCAAAGAGCCAGGGCAGCCGGACGCCTACATCGCGATGGGCCTGACGGCCGAGAACGTGGCCGATAGGTACGGCATTACGCGGGAGGCGCAGGACGAGTACGCCCAGCTCTCGCAGGAGCGCGCCGTCGCTGCACAGCAGGCCGGCGTGTTCGCACGCGAGATCGTTGCCGTGACGCTGCCGGATGGAACGGTTGTCGATACCGACGACGGTCCGCGCGCCGACTCAACACTGGAGCGTCTGTCGAGCCTTAAGCCAGTCTTCCGCGAGGATGGCACGGTGACGGCAGGCAACGCCTGCCCGCTGAATGACGGCGCCGCTGCGGCGCTGTTGATGAGCGCCGACAAGGCAGCCGAACTGGGCCTAAAGCCGCGCGCACGGATTATCACTGCCGCGACCTGGGGCAACGAGCCGGAGTACATGGGCGTCGCTCCGATCGGTGCGATCAACAAGGCGCTCGATCGCGCCGGCCTGACGATCGACGAGATTGATGTCGTCGAGCTGAACGAAGCGTTCGCGGCGCAGGTGCTGCCGATCGCGCGTGAGGTTGGCTTCAGCATCGACAAGCTGAACCCGCACGGCGGCGCGATTGCGCTCGGCCATCCGTTTGGGATGACCGGTGTGCGGATCATGACGACACTGCTCAACGACCTCGAAACGCTCGACCGTCGCTACGGACTGGAGACGATGTGCGTCGCCCAGGGCCAGGGCGAAGCGATGATCATCGAGCGCCTGGGGTAGGCGCCGCGCAGATCAGCCGGTTGGGCTCGACAGCGAGAGGGCAAAGCGCCCCTCGCTGTCGGTCCACAGCTGCTCGAGGCCAAGCCCGGCCGCTGCGAGGTCGTCGGTCAGTCGCCGCTCTGTGAACTTTGCGCTGATCTCGGTCCGCAGCTCCTCGCCTGAAGCGAAGTCAACCTGCAGCGAGATTGCCGGGATCTTGACGTGCATCGCGCGGCTGGCGCGCAGCCTCATCTCAATCCACTCACGGCTTTGGTCGTAGAAGGCAACATGCTCGAACGACTCGACCTCGAAGTCGGCGCCGAGGCCGCGATTAATGACGTTTAGAACATTGCGGTTGAACTGCGCCGTGATGCCGGCGCTGTCGTTGTAGGCCGCTTCCAGCACGGCAGGATCCTTTACGAGGTCTGTTCCCAGCAGCAGGTAGTCAATCCCGGGCCGCAGCAGCGCAGCGATCGCCCGCAGCAGCTGGCGCCGTGAGCCGGGGACGAAGTTGCCGATCGTGCCACCGAGCAGCGCGACGACGCGTGGCGCGCCAGCGATTGGTGGTGGGATGTAGTCAAGGTGGCGCTCAAAGTCGCCGACGACACCGGTGATGCGCGCTTCTTCAAAGCGCTCACCGCAGCGCTCAGCACAGCTGCGGACCAACGCCTCGGTGACGTCAAACGGGAGATAGCTGCGCAGCGTGCCGGCGGCAGCTGAATGGTCGAGCAGCAGCATCGTCTTGGCAGCGGTGCCGGAGCCGAGCTCGACCAGTTCGGCCATCTGCGTCAGCTCGACAATGCTGGCACCATCCTGCTTGATGATTGAGCGCTCAGCCCGGGTCGGGTAGTACTCAGGCAGCTCGCAGATCTGGTCAAACAGCTGGCCACCAAGCTCGTCATAGAAGTGCTTTGGCGAGAGCTCCTTGAAGGGCCGCGTCAGTCCATCGAGAACATCGTCGCCGAGCGTCCGCTCATCGCTGTCGTTCAGCGGGCAGATCACGCTGACGCGCTGGTTGGTCTGCTCGCCGCTCATCGCCCAACACTCCGGGCCAGTCGCAGGCCGGCGAAGATCTGACGTCGCTGGGGCAGGTCCCAGTTGCGGAAGCTCGGCGTTGCGACACGGCCGTAGGTCGCCCAGGAGCCGCCGCGCAGTACGCGGTAACCACGGCGGAAGAAGAGCTCCGAGTACTCCGGGTAAGGGTCGGCGCGGAAGCCCGGGTAGCCGTCGAACTCGGTTGCCGTCCACTCCCAAAGGTTGCCGATCAGGTCGAGTGCGCCGCAGTCGCTGGCGCCGTCCGCGAAGGCGCCGACCGGCGCCGTGTCGAAGCTCAGCTGGTCGAGGTTGGCGCGGTCGGCGGCTGTCGGTTCGCCGCCGCTCCACTGCGCCGCCGCCTGCCATTCGGGTTCCGATGGAAGTCGCGCACTGCGCGAGCGGGCAAAGGCTTCGGCCTCAAACCAGCTGATGTGCGCGACCGGCCGGTCAGGGTCCAGCTCGCGGCGGCCGCAGCTCGTCAGCTCGGCCGGGCTGTCAGCATCGCTCAGGTCCCAGTAGAGCGGGGCGCTGACTTGCTCGCCGCCAACCCAGGCCCAACCGGCGTCGCTCCACAGCGCGCGATTGCTGTAGCCGCCATCGGCGATGAACTCCAGCCATGCGGCGTTGGTGACCTGGCTGCGGCCGATCTGAAATCGCTCGAGCGTGACGCTGTGGCGGGGTAGCTCGTTGTCGAAGGCAAAGCGCTCAGCGGCGGCGCCGAGCTGCAGTTCGCCGCCGTCAACGCTGACGAACTCGAGGCCGCTGTGGCCGCCGGGGGCAGGCGGCGTCGGCTCGCGGTAGTGAGGGTCAAAGCCGGGCAGCTGCGCCAGCGCCAGCGTCTGGCAGATCGTCTCGCTGTGCTGCTGCTCGTGGCGGACGACCATCTCGTGGATCGCCGGCTCGATCGCGTCGCCAGCGATTAGTGCCAGCGCTCGCTCGCGCACCTCGGCGAGGTATTCGCGAGCCTGCGGTGCGTTCAGCTGCTGAACCTCGCCGCGCAGCTCGCGCGGCGTTTCGAAGGCGTCGTAGACAGCCGCCAAGTCGGGTCGCAGCAGCGGCTGACCGGCCTGGCGGTGAATCAGCCACAGGTCCTCGTAGGCGGCAATGTGAGCCATATCCCAGACCAGCGGGCTCATAATCGGGTCGATCTGCCGTTCGAGCTGTTCGTCACTGAGTGCCGCGGTCAGACGTAGCGTCCGTTCACGGGCAAGCTGAAGGTCGGCCGCTTGTTGTTGACAGGCAGCTTCCATCTGCCGCAGCGTCCGCTCAGGCGGCGCTGTCGCCGATCGCGGCAGCGTCGGCGATCAGCGTCATCCGCTCGGCCGGTAGCAGCGACGCCGGCGCCTGCGGGCCAGGGTTGCCGAGCGTTAGCGCCAGCGCGTCGGCCTTGCCGGCGCCGGTGACGAGCAGCACGCTGTTGGTTACTTCACTGAGCGCCGGCAGCGACATCGTGACGCGCTCCGGCGGCGGCTTTGGTGAGTTGTGCACCGGCAGCACGCGTGGCCCGTCCAACGCCAGCTGGGGGTGGTTTGGGAAAAGCGAGGCGGTGTGACCGTCGGGGCCGAGGCCCAGCAGCGAAACGTCGATCACCGTCTGGCCGAGCTGCTCGCAGTAGTCGGCGGCGGCGGCCTCCGCGCCCAGCTCGCCCTTGGCACGGTGCAACGTCGCCAGCGGCAGCTTCAGCGTCTGCTCAAGCAGCAGCGAGTTGGCTTCGGCGTCGTCCGGCCCGACGCAGCGCTCGTCGGCCAGCCAGAGCTGCACGTCGGCGCCGTCGCCCAGCAGCTCGCTCAGTAGCTCGTAGGTCCTGACCGGCGTGTTGCCGCCGGAGCAGGCGAAGTGTGCTTCGCCGCGAGCTAGCAGCGCGACGCCGATCAGGTCGGCGATCGTCGTTGCGGCAAGCTGCGAAGCCGCTTCAGCGTCCTCGCACGGCTGAACCTTGAAGTTGCTCAACCGCGCTCCTCAGCGGCCGGCGCCTGCTCGACCTCAGCGTCGGCCGGGCGAGTGGCGTCGAGCTCTTCATGCTCGGCGTTGTACTCCTCCTCGGCGCTGATCAGTTTCATTACGGCGTTGATCAGCGCGAGATGTGTGAAGGCCTGCGGGAAGTTGCCAAGATGGCGCCCGGTTTTGGCGTCGATCTCCTCAGCGTAGAGCGACAGCGAACTTGAGAACGACAGCAGCTTCTCGCAGAGTTCACGGGCGCGGTCCAGCTCACCGATCTCAACCAGCGCCGAGACCATCCAGAACGAGCAGATTGTGAAGCTGCCCTCCTCGCCGCTGAGGCCGTCATCGGTCTCGCTGGTTCGGTAGCGCAGCACAAACCCGTCCTCGCTCAGTTCATCGGCGATGCCGAAAACGGTGTTGCGGATCCGCTCGTCGCTCGGTGGCAAGAAGCGGAACAGCGCGATCAGCAGCAGCGAAGCGTCGAGCTGATCGGTGCCGTAGGCCTGAACAAAGCGGTTGGTCTTCGGATCGATGCCGTTGGCCAGAATGTCGGCACGGATCTCCTCCGCTGCAGCCTCCCAGCGCTCGGTCCGCTGATGGTCGTTGCGCAGGCCGGCCAAGCGCACGCCGCGATCGCAGGCGACCCAGCAGAAGACCTTCGACGAGACGAAGTGCTGCGGCTCGCCGCGAACCTCCCAGATGCCGCGGTCCGGCTCCTTCCAGTTCTCGATTGCCCGCTCGACCTGGTTGACGATGATTGGCCAAGCCGAGTCGCTCAGCTGGTCACGGTTCTTCGTGTGGATGTAGATCGAGTCGAGCAGCGCCCCCCAGATATCGTGCTGCTTCTGGTTATAGGCGCCGTTACCGATCCGAACCGGCTTGGAGTCCTCGTAGCCGTCGAGATAGTCGAGCGTCCTTTCCTCGAGCTCACGCTCGCCGCCGATCCCGTAGAGAACCTGCAGATCGCGGTCACCGGCGACCAGATCCTCAATGAAGTAGTAGTAGTCGCCGGCTTCCTGCGCGAAACCGAGTGAGTAGAGGCCCCACAGCATGAAGGTTGAGTCGCGGATCCAGGAGTAGCGGTAATCCCAGTTGCGCTCGCCGCCCGGTGTCTCCGGCAGCGAGGTCGTTGCCGCCGCGATCATCGCCCCGGTCGGCGCGTAAATCAGACCCTTCAGCGTTAGCGCGCTGCGCTGCAAGTAGGTGCGCCACGGATGGTCGGGGAACGAGCCGTGGGCCAGCCAGTCGTGCCAGAAGTCGGCGGTGAAGGTCAGGCGGCGGTAGGCCTCGTCGAAGCTTGCCGGTGCGTCGTGCTCGGTCCAGCTGAGCGCGACGTAGGCGGTATCGCCCTCATGCAGGGTTGTGCGCGCGCGCGCACGGCCGCTCTCAAAGCCGAGCCGCAGGTCGGTTGTCAGCCGCAGCTCCAGCGCTTGGCCTTCGGCTCGGGCGATGCCGATGCCGTAGCCGTCGCTGTCGTAATCCCAGTCAACCGGTACCCGCCCGTAGTCGAGCTTTGGCTCGCATTCCATCTGCATCTCGACATGGCCGTTGATGCAGCGCATCGTGCGCAGCAGCACATGGTCGGCATCGGTGTCTGTAGGTGAGCGGCGGTGCGTCGTTGAGCGCTCGCTGTCGTGGTGCCAAGGGCCGACCAGCAGCACGTCCTGAACGACGACCCAGCCGGTTCGCGTTGCCCAAGTTGTTTCAAGGATCATCGTGCCAGGCAGATAACGGCGGCCGGCCGGCACGCGCTGGTCGGCGGGCGAGATGCGAAAACCGCCGGCGTCGCGGTCGAGCATCGCGCCGAAGACCGACGGTCCGTCCATCCGCGGCAGGCACATCCACTCGACCCGGCCGCTTGGCGCGATCAGCGCAATCGACTCGCAATCCGAGAGGAAGGCGTAGTCGGCGATCGGCGGGAAGGCGCTGCCGGCGAGCGTGCCGTCATGAACGAGAGGTTCCATTAGCGGAAAGTTAGCGTTTCGCTGCCTTATTGGCGGTCAACTCCGACCGGCGTCGCGACCGGTCGCTGCGACGCCAACGTCGCGGCGGCGGCAAGTTGCCGCGCGATAAGGTCACAGGCGTCGCAAAGGAAGCGAATTATGGCCGACTCTCACAGCGCTCCAGACCGCAACCTCGCCCTTGAACTGGTGCGCGTCACCGAAGCCGCCGCGCTCGGCGCCGCCAGGCTGATCGGAATGGGTGATAAGGAGGCCGCCGATCAGGCGGCAGTCGACGCGATGCGGGCTGTGCTGGGAACCGTCACGATGGACGGGATCGTCGTGATCGGTGAAGGCGAGAAGGACGAGGCACCGATGCTTTACAACGGCGAGCGGGTCGGCAACGGCTCCGAGCCGCAGGTTGACATCGCTGTTGATCCGCTTGAAGGGACAACGCTGACGGCTAAGGGAATGCCGAGTGCGCTGGCAGTGATCGCAGTCTCGCCGCGCGGCACGATGTTCGACCCCGGCCCCTGCGTTTACATGGAGAAGCTTGCCGGCGCCAGCGACGTCGCCGACCTGCTTGATCTTGACCGTCCGGTGACCGAAACCTGCGCGTTGGTCGCCGAGCGTCGCAACATCGATATCGGTGACGTAACCGTGATCGTCCTCGACCGTGAGCGCCATCACGAGCAGATCGACAAGATCCGCGGCGCCGGCGCCCGCGTCCGGCTGATCAGCGACGGCGATGTCAGCGCGGTACTACTGGCTGTCAGCGAGCGCTCGCCGGTCGATCTTCTGTGGGGAGTTGGTGGCACACCGGAAGGTGTGATCTCGGCCGCTGCGATCAAGGCAATCGGCGGCGCGCTGGTCGGGCGCCTCTGGCCACGCGACGAAGGCGAGCGCAAGGCAGCGCTCGACGCTGGCTATGACCTCGACCGCCAGCTGACGCAGGACGATCTTGTGCGCGGCGATGACTGCTTCTTCTCGGCGACCGGCGTGACCGATGGCGATGTGCTGCAAGGCGTCCGTTATGAAGGCCGCGGCGTTGCTTCAACCGAGTCGATCGTGATGCGCTCCAGCTCCGGCACGGTGCGCCGCGTCAAGGCGCGTCATAACCGCGAGAAGCTGCGAGCGCTAATCGGTTAGGCGGCCGGCGCGCCGCGCTCGCTTGGGCGCGGGCCGCTTGGCGCTGGCAGCTCGTTGATCGCAGCAAAGCGCCCCGCCTTTGATGGCGCCAGGTCGCCGCGGGCAATCGAGCGCAGGAAGCCGTAGCTGATGAGCACGTGGATCCGCGACTGCGTCGCGGCGTAGGCCCAGTGGGCGACTGAGGCGGCGATTCGCGGGTAGTAGTTGGCAACCTCGACGTCGACTTCCAGTGTGCTGCGTGTGCCATCGCCGATCGGTTTGCGTGCAACGTCAATCTCGAGGTATCCGTCGGCGTCGATCCCGGGCGCGGCAACCAGCAGGCCGCGTTCAATCCGCCAGCGGACAATGCCGCGCCCGTCATCCATCTCGTACTGCGGACGGTCGAACGACAGCAGGACCAGCGGCCGACCGATCAGCACGACGAGCCGCTGCTCCTGGGTGTACTTGACGCGAATCAGTCCGAGCGTGCAGCGGCTCAGGAAGTGCCAGTAGGTGCGGGCCAGCCTTTCGAGGTGCATCGGCGTCCAGATCTGATCGAGCGCCGGTGTGGCGAGCTCCAGTTCGGCCGACTGGACGGTCCGTACGGCGCCGGCCCGGTCGGTGGTGGTGGAGTCGTGCAAGCCGCTGATCTTTACGTCACCTACTTGGCTCGGGCGGCTGAGCAGGTAGGTAACCAGCGCGATCAGGCCGAGCGCTGCGCCGATCAGGATGATGATTACGGCAGCGACCGCCAGCAGGTCAGGCACCAAACGTTTCCCCAACGGCGCTGGTCGCTCCGGTCAGCAGGATTGACTGTTCTCTATCGGTATTCATATGACGGCTACGTGCATGGTGACAACCAGCGATGAACGATCAGCGGCGCTTCCGCGTACTACTAGCGGGATCGAGGGTACGGGTCCAACCTGCCAATGAACGAACTTTCAATCAAAGAGGTCTCTGAGCAATGCGGCATCGCCGCTGGCACGCTGCGGATGTGGGAGCAGCGTTACGGCTTTCCGTGCCCACCGCGTAGCTCCAACGGCTATCGCAGCTACTCGGCCGATGATGTCGAAACGCTGGGCCGGGTCCAGGCCTACCGCCGCCGCGGGCTGTCGATTGCCGCGGCGATTGAGCACGCCGTTGAGGATCGCAGCCAGTCCGATCGTTCATCGATCTACGCTGCGGTCGCGGCCTCGGGGCGTGGCATTCAGTCGCAGCTGCTGCGCAAGTCGACGCTGATCGCGCTGAGCCGCGCGATTGAGCATGAGGCGCTGGCGCTGGCCGCGGCGCCGGTGCTGTTTGGCGCCTTTCAACACGAGGCCTTCTACCGCGCAGTCGAGCCGCGCTACCGCGAGCTGGCCGCGCAGGCCGAGGTTGCCGTCGTCTTCGCCGACTTTGCCTCCGAGCGCAGGCCGCCTCGCGGCCCGATTGAGATCCCGATCCGGGCCGACGCCGTGCTCGGCAATGAGTGGGCGGTCGTGATCGACGCGCCGGGTTATAGCGCGGCGCTAATGGCCTGGGAGCAACTCGACGGCGCGGACGATGATCGGCCGAAGGGCTCCGAGCGCCGCTTCGAGGCGATCTGGACGCTCGATCCGATCGCCACCCGCAAGGCTGCTCAGGCGGCGGCGAGGATCGTTGCGCAGAGCGATCAGCAGCTTGGCGGCGAGCTTGGGCAGCTGCTGGCCGAACGGCCGCTGGCGCTGGCCGAGCCGGCGCCAGCGCTGACGGCGCTGGCAAACCGAGCGCTCGCTTACGTCGAAGCCGCTTAGGGCTGCACTGCTCGGCGACCAGCTGCTGGGCGCCGACGATGTCAAGCGCCGCGTCGCTCACGGTCGCTCAGTTGTCGCTGGCCCGCGTGCCAGGCAGCGACGGTCCACGGAACGCTGTCAGAGCGTTGCTGTGCGCCAGAACGCCGACGCTGCCGCGGCCGGTGTTGACGAAGCCAAGGCGGCGCGCGACCTCAATCGTGAAGTCGTAGCTGATGCCGGCGCCGTAAGGGCCACGGTCGATAACCGGCACTGTGATTGAACGACCACGGAAGCTGAACTCGAGCAGCGTGCCGCAGCGCAGCGTCTTGTGGGCGACGCCGAGTGTCTTCTTCTTCAGTCGAACGCCGCAGGCCGTCGTCGTGCCGCTCTGGTCGTACCAGGTTGCCTGAGTCTTGTTGTGGACGCTGATTATCGTCGTCGGTGGGTTGCCTTCCTCGGCCTTGCGCCCGCCGCTGGCGAGAGCTCGGGCGCGGAAACGGCCGTGCCTTGTCGCCTTCCAGCTCAGTTTGAATGCGCCATTTGCTGCGACCGGGCCGCGGGCGATTGTCAGCCAGCGGCCGGCGCTTGACTGCAGCTGAATGTCAACGTGGCGCCAGGGGCCGCTACCGGCCAGCATTCCTTCAAGTCGGACGGCCGCGCCGAGCGTCGCCGGCTTGGCGCTGAGCAGCGCGTCAGCGGGCGAGATGCCGCCGGTGGCCTGAGCGCCGGCGGGCACGGCTGCGCAGGCCAGTAGCACTAAGGCGGCGGGTAGGGCAAATAGCTGTCGGTGAATCAGGCGGATCTGTATAGCTCTCGTTGGTGGCCTACGAGGTGAGCTGACGGGCTCGGGCCAAACGAGCGGCCCTACCGACGCAAAGCGTCTGATTCGCCCCAGCGAGCCTTGCGACTCGCAGTGGTTCCCCCGTCCGCCTCACGCAGGGCGCGAAGCGGTTCGGCAATTACCCCTCGGAGGGTACAGCAATCGGCCGTTGTGGGTGTGACTAACTGAGCTGGCGGCGCTGTCAGCCGGGCAGCAGCCGCAGCGCGGCGCGCGTCAGCTCGGTCAGCAGCCCGGCCGGATCGGCGTCGCCAAAGCTGTGGCCGGCGTTCGGCGTCGCGTAACCGGCGCGTGGCACGCCACTTGCAGCGGCCGGCGCCTTTGGCTGCTCGGCCTGCTTGTTTCCCGCTGCTTCGGTGATCACCGGCTCTGCAGTGCCGGTCAGTGTGGAGCGCGTTTTGGCACTGGCCTGCGCCGCTCTGGCGGCGTCGCGGCGCACGCTTGGTCGCTGACGGCGGCTGCGAGGCAGGTTCGTCAACACGTCGTTTTCATTCTGCTGGTCGCGTGGCTCGGAAGTAGGCATCGCTCTATTCTGCCACGGCTGGGTCGAAGAAGCGGGATTTAGCGTGTAATTCTTTACCGCGCGATTCGCAACGGCAGTACTCTGGAGACTCTGATCGGTGGAAATCGGTTGGCGCTGAGGGGGAATAGTGTCGCCGAGCTTCTACTGTCAAGGGTGCCCCGGCGCAGCCGGATGAATCTGACCCGAGTACGAAACGGATGCCATGACCGTCAGCGAGTTTCAGGAACTGGAAGAGATCAAGACGCTTGTCGCCCGCGGCGCGCAGACCGGAGTGCTGTCGCACGCCGACATCGCCAGCGCCACGGCGGAGCTCGATCTTGATGATTCAGACCGCGAGGAACTGAAGACCTGGATCGAAAGTCAGGAGATTGAGCTGATCGACGATGATCCGTCGGCGCCGACCGATCAGGTTGAGCGTGCGCCCGACAAGCGGACGCGCCGGCGTGCCAAGGCAGCGATCGATCTGCGCCCCGACATGACGACCGACTCGTTGCAGTTGTTCCTCAAGGACATCGGCAAGGTCCGGCTGCTGACTGCTCAGGAAGAGGTCGATCTGGCGAAGAAGATCGAGCGCGGCGATCTTGCTGCCAAGCACAAGATGGTCGAGTCGAACCTGCGCCTCGTCGTCTCGATTGCGAAGAACTACCGCAACCAGGGCCTGCCGTTTCTTGATCTGATTCAGGAAGGGACACTGGGCCTTGTCCGCGCCGCTGAGAAGTTCGACTATCGCAAGGGCTTCAAGTTTTCGACCTACGCAACGTGGTGGATCCGCCAAGCGATCGCCCGCGCCCTGGCCGACAAGGCGCGGACGATCCGTATCCCGGTTCACGTTGTCGAGAAGCTCAACAAGATCGGCCGCGCCGAGCGCAAGCTGGTGACTGAGCTGGGTCGTGAACCGACACCGCAGGAGATCGCCGAAGTGACCGGCATCGACCCCGAAGAGGTCGATCAGATCAAGCGCTCAGCGCAGGCGCCGGTCTCGCTTGAGAAGCCGGTTGGCGATGAAGAGGAATCGGAGTTCGGTCAGTTCATCGCCGACGAGCGGGCCGAGTCGCCCTACGAGCGCGCCGCCGAAGTGCTGACTAAGGAGGCGCTGCGCGAGGCGCTGGAAAACCTCTCTTACCGTGAGCGCCGCGTGCTGGAGCTGCGCTACGGACTGGGCGGCGAGCATCCCCGAACGCTTGACGAGGTTGGCCGAACCTTCAACGTGACGCGGGAGCGGATCCGCCAGATTGAGAATCAGTCACTGAAGAAGCTGCAGTCGCTGGCCGAAGCGCAGAAGCTGCGCGACGTCGCCTGACCTAGGCGCCTGACGGGGCAGCTGGCCGCTAGGATGACTGCAGTGTTTAGGCGTTCTAGGTCCGTGTTGCTCGTCGTGCTCGGCGTGCTCGGTGTCGGGGTTTTTGCTGGTTGCGGCGGCGATCGCAGCGATGACCAAGGCTCAGGGCAGCCCAGCACTTCTGTTATCGATCCGGGCCCTGTCCATGTTCACGGGCTCGGCATCAACCCGAGCGACGGAGCGCTGTTTATCGCCACCCACACTGGGTTGTTCCGAGCGCCGAAAGGCGACGAGACAGCTATCCGGGTAGCCGGGAGATATCAGGACACGATGGGCTTTACCGTGGTGGGGCCCAACCGCTTCCTCGGCTCCGGGCATCCCGACCTGCGAGAGAAGCTTCCGCCTTATCTGGGCCTGATCCGTTCACAGGACGCTGGGCAGACATGGCAACCAATCTCGCTACTCGGAAAGGCAGACTTCCACATCCTGGAAGCCTCCGGCCGACGGGTGGTGGGGTTCGGTTCAGACTTCGATACCAGAGCCGGTCAGCTGCTGGTCAGCGACAGCGGCGGCGAGACTTGGCGCAAGCGCAATCTCCCCAGCGCGCTAATGCTGATCGACCTCGCAATCTCCCCTGACGACGCGGATCGGATCTTGGCCGCCGACGAGCGTGCCCTCTACCGCTCCGACGACGCGGCACGTAGTTGGAAACGGCTGGACGGCGCGCCCGGCCTGCTTGGCTGGCGAGCTGACGGCGTCTATCGCATGACGCTTGACGGGCAGCTGTCCCGCAGCACAGACCAAGGGCGAAGCTGGCAGACGATCGGTCGGGTCGACGGGGCTCCGGCGGCTTTCCAGGCTGAGCGCGACGCGCTCTATGTCGCGCTTCATGATGGCGGCACGGTGTTGATCTCGAACAACGGTGGACGCGACTGGACTGTGCGCTCGCGCCCGAAGCAAACCACCAGCAACGGAAGCTGATCCGCAGCTGACGCAGTTAGCCGTCCTCGCTGGAGTTCCCCCACGCCCTGCGAAGACCCTGCGGTACCGGTTATGACGGATCGTCATCGGCACTATCGTTGGTAAAGTGATTGAGTGGCTATCGATCCTGACTGTCCTGTCTGTCGCACCGCCGATATCGTCTGCGCCAAGTGGACGCTGCTCGTCGTGCGCGAGCTTGATCAGGGGCTGTCGCGCTTCTGCGAGCTGGAGCGCTCGCTGAGCGGGATCAGCCCGCGCACGTTGTCACTGCGTCTGCGTGAGCTTGAGGAAGAAGCAATCATCGAGCGCCGCGAGCTGCCTGAGATGTCGCCACGGGTCGAGTACGCGCTGACCGATAAGGGTCGTGCGCTGCTGCCGCTGATCGACGACATGCGCTGCTTCGGTGAGCGTTGGCTCGACCAGCAGCCCGTCGCCGCGCTCTCGGCGCCGGCCGCTTAAGCGCCGCCGCCGCTGAGTACGGTCGACGCCAGTACGACGGCGACGGCGATCAGCGTGCCGCTGGTCAGCCGCATCCGGGCCGGACTGAGCCAGCCGGCCAGCTTGACGGCGACGACCGAGCGAACCCCGGTTGCCGCTGTTCCGGCGCTGACAGCACCGATCATGCATTGCACGCACATGCTGATTATTGTTGCACATCGCTGACTGTTGCGTAGCGGTCGCCCGGTGCAAGCAGACAGGCCAGATAAGCAGTACTGAGAATCATTCCTGATAAGTTGGGGCTGTGTTTGACAGCTTCACATTGCCGTTCTTCCAGCGGGGGATCGTTGAGGTTCTGCTGCTCGCTTCGGTTGCCGGGACGCTCGGCGTATGGATTGTGTTGCGCAGCATGGCCTTCTATGCCCACGCCGTGGGCAGCGCCGCCGTGCCGGGGCTTGTACTGGCGGACGGGCTTGGCTTCTCGCCCCTGCTCGGCGGATTCGGCGCGGCACTACTGATGGCTGCGCTGATAACGCTGCTGGTGCGCCGACGCTCGGTTGGCAGCGACAGCGCGACGGCGATCGTGTTGGCTGGTGCACTGGCGCTTGGCGTGATCCTTGCTAGCGACGTCTTCGGCTCGCAAGGCAGCGTTGACCGCTTGCTGTTTGGGAGTCTGCTGGCGATCGGACCGCCCGAACTGGCACTGGCGGCGCTGACCGCTGCGCTGGCACTGGCGGCGACGCTGCTTGCCGGCCCGCGCTGGTTGGCCAGCGGCTTCAGGAATCGCGGTGGTCGCGGCGACGCGCTGCTGATTGGCCTGATCGCGCTGGCCGCCGTTGCCGCGCTCGCCGCAGTCGGCGCGCTACTGGCGACGGCGATCCTTGTTGTACCGGCGGCGACGATGCGACTGCTAACCGGCCGCCTGATCAGGTGGCAGCTCGCGACGGCAGCGCTGGCGGCGGCAGAGGGGGTCGCCGGCATGGTCCTTGCCTTCCAGCTCAATCTGCCGCCGGGAGCTGCGATTGCTGTCCTCTCCGGACTTGTTTTCGCCCTTGTCGCCGTGGCAACTGCGCTGCGCGCGCGGCGGCCGTGGCTCGCCCCGGCGGCGCTCTGCGCTGCCGTCGCGAGCGGGCTGATGTTGATCGGTTGCGCCGGTGGCGGGCCGAACGATACGCAGAAACTGACGGTTGCTGCAACGACGACGCAGCTTGGCGACATCGTCCGTCAGGTCGGCGGTAGCGCCGTCAGCGTGGAGCAGATTCTGACGCCCAACTCGGAGGCCCACGACTATGAGCCGCGGCCGGCCGACGTCGCCTCGGTCGCCGACGCAAAGCTGCTGTTCACCAGTGGGCTGGGGCTCGACCGGTGGTCCGCCAAACTGGTTGAGCAGTCCGGTTCCGGCGCACGCGTGATCGACGTCGGCGGCGGCGTCCCTGTCAAACGGCATTTAGCTGGCGGCGCCACCGACCCGCACTGGTGGCAGGACCTGGCAAACGTTGCGGCGGCAACGACGCAGATTGAGCGCGCCTTAATCGCCGCTGACCCAAGGGCGCGCGAGCTGATCATCGCCAACGCCCGCGCCTACCGGGCGAAGCTGCGCAGTACCGACAAGGCCATCAGTGCCTGCATCAACCGCATTGCGCCGAGCCGACGGCTGATCGTCACCGACCACGACGCCTTCGTCTACTACACGAGCCGCTACGGCTTGCGGTCGGTCGGCGCCATCTTCCCTTCGACCTCGACCCAGTCCCAGGCCTCGGCCGGTGAGGTTGCGGCGCTCGAGGCGAAAATCAAGGCGCTGAAGGTTGCGGCGGTCTTCCCCGAGAGCTCGCTTAACCGGGCGCTCGCCGACCGGATCGCCAGCGACACCGGCGCATCATCGAACTATCAGCTATACGGCGACACGCTCGGCCCGCGCACCGCCGCCGCCGGCACGCTGATCGGCGCTGCGCTGGCCAACACGCAGGCAATCGTCGGCGGTATCTCGGGCGGGAGAGTGCGATGCCTGTTCGGCCGCTAAGCGATCAGCCGCTGGTCGTCTGCAACCGGTTGGCGGCGCGCTACCCGGGCGCAGCGGCACCATCGATCAGCAGTATCACCTGCGAGATCAAGCGCGGCGACCGCGTCGCGCTGCTCGGTCCAAACGGCGGCGGTAAGTCGACGCTGATGCGCGTGATGACGGGCGAGCTTGCCCCGTCATCAGGCGAGATTGAGCTCTTCGGCGGCCGCCCGGCGCTGGTGCCCCAGGGTGAGCGCTCGCGCCTCGATTACCCGGTCAGCGCGCTCGATGTAGCGCTGATGGGGTCGGTCTCGCGGCTCGCTTGGTGGCGGCGCCCATCGCGCGCTGACCGCCGACTGGCGCTGGAGTCGCTGCGGCGCGTCGGCATCGCAGAGCTGGCCGGGATGACCTTCGGCGAGCTGTCAGGCGGTCAGCGCCAGCGGGTGCTGGTTGCGCGGGCGCTGGTGCAGGACTCGCCGCTGCTGCTGCTCGATGAACCCTTCGCAGGGATCGACGCGCCAAGCGCCGAGCTGCTGACCGTGCTGTTCGACGAGCTCGCCGCTGAAGGGCGCGGCCTGCTGATCGCAACGCACGACATCGAACAGGCCCGCAGCTGGGACCTGGTGCTCTGCTGCAACCGGGTGCAGATTGCCTTCGGACGACCGTCCGAGGTATTGACGCGTGAGGTGATCGAACGCACCTACGGGGCGGCTCTGGTGGCACTGCCGGGCGACGAATCGTTGTCGATCCTGCCGCCGCATCACCACGACCACGGTGAGCAGCGCTGAGGCGATGATCGACTGGCTGACAGAGCCGCTGCGCGAGCCGATCGTCGTTCGCAGCCTGATCGAACTGGCGCTGCTTAGCATTGTTGGCGGCACGCTTGGCTGCTGGATCGTGCTTGCTGGCCGCGCCTACAGCGCCGAGTCGTTGGCGCATTCGATGCTGCCAGGGTTGGTCGGCGCGGCGCTGCTTGGGCTGCCGCTGATCGTTGGCGGCGCCGCCGGGCTGATTGTCGGCGCGGCTCTGATCTCACTCGTCGGTCGGATCAGGCTGCTTGGCACTGAGGTCGCCGTGTCGGTCGTGATCACGTCGCTGTTCGGCGCCGGTGTGCTGCTGGGACTGGCGCCATCAACGCCGGCCGGGCTGAACGGAATTCTGTTTGGCGACCTGCTGGCGGTCGGCACGACTGAGATCATCCTGGCCGGCGGCTTCGCCGTCGTCGTCCTGATCGTGTTGGCGGTGTTACACAATACGCTGCTGGTGACGGGCTTCGATCGTCGCCAAGCGCTGGCTATGGGCCGCTCGCCTGGGCCGTTTGACCTCGTCCTAGCGCTGCTGCTGGCCGGCGCGACGCTGGTCGCCGTACAGGCGCTCGGCAACCTGCTGGTCGTCGTCATGCTGATCGGACCGGCAGCCGCTGCGCGGCTACTTACTGCGCGGATCGCAGCGATGATGGCGCTGGCAGTCGGAATCGCATGGGCGGCCTCGCTGTTCGGGCTATATGCCTCCTACCACGCCGATCTGGCGGCCGGAGCGGCGGTCACCTGCGCGCTGGTCGCGGCCTTCATCGCCGCGCTGCTCGGTCGCGCACTGCGCGTGTGGAG